>NZ_LOVM01000003.1:0-1207 GCF_001523445.1 Burkholderia sp. ABCPW 11 | reverse complement strand
TCGACGTCGACAGCGACGTCACCGAACTGGTCGTGCTCGACAGACCCGTCGACAGCGAGCTCACGCCCGTGGAGAGCGAACTTGCCGTGGTCGACGTCGACGTGGACAGCGAGGTCAGGCTGCTGTTCGTGCTCGACAACCCCGTGGACAGCGACGTCACGCTGCTGTTCGTGCTCGACAGGCCGGTCGACAGCGAGCTTGTCGTCGTCGAGGTCGACGTCGAGAGCGAACTCACACCGGTGGACAACGAACTGGCCGTGGTCGACGTCGACGTGGACAACGATGCGATGCTGCTCGTAACCGTCGACACCGAGCTGGATATCGACCCGATCCCCGTGGACAGCGACGTAACCGAGCTGTTGGTGCTCGACAGACCGGTGGACAGCGAACTGATGCCGGTCGAGGTCGACGTCGACAGCGAGTTCACGGCCTGGTTGGTCGCGAAGAGCTGCGAACCGTTGATCGCATCGGTGCTCGTCGCACTGACACGGCCTGCGGCGACGTTCGTGATCTGACGCTCAGCGCCCGACGCACCCACGCTCACCACGCTCGACGGCGTCGTGCCTGCATAGCTGTAGGTGACGCCGCCGATCGTGCCGGTCGTCGTCGGGTTGGTCGCTGCCGTTACGGAGCCACTGCCGAGTGCGACATCTCCCGTATTGGTGGCTGTCGCACCTGCGCCCAGCGCTGTCGTATGGGTACCGGAGGCGAACGCGCCCGTACCGAACGCGGCGCTTGCCGATCCCGCCCCCGTGGCGTTGTAGCCCATCGCCGTCGCATCGATGCCCAGCGCGGAAGCACCCGAACCCACTGCGGTTCCGGGGTCGCCGGCCATCGCACCCGCACCGATCGCGACACCGCCCGCACCGCCGCTCGGTCCGTTCGCCACCACGGTGGCGTTGGTGCCGATCGCGATACTGTTGGCACCGGTACCCGGCGTCGTTGCGCCAAAGCCTTCTGCAATGCTGCCCGCCCCGGCCGCCGTCGCGCCCGAACCCAAGGCAAGCGCATTGGCCCCGGCGGCATTCGTGCTGTAGCCTACCGCCGTGGCGTTCGTCCCCGCCGCCGTGGCCGCGATGCCAGCCGCCATCGCGTTGACGCCGGTTGCGCCATCGTTGTTGTAGTTGGCCTGCTGCGTGCCGTTGTCGTTCACGCTGTAGTAGTGCGTCTTGCTCGCCGAGATCGCCGTCGACAGCGAGCTCGTTGC
>NZ_LOVM01000002.1:0-394374 GCF_001523445.1 Burkholderia sp. ABCPW 11 | reverse complement strand
TCGCCGCCGACAGCCCGGCGGGGCCGCCGCCGACGATCACGACGTCGTATTCCATCGATTCGCGCGGGCCGTATTGCTCGATGAGGCTTGCGGGGGTCATTGGCGTTCCTCTAACCGTTAGAATGCTTTTATTCGGGAGCGTATTGTCTGCGAAACGAAACGCTTGCCGCAACAACATGCAGGTAGATTAGCACGATCGTTCTATTTTTTGTGATAGGGTAATGCCGCCCGGGCTGTGCCGCCCGGGCTGGCGAAACGACATCGAAAGGGGATGGGCAAATGGGTCGATCGATCAATCTGGAAGGCAAGGTTGCGCTGGTCACGGGCGCGTCGAGCGGCCTGGGGCAGCGTTTTGCGCAAGTGCTGTCGCAGGCCGGCGCGAAGGTCGTGCTCGCGAGCCGCCGCGTCGAACGCCTGAAGGAGCTGCGCGCGGAGATCGAGGCGGCGGGCGGTGCCGCGCACGTCGTGTCGCTCGACGTGACCGACGTGCAGAGCATCAAGGCGGCCGTCGCGCATGCGGAGACGGAAGCCGGCACGATCGACATCCTCGTGAACAATTCCGGCGTGTCGACGATGCAGAAGCTCGTCGACGTGACGCCGGCGGATTTCGAGTTCGTGTTCGATACGAACACGCGCGGCGCATTTTTCGTCGCGCAGGAAGTCGCGAAGCGGATGATCATGCGCGCGAACGGTGGCGGCAACGGCAAGCCGCCGTGCCGGATCATCAACATCGCGTCGGTGGCCGGGTTGCGCGTGTTCCCGCAGATCGGGCTGTACGCGATGAGCAAGGCCGCGGTCGTGCAGATGACGCGCGCGATGGCGCTGGAGTGGGGCCGCCACGGGATCAACGTGAACGCGATCTGTCCGGGCTATATCGATACCGAAATCAATCATTACCTGTGGGAAACCGAGCAGGGCCAGAAGCTGCAGTCGATGCTGCCGCGCCGGCGCGTCGGCAAGCCGCAGGATCTCGACGGGCTGTTGTTGCTGCTCGCGGCCGACGAGTCGCAGTTCATCAATGGCTCGATTATCTCCGCCGATGACGGTTTCGGCCTCGCGTGAGCGGATGACATTCCGCAACAAAGAAGACTGCAATGAGCGCAACAAGCGATTACTCACCCGTTTTTGAGATGTCGATGCCGATCCGCTGGGGCGACATGGACGCGTTCGGCCATGTGAACAACACGGTCTATTTCCGCTACATGGAGCAGGCGCGGATTTCGTGGTTCGAAGCGCTCGGCATCGCCGGCGGCAACGGCGAGGGGCAGGGGCCCGTCATCGTCACCGCGTCGATGGAATTCCTCAAGCAACTGCACTATCCGGGCGACGTGATCGCGAAGATGTCGGCCGCGAAGCCGGGCCGAAGCAGTTTCGACACCGGTTTCGAGCTCACGCGCGCGGACGATCCGCGGCATGTCTATGCACGCGGCAACGCGCGCTGCGTGTGGGTCGACTACGCGCTTGGCAAGTCGGTGCCGCTGCCGCAACTGCTGCGCGACACGATCGAGCAGGCGCTCGCGACGAAAGTCGGCTGAGCGCGGCTGCCGGCAGGCCGGCACCGGATCGCCGGTGGCGTGCCGTGCCCGGTTTTCCGATGTTCCCCCCGATCGGCCGCCATGCGCGGCCGATCGTCATCCGAGCGCCGTCACGCGATGCGCGTTCACTGCCCGAGCAGGCGCTGCAGCAGCTCCGGCGTATTGTTCGTCCCGTATTTGCGCATCAGCCGCGCGCGGTAGATGTCGACCGTGCGCGAGCTGATGTCGAGCACGCGCCCGATCTGCTTGCTGGTCTTGCCGGTCGCGAGCTGGGCGGCGATCTCGCGCTCGCGCGGGGTCAGCTCGACCGCGACGCGGCGCGTCGCGCTCAAATCCTCGAAGGTCCAGACGCCGGCCGCGAGCGGCGCGGTGCGGTCGAGTGCGCGTCCCGTCACGTGGCACCAGAACAGCTCGCCGTCCGCGCGTTTCATGATTCTGTCATCCGAGTAGACGCCGTTCGCGACCATCACGCGTGCAATGCGCTCGCCGATTCGCTGGAATTCGTCCGTCGACGGGTAGAGCACCGCGTACGACTTCCCGATCAGGTCGGCCCGCGCGCAGCGGAAGATCGACGCGAGCGCGTCGTTGCAGTCCTCGATCACACGATCGCGCGACAGCACGAGGCCGAGCGGCGCGAGGTGGAAGGCGGTCTGGTAATCGAGATCGGGCATGGCGCGGGCAGGCGGAGGCAAATGCTTATGTATTTTTGCGTATTGTGCCGCATCGGCGTCACATCGTACCCTTTCAGGCATCTCGCGGCGGTGTGTCGCGACATAAAAACAGCGTGCCCCGACGCAGGCATTGCCGCACATGCATAGAATGGTGCGGCGGGCTTGCGCCACGTGGCGCGTGAACCGGTTTTGCTGGTTTCCATAGAGGAAGGGACAACTGATGAACAAAGTCTATCCAAGCGCGGCTGCCGCGCTGGAGGGGATCGTCCGCGACGGACAGACCTTCGCGGTGGGCGGCTTCGGCCTGTGCGGGATTCCCGAGGCGCTGATCGCGGCGTTGCGCGATTCGGCGGTCAAGGGCATCACCTGCATCAGCAACAACGCGGGCGTCGACGGTTTCGGCCTCGGCCTGCTGCTGGAAACGCGCCAGATCAAGAAGATGATCTCGTCGTACGTCGGCGAGAACAAGGAGTTCGAGCGCCAATACCTGGCCGGCGAACTCGAGCTCGAATTCACGCCGCAGGGCACGCTCGCCGAAAAGCTGCGCGCGGGCGGCGCGGGCATCCCCGCGTTCTTCACGAATACCGGCTACGGCACCGTGATCGCGGAAGGCAAGGAAACGCGCCAGTTCGGTGATCGCCACTACGTGCTCGAGCCGTCGCTGACGGCCGACGTCGCGCTCGTCAAGGCGTGGAAGGCCGACAAGTCGGGCAACCTCATCTACCGCCGCACCGCGCGCAACTTCAACCCGATGTGCGCGATGGCCGGCAAGATCACCGTGGCGGAGGTCGAGGAGATCGTCGAGAACGGCACGCTCGATCCGGACCAGGTTCATACGCCGGGGATCTTCGTGCAGCGCATCGTGCTGAACGCGACGCCTGAAAAACGCATCGAACAACGCGTCGTACGCGCGAAAGGAGACTGACATGGCCTGGAATCGTGACCAGATGGCCGCGCGCGCGGCGAAGGAACTGCAGGACGGCTTCTACGTGAACCTCGGCATCGGCCTGCCGACGCTCGTCGCGAACCACGTGCCGGCAGGCGTCGAGGTGTGGCTGCAGTCGGAGAACGGCCTGCTCGGCATCGGGCCGTCGCCGACCGAAGACGAAGTCGACGCCGATCTCATCAACGCCGGCAAGCAGACCGTCACGACGCTGCCGGGTTCGTCGATCTTCTCGTCGGCCGATTCGTTCGCGATGATTCGCGGCGGCCACATCAATCTCGCGATCCTCGGCGCGATGCAGGTCAGCAAGAAGGGCGACCTCGCGAACTGGATGATCCCGGGCAAGATGATCAAGGGGATGGGCGGCGCGATGGACCTCGTCGCGGGCGTGAAGCGCGTCGTCGTGCTGATGGAGCACGTCGCGAAGGGCGACCAGCACAAGATTCTCGACGAATGCAACCTGCCGCTGACGGGTGTCGGCGTGGTCGATCTGATCATCACCGACCTCGGCGTGATCGAAGTGACGCCGGACGGGCTGAAGGTGCTCGAACTCGCCGACGGCGTGAGCGCGGAAGAGATCCAGGCGAAGACGGGCGCGCCGCTCGACCTGAGCGCGGTCGCGTAAGCGCCGACTTCTCTGCACGACCCTCGACGCCCCGCGTTCCTCATGGAACGCGGGGCGTTTTGTCATGATTGCGATGACCGTGCGTCACGCGATTGCGCCGCCGCCGTCGATCAACACCGTCGAACCGGTTGCATAACCAGTCGTCGCCAGATACACGATCGCATTCGCGACGTCTTCCGGCCGGCCCACCCGGCGCGCCGGGAGGCGCTGGGCGGCGTTCGCATACATCGTTTCGCGGGCGTCGGCGGCAAGCTTGTCCCACAGCGGCGTCGCGATCAGGCCCGGCGAAACGGTATTCACGCGTACGGGCGCCAGTTCCAGCGCAAGGCCGCGCGCCAGCGCTTCCAGCGCCGCATTGATCGCGCTCTGCAGTACCGACGACGCGCTCGGTCGCACGCTGAGATAACCCGATACGAACGTCAGCGATCCGCCGGATGCGATGTCGATCGCGCGGGCGACACGGTATGCGCCCCAGAACTTGCTGTCCATCGCGGCCTGGGCGTCCGCGAGCGGCAGCGAGCGGAGCGGGCCGGTGGCGGTCTTCGCGGCCGAGATCACGACATGGTCGAACTGACCGGCACGCGCGCAGAATGCATCGACGGCCGCCGTATCGGTGATGTCGAGCGCTTCGGTACGCACGTGCCCGCTTCGCGCGAGATCCGAGCCGGCCCTCGCCGGATCGCGCGACGCGATCGTCACGACGGCGCCACGCTGCGCGAATGCTGTCGCGGCCGCGGCGCCGATACCGGAGCTGCCGCCGACGACCAGTACTTTCTTTCCGTGTAGCGAATCATTCATGATGGTTTTCCGAAGTGAGGAAGTGAGTGGAATCCGGTCAGAGCGCTTCGGTTTCGCGTAGCGTCGACCGGCTGCGCAACGCAAAGCGTGCGATGTCGTCCTTGCGCATGAACGCGACGCCCGGATGCGAGCGGGCGTAGCGCAGAAATGCGTCCCATGCGCGGACCATCTGCGGCGTGCCGCTGATCCGGTCGTGCGCGCTGATCGACATCAATCTGCGCCGCTGCCCGGCCTCCGCGTACAACTGGTCGAAATCGAGCTTGATCTGTTCGAGGAACATCGTCGGCGAGTAGTTGCGGCCCTCGATCAGCAGGATGTCGTTGTTGCGCAGCGTGTATGGCACGACCACGAAATCGCGGCCGCCGACGGTCTCGACGAACGGCTCGTCGCGACTGACGTCATCGATGTGGTACACGTAACCGAGTTCCTGCAGCAGCGACAGCGTGTGCGGGCCACGCCGCAACCAGTTGCAGTTGTAGCCGATCGGGCGCTGCCCCGTCACCGCCTCGACCATGTCGCGGGCTTCCGTGAGGAAGCGGCGCTCGTCGTCACGGTTCATCGCGAATTGCGATCGCCATGTCGGCCCGTGCGCGGCCGCTTCATGGCCGCGCGACACGATCTCGCGTGCCAGTTCGGGATGCCGGCGGGCGGCTTCCCCGATCATGTGCGACGTCACTTTCACGCCGTGCCGGTCCCACAGGTCGAGCAGGCGCGGAATGCCTTCACGGTAGCCGTACGCGAACCACGTGGCCGACGCCGGATCGACCGGCACCGACGCCGGGAATTGGACAGGCGGAAACGGACTGTCCGCGCCCTTCGGCGGCTGTCCGCCGGCCTCGAACTGCATCGAGATCGAGATCGCGAGCCGCGTATCGTCCGGCCAGAACCCGCCGATGTCCGTCGCGGCGGCGCCCGGTATCGGCGCGGCGACCGCCGTGCGCGATGCGCCCGCGGCCATCGCGATGCCGGCAGCCACGCCGGCGCCGGCTTGCGCAAGAAAGGTGCGGCGGCCCGGCTGCATCGCGGACGAATCGTTGTCGCTGAAAGTCATCGTTCCCTCCGTCATCCGACGAGTCCAAGCTGACGCATCAGCGTCAGGTTGTCCTCGATATGCCAGTTTTCCGCTATCCGGCCGTGATCGATTCGATAGATGTCGGTCGCGATGAAATCGACCATCTGCCCGTGTCCGGCCGTGCCATTGAACATGCCGATGAAATGGCCCCGAAAGTGCAGATGCACGACGACCCGGTTGCCGGCGACGATCATTTGTTCGATGTCGCAACGCAGGTCCGGGACGGCAGCACGCATCGCTTCGGATGCCGCGATTGGCCCCGATACGCCTTGTGCGCGACCCGCCGGCAAGGTCCGATCGATGAAGTCTGGCGCGAGCGCCGCGCGCGCGAGCGCGGCATCGCCGGTATCCCAGAACGTGCCGTAACGGCGCGCGGCGAGAATCTGCTCACGGGCCTGCGCGGCCGGCACATCGGTCGCGACGGTCAGGCCGTGAGGCTCGACGAGTTCGGTAGCGCGCGATGCGGCGGGCGAAAGCGCGGCCACGCATGCCGCCGCGGCGATCATGCGGGCGATCGGGCGAGCGATTGAAGAAAGACGAATCGACATGGTTTGGAGGGTCCTGTAAGGGGCATCGTGGGACGACGCGGAACAGGTATGGTAGGTTTCTGTTCTTGATATAAATACGGGGAAAAATCGAATGGATTATTCGAAAAAAGGAAAGATCGAGCTGAGCCGAGCGCTGCGATGCTGATCGACGATCTCGCCGCGCTCGATACCTTCGCGAGGATCGTGTCGGCCGGCAGCCTGTCGGCGGCGGCGCGTGAGCTGGACCTGTCGCTGTCCGTCGTGAGCAAACGGCTCGCGCATCTCGAGTCGCGCCTGGGCGTGCGACTGCTGCACCGGACAACCCGGCAGCAGACGCTGACCGACGACGGTGCACAGTTTCATGCGCAGGTGCTTCGCATCCTGGCGGAGGTCGAGCGCGCCGAAACGCTGATGAGCGATCGCCGCGGTACGGTCGGCGGCGTGCTGCGGGTGACGGCCCCGGGCGAGTTGGGCCGGCTGCGGATCGCGCCGCTCGTCGCGGCGTTTCGGCGGCGACATCCGGAGTTGGTCGTGCATCTGATGCTGACCGATACGATCGTCGATCTGCTCGCGCAGGACATCGACGTCGCCGTGCGGATCGGTAGCCTCGCCGATTCGACGATGATCGCGCGCGAGTTGGCGCCGAATCATCGCGTGCTGTGCGCATCGCCGCGCTACCTGGCCGCGCACGGGCAGCCGGCTCATCCGGCCGAGCTTTGCGCGCACCAGTGCATTGTGCTGGGTGATCAACCCCGTACCGAGTGGCGGTTCGACGGTGCCGACGGTACGGTTGCCGTCGGCGTGACAGCGGCATTGCTGACGAACGACGGCGGTGCGGCGCGTACGCTGGCGCTCGAGGGGGCGGGCATCGCACTGAAGTCGATCTGGGACGTCGTCGAGGATCTCGATGCCGGCCGGCTCGTGCGCGTGCTACCGGCATTCGCGGCGCCGGCGGCACCGCTGCACGCGGTCTATCCCGGCGGCCGCCATGTGCCGCTGCGCGTGCGGGCATTCGTCGATTTTCTGCGCGAGCAGCTGCGCGGTACGTAGTACCGCGATGCGAGTCGCCGCGAACGATGCGTTGGAGAGCCGTGGGCGTGTGGCGCCTCGCCGTTACGAAGCGGTTTACAATCGTTTGCACTAGGCGGCTCGTCGGTTGCAAGCGCGGCCCGCTGCGCCGCCGCCGTTCCACAGGATGCCAACGATGCCAACGACTTCAGCGAATTCCCCGGTTCCCCGTCAGCGACGCGTGCAGTGTGCGAGCGCCGCCGGCCTTCACCACGTTGCCTATACGGAATGGGGCGATCCCGCGAATCCGCGCGTGCTGGTCTGCGTGCACGGCCTGACGCGCTCGGGGCGCGATTTCGACCGGCTGGCCGCCGCGCTGTCCGATACGTATCGCGTCGTCTGCCCCGATGTCGCCGGGCGTGGCCGCTCCGACCGGCTGGCCGATCCGCGGCTCTACGCGATTCCGCAGTACGTGGCCGACATGGTGACGTTGATCGCACGGCTCGACGTGGAATCGGTCGACTGGTTCGGTACGTCGATGGGCGGCCTGATCGGCATGGCGCTCGCCGGGCTGCCCGGTTCGCCGCTGCGGCGGATGATCGTCAACGACGTCGGCCCGCGCATCGAGCCCGATTCGCTGACGCGCATCGGCGAGTATCTCGGCGTGCAGCCGCGCTTTGCGACCGAGCAGGAGGGGATCGACTATCTGACGTCGCTGTCGCTGCCGTTCGGTGCGCTGAGCGCCGACGAGTGGCGCGAGATCAACGGGCCGCTGCTGCACCAACTGCCCGAAGGCGACTGGACGATGCGCTACGATCCGCGCATCGCCGAGCCGTTCAAGGCGACGACGCCGGAGCTGGCCGCGCTCGGCGAGGCCGCGCTGTGGCGCGCGATCGAGACGACGGATGCGACGCTGCTCGTCGTGCGCGGCGAGACGTCCGACTTGCTGTCGCGCGAGACGGCGGCTGAAATGGTCCGTCGCGGCCGGCATGTGACGCAGGTCGAGATCCCGGGGGCGGGCCACGCGCCGGCGTTCGTCAGCGCCGACCAGATTGCGCTCGCGCGGCGGTTTTTCGTCGAAGGCGGCGCCTAAACGCGTCATAATATGCGGTTCGGCGGCACGCGGGCCGTGCCGCCCGATTCCTCACTCATCACGACCGGAACATTTCATGGCAGTCATTCGTCACCACGTCGGGGCCCGTCTCTCCGAAACCGCGATCCACAACGGCACCGTGTATCTGGCCGGCCAGATCGCCGAAGACACCACGCAGGACATCCGCGGCCAGACGCGCGAAGTGCTCGGCCACATCGACCGTCTGCTTGCCGAAGCGAACAGCGACAAGGCGCATCTGCTGTCGGTGCAGATCTACATCTCGGATCTCGCGAATTTCGAAGGCATGAATGCGGAGTGGGACGCATGGGTCGCGCAGGGCAACACGCCGCCGCGCGCCACCGTCGAGGCGAAGCTCGCGGATCCGGCGCTGCTCGTCGAGATCGTCGTCGTCGCCGCGCAGCGGAGCTGAGCGTTATCCGACGATGATCGTATTCCGGCAGGCCGTGCAATGACCGAATCCGTTTCCGCATCCTCCGTCGCGGCGCCGTCGTTCGACGACGTGCTCGCGTTCGTGCGCGAGCGGGCCGGCGATGCGCGCCTGTCGTCCGGCGAGTTGCTCGCCGATCACTCGGCGGGCACGGCGGCGATCATGCGCACGCTGAACGTCGATCCGTCCGCGATGCAGGCCGCCGCGCTGTTCGTGCTGACGCCGCACCTGAGCGACCCCGAACGCGAGCTGACCGAGCGTTTCGGCGACGAAGTCGCGCGGCTCGTATTCGACGTGCGCAAGCTGTTGCGGCTCGGCACCGTCAGCCTGCGCGTCGCGCAGAACGCGAAGCCCGACGCCGGGCGCGACGCGGCGCAGGAGCGGCGTACGCAGATCGAGGCGCTGCGCAAGATGCTGCTCGCATTCGCGCAGGACATCCGCGTGGTGCTGATCCGGCTCGCGTCGCGGTTGCAGTCGCTGCGCCACTATGCGGCCGCGAAGATCGACCCGCCGCCGGACGTTGCGCGCGAGACGCTCGAGATCTATGCGCCGCTCGCGAATCGTCTCGGTATCTGGCAACTGAAGTGGGAGCTCGAGGATCTCGCGTTCCGCTTCGAGGATCCCGTCACCTACAAGCGGATCGCGAAGCTGCTCGACGAGAAGCGCATCGAGCGCGAGGCGTACGTCACGCAGGCGATCGCGCGGCTGCAGCACGAGCTCGCGGAGGCGAACATCCAGGCCGACGTCAGCGGCCGGCCGAAGCATATCTACAGTATCTGGCGCAAGATGCGCGGCAAGGAGCTCGATTTCTCCGAGCTGTACGACGTGCGCGCGTTTCGCGTGATCGTGCCGGACATCAAGGATTGCTACGCGGTGCTCGGCATCGTGCATCACCTGTGGCAGCCGGTGCCGAAGGAGTTCGACGACTACATCTCGCGGCCGAAGCCGAACGGCTACAAGTCGCTGCATACGGTCGTGATCGGCGACGACGGCCGTGCGTTCGAAGTGCAGATCCGCACGCAGGAGATGCATCGTTTCGCCGAGTATGGCGTCGCGGCACACTGGCGCTACAAGGAGGCCGGCGCGCGCGGCTATGGCGGCCAGTTCTCGGCGAGCGACAAGTACGACGAGAAGATCGCATGGCTGCGCCAGTTGCTCGCGTGGAAGGACGACGTCGAGGACGGCGCCGAAGTGTCGGGCGACCAGGCGTGGGCGCAACTGCGCGAAACGTCGCTCGACGACGACCACATCTACGTGCTGACGCCGCAGGCGCGCGTGATCGCGCTGCCGCAGGGCGCGACGCCGGTCGATTTCGCGTATCACCTGCACAGCGAGCTCGGCCATCGCTGCCGTGGCGCGCGCGTCGACGGCGTGATGGTGCCGCTGAACACGTCGCTCGCGAACGGCCAGACGGTCGAGATCGTCGCGGTGAAGGAAGGCGGGCCGTCGCGCGACTGGCTGAACCTCCAGCTCGGTTACCTGAAGAGCTCGCGCGCGCGGCAGAAGGTGCGTGCGTGGTTCAACTCGATCGAGCAGGAAGAAAACGTCGCGCACGGCCGCGCGCTCGTCGAAAAGACGCTGCAGCGCGAGGGCAAGACGTCGGTCAATCTGGACCATCTCGCCGCGAAGCTCGGCTTCAAGTCGCCCGAGGAGCTGTTCTCGGTCGTCGGCAAGGAAGAATTCAGCCTGCGCAACGTCGAGCACGCGCTGTCCGATGCGCCGCCGCCGGAACCGGCGCCCGAGGCCCCGGCCGATTTCGAGAAGCGCAGCAGCGGCGCGAGCGTCGCGCATGGCGCGTCGACCGGCGTGCTGGTGGTGGGCGTCGACGCACTGCTGACGCAACTGGCGCGTTGCTGCCGTCCGGCGCCGCCCGATCCGATCAGCGGTTTCGTCACGCGCGGCAAGGGGATGTCGATCCACCGCACCGACTGCCCGACGTTTCGCCGGATGGTCGAGCGCGCGCCGGAGCGCGTGCTGCAGACGACCTGGTCGGCCGACGTGCTGGGCGGGCGCGGCGCGTCCGTCTATCCGGTCGACCTGATGATCGAGGCGAGCGACCGGCAAGGGTTGCTGCGCGATATCTCCGAAGTGTTCGCGCGGGAAAAGATCAACGTCGTGGGCGTGAAGACGCAGAGCCGCCGCAATGCGGCATTCATGCAGTTCACGGTCGAGGTATCGAATTCGGCGCAGGTGCAGCGCGCATGCACACTGCTCGGCGAGGTGCAGGGCGTCGTGCGGGCAGGACGAAAATCGTGATGGGGTTGGAACAGCGTTATTTTGCTGCAACCGCATAAAACGCTTGCCAAGCCGGTAGCAACTCCATATAATCTTGGCTTCTCTAGGCTCGTAGCTCAGCTGGTTAGAGCACCACCTTGACATGGTGGGGGTCGTTGGTTCGAGTCCAATCGAGCCTACCAACGAATTGAGAATGCCCGGCCTCCGGGCGTTCGATGCAGTACACAACTCAACGCGAACAAGGCGAATACGGTTATGACACCGCGAACGTTGACCGAAACCACTTCGGAGCGACGCTAGTCGAGGAACGTTTTCGCCCTTTCAGTTGAGTGAAGTATCGAATGCGGCCCCTCGAAAGCGGGGCCGCATTTTTTTTGTCGCGAATTTTCCCGCGTGAGTTTGACTCGCGTACCTGGTCTGCCGCCCACTGTCGGCATCACGGAGATTGCTATGGTTTCGATACGCTTGCCTGACGGCTCAGTTCGACAATACGAGCATCCGGTGACAGTTGCCGAGGTTGCGGCCTCCATCGGTCCCGGCTTGGCGAAGGCTGCGCTGGGCGGCAAGCTCGACGGCGAGCTCGTCGATACGTCGACGGTGATCGATCGCGACGCGTCGCTCGCGATCGTCACGGACAAGGATGCCGACGGCCTCGACATCATCCGTCACTCGACCGCCCACTTGCTCGCATACGCGGTGAAGGAACTGTATCCGGACGCGCAGGTGACGATCGGCCCGGTGATCGACAACGGTTTCTATTACGACTTCTCGTACAACCGCCCGTTTACGCCGGAAGATCTGGAAAAGATCGAAAAGCGCATGCAGGAACTCGCGAAGAAGGACGAGCCGGTCACGCGCCGTGTCGTGTCGCGCGACGAGGCCGCCGGTTACTTCCGCAGCATCGGCGAGAAGTACAAGGCCGAGATCATCGAATCGATTCCGCAAAGCGACGAAATCAAGCTGTACTCGCACGGCGGCTTCACCGATCTGTGCCGCGGCCCGCACGTGCCGTCCACCGGCAAGCTGAAGGTCTTCAAGTTGATGAAGGTCGCGGGCGCGTACTGGCGCGGCGATTCGAAGAACGAGCAGCTGCAGCGCATCTACGGCACGGCCTGGACGAAGAAGGAAGACCAGGATCAGTACCTGCACATGCTCGAGGAAGCGGAAAAGCGCGACCACCGCAAGCTGGGCAAGCAGCTCGACCTGTTCCACATGCAGGAAGAGTCGCCGGGCATGGTGTTCTGGCATCCGAAGGGCTGGGCGCTGTGGCAGCAGGTCGAGCAGTACATGCGCCGCCGCGTCAACGAAGCCGGCTATCTCGAGATCAAGACGCCGATGATCATGGACCGTTCGCTGTGGGAGGCGTCGGGCCACTGGCAGAACTATCGCGAAAACATGTTCACGACGGAGTCGGAGAAGCGCGACTACGCGATCAAGCCGATGAACTGCCCGGGCCACGTCCAGGTGTTCAAGCATGGCCTGCGCTCGTACCGCGACCTGCCGCTGCGTTACGCGGAATTCGGTTCGTGCCACCGCAACGAGGCATCGGGCGCGCTGCACGGCCTGATGCGCGTGCGCGGCTTCGTGCAGGACGATGCGCACATCTTCTGTACGGAAGAGCAGTTCATCGCCGAGTCGATCGCGTTCAACACGCTGGCGATGAGCGTGTACAAGGATTTCGGGTTCGAGCACATCGACATCAAGCTATCGCTGCGCCCCGAACAGCGTGCGGGCACCGACGAAACGTGGGATCGCGCCGAGCAGGGCTTGCGCGACGCGCTCACGGCGTGCGGTCTGTCCTGGGAGGAACTGCCGGGCGAGGGCGCGTTCTATGGCCCGAAGATCGAGTACCACATCAAGGACGCGCTCGGCCGCTCGTGGCAATGCGGCACGCTGCAGCTCGACATGGTGCTGCCGGAGCGCCTCGGCGCCGAGTACGTGGCGGAAGACAACAGCCGCCGCCGGCCGGTGATGCTGCATCGCGCGATCGTCGGGTCGATGGAGCGGTTCCTCGGCATTTTGATCGAGCACCATGCTGGTGCAATGCCGGTCTGGCTCGCGCCGTACCAGGCAATTGTGCTCAATATCGCCGAAAGTCAGGCCGAATATGCGCAGTCCCTGGCCCAATCGTTGCAAAAACAAGGGGTTAGAGTGGCGGCCGATTTGCGCAACGAGAAGATTAGCTATAAAATACGCGAGCACACGCTGGAAAAGGTGCCTTATCTCCTCGTCGTGGGCGATAAGGAGCGTGATGTGCAAACGGTAGCCGTGCGTGCCCGTGGCGGCGTCGATCTTGGCGTAATGCCGGTCGAAGCCTTCGTTGAGCGTCTGCAGGAAGACCTGCGCTCGTTCAAGTAACCGCCCTGGCAGCGCGGCTCGTTTTTTTAATTTTTAGAGGAAACGTAACATCGCTACTGATAAGTCGTCGCACCGCATCAACGGTGAAATCACTGCGCCGGAAGTGCGCCTGGTCGGGATCGAGAACGAACCGCTCGGTATCGTAAAACTCGCTGATGCTTTCCGTAAATCGGAAGAACTGGATGTTGACCTGGTGGAAATCGCGCCGCAAGCGGTGCCGCCGGTTTGCCGTCTGATGGATTACGGCAAGTTCAAGTACCAGGAATCGAAGAAGCAGCACGAAGCGAAGCTGAAGCAGAAGGTCATCCAGGTGAAGGAAGTCAAGTTCCGCCCGGGTACCGATGACGGGGATTACAACGTCAAGCTCCGCAATCTCGTGCGCTTCCTCGAAGAGGGCGACAAGACGAAGATCACGTTGCGTTTCCGCGGCCGCGAAATGGCTCACCAGGAAATCGGTATGCGGATGCTCGAGCGTCTGCGCACGGATCTCGAGGAAGTCGGCCAGGTCGAGCAGATGCCGAAGATGGAAGGGCGCCAGATGATCATGGTGCTCTCGCCGAAGAAAAAGAAGTAACGAGCCCGCGCGCATCGCGCGCAGGTTCGACAGTGGTTCGGCGCGCTGCCCGATCGGGGCGGCGTGCCAACAACGACGGCGGCTGCGCAAGCGGGTCGCCGTACACAAGTGGACTGGGTTTCGAAGGGCGGGTCAAGGGCGCAAGCCAACCGCACACCCATCGCCATCTAATAAACTGGAGTTGTTCGTCATGCCTAAGATGAAGACCAAGAAGAGCGCTGCAAAGCGCTTCGTGGTGCGTCCGGGCGGTACCGTCAAGCGCGGTCAAGCCTTCAAGCGCCACATCCTGACCAAGAAAACCACGAAGAACAAGCGCCATCTGCGCGGTGCAACGGCAGTTCACGATTCCGATCTGAACTCCGTCCGCGCGATGCTCCCGTTCGCGTAACCCTCAACTGATACTCCAAGGAGAGAAACATGCCTCGAGTCAAACGTGGGGTAACCGCACGGGCCCGCCATAAGAAGATCATCAACCTGGCCAAGGGTTATCGCGGCCGCCGCAATAACGTCTACCGCATCGCCAAGCAGGCGGTGATGCGCGCTGGTCAGTACGCGTACCGCGATCGCCGCAACAAGAAGCGTGTGTTCCGCGCACTGTGGATCACGCGTATCAACGCGGCAGTTCGCCAGCACGACATGACCTACAGCGTGTTCATCAACGGCCTGAAGAAGGCGTCGATCGAACTCGACCGTAAGGTGCTGGCCGACATGGCGGTGTTCGACAAGGCTGCTTTTGCTGCGATCGTCAAGCAGGTGAAAGCCGCCGTTGCAGCCTAATTGCGAAATTAGCACTGCGTGGTTAGTTGCAGCGAGGTTCCGGTAGTCTCGGCCGCTGCAGCGAAAACGGGGCTCTTCCGAGCCCCTTTTTTGTTTGGTGGGCGGTTTCGCTCGCCAAGACCGAATGACGTTGGAAATGATGGGATCTATGGATCTGGACCAGATTGTCGCCGACGCGCAGCAGTCCTTCGAACAGGCTGCCGACATCACCACGCTCGAAAACGAGAAAGCGCGATTTCTCGGTAAATCGGGTGCGCTGACCGAGTTGCTGAAGGGCCTCGGCAAGCTCGATCCCGAAGCACGCAAGACCGAAGGCGCACGCATCAACGTCGCGAAGCAGCAGGTCGAAGCCGCGCTCACCGCTCGTCGCCAGGCACTGGCCGACGCGCTGCTGAATCAGCGCCTCACCGCCGAAGCGATCGACGTGACGTTGCCGGGCCGTGGCGCCGGCGCCGGCAGCCTGCACCCGGTGATGCGCACGTGGGAGCGTGTCGAACAGATTTTCGGCTCGATCGGTTTCGACGTGGCCGACGGCCCCGAAATCGAGACCGACTGGTACAACTTCACGTCGCTGAACAGCCCGGAGAACCATCCGGCGCGTTCGATGCAGGACACCTTCTACGTCGAAGGCAAGGATGCCGACGGCCGCCAGCTGCTGCTGCGCACGCACACGAGCCCGATGCAGGTGCGTTATGCGCGCATGAACCGTCCGCCGATCAAGGTGATCGCGCCGGGGCGCACGTATCGCGTCGACAGCGATGCGACCCACTCGCCGATGTTCAATCAGGTCGAGGGGCTGTGGATCGACGAAAACATCAGCTTCGCCGATCTCAAGGGCGTCTATACCGACTTCCTGAAAAAATTCTTCGAGCGCGACGACATCCTCGTGCGCTTCCGTCCGTCGTATTTCCCGTTCACGGAACCGTCGGCCGAGATCGACATGATGTTCGAGCAAGGCAAGAACGCCGGCAAGTGGCTCGAAATTTCCGGCTCCGGGCAGGTGCATCCGACCGTGATCCGCAACATGGGCCTCGACCCCGAGCGCTACATCGGTTTCGCGTTCGGCAGCGGCCTCGAGCGCCTGACGATGCTGCGTTACGGCGTCCAGGATCTGCGGCTGTTCTTCGAGAACGACCTGCGTTTCCTGCGCCAGTTCGCATAACGCCGCTCGCCGCGCCGACCTGTGCCCGCGCACGCCCCGACGGACGTTTCCGAGGGGCCCGGGCGTCGATCTAACCTGTTTCGAACGTAGACATCCATGCAATTCCCTGAATCCTGGTTGAGAACCTTTGTCGACCCGCAGCTGACGACCGACGAACTGTCGCACGCGCTGACGATGGCGGGGCTCGAAGTCGAATCGCTGAGCAAGGCTGCGCGGCCGACGTCGAAGATCGTCGTCGGCCGCGTGCTCGAAGTCGTCAAGCATCCGGATGCGGACAAGCTCAATGTCTGCCAGGTCGACGCCGGCACCGGCGCGACGCTGAACATCGTCTGCGGCGCGCCGAACGTGGCGCCGGGCATCAAGGTGCCGGTCGCGCTGGTCGGCGCGGAACTGCCGCCGGCGGAAGAGGGCGGCAAGCCGTTCGCGATCAAGCTGTCGAAGCTGCGCGGCGTGGAAAGCCAGGGGATGCTGTGCTCGGCGCGCGAGCTGAAATTGTCCGAGGATCACAGCGGGCTGCTGATCCTGCCGGAAGACACGCCGGTCGGCCAGGACATCCGCGAAACCCTCAATCTCGACGACACGATCTTCGAAATCAAGCTGACGCCGAACAAGGCCGACTGCCTGTCGGTGTTCGGTATCGCCCGCGAGACGGCCGCGATCACCGGCGCGCCGCTGACGCCGGTCGATATTCGCCCGGTGCATGTCGAGCTCGACGAAACGCTGCCGGTGCGCATTGCCGCGCCCGATCTGTGCGGCCGCTTCTCGGGCCGCGTGATCCGCGGCGTGAACGCGCGCGCAAAGACGCCGCAATGGATGGTCGAGCGCCTCGAGCGCGCGGGCCAGCGCAGCGTGTCCGCGCTCGTCGACATCTCGAACTACGTGATGTTCGAACTCGGCCGCCCGTCGCACGTGTTCGATCTCGACAAGATCCACGGCGGCATCGAAGTGCGTTGGGGCAAGCGCGGCGAATCGCTGAAGTTGCTCAACGGAAACACGGTCGAACTCGACGAAACGGTCGGCGTGATTGCGGACGCCGCCCAGGTCGAAAGCCTGGCCGGCATCATGGGCGGCGACAGCACGGCCGTCACGCTCGATACGACCAACATCTACCTGGAAGCCGCGTTCTGGTGGCCGGACAGCATCCGCGGCCGCGCGCGCAAGTACAACTTCTCGACCGATGCGGCCCATCGCTTCGAGCGCGGCGTCGATTACGCGACGACCGTCGAGCACGTCGAGCGCATCACGCAACTGATCCTCGAGATCTGCGGCGGCAAGGCCGGCCCGGTCGACGATCAGGAGGTGAACCTGCCGCAGCGCGCGCCGGTGAAGATGCGCGTGTCGCGCGCGAACCGCATCATCGGCGTGAAGATCGACGCCGACGAGATCGCGAACATCTTCACGCGTCTCGGCCTGCCGTTCGAGCGTGAAGACGACGCGTTCCTCGTCACGCCGCCGTCGCACCGCTTCGACATCGAGATCGAGGAAGACCTGATCGAGGAAGTGGCGCGCATCTACGGCTTCGAGAAGATCCCGGCGCGGCCGCCGGTCGCGACGAGCGAAATGCGCGCGACCAACGAGACGCGGCGTTCGATCCACGATATCCGTCACGCGCTCGCCGCGCGCGACTACGCGGAAACCGTCAACTTCAGCTTCGTCGATGCGGAGTGGGAGCACGATTTCGCGGGCAACGACAACCCGATCCGGCTGCTGAACCCGATCGCGAGCCAGCTTTCGGTGATGCGCACGACGCTGTTCGGCAGCCTGATCGCCGTGCTGCGTCACAACCTGAACCGCCGCGCCGATCGCGTGCGCGTGTTCGAATCGGGGCGCGTGTTCGTCGCCGATCCGTCGGTGAAGGCCGGCGAGCTGGCGGTCGAAGGTCACGCGCAGCCGAAGCGCGTCGGCGCGCTGGCGTATGGTCCGGCACTCGACGAGCAATGGGGTGCGGCGACCCGCGCGGTCGATTTCTTCGACGTGAAGGGCGATCTCGAAGCGCTGCTCGCGCCGGCGGTTGCACGCTTCGTGAAGGCCGAGCATCCGGCCCTTCATCCGGGCCGCAGCGCACGCATCGAGGTCGATGGCCGCGCGGTCGGCTGGATCGGTGAGCTGCATCCGCGCCTGATGCAGAAGTACGAGCTGCCGCACGCGCCGGTGATGTTCGAGATCGATGCCGACGCGCTGACTACGCGTGCGCTGCCCGCGCCGACCGACGTGTCGAAATTCCCGCCGGTCCGTCGCGATATCGCCGTCGTCGTCGATCAGGCGGTCGAGGTTCAGGCACTTTTCGACGAAATGAAGAAGGCGCTTGCCGAAGAGGCCTGCCGATTCGTTCAGAAGGTTGTACTCTTCGACGAATTTCGTGCAAAATCAAACACTTCCGGTGGTCTTGCCGCGAACGAGAAGAGCCTTGCCTTCCGCGTGACGCTGCAGGACGCGGCTGGCACGCTGCAGGACGAGATCGTCGATCAGGCGATCCAGACGCTGGTCGAGCGGATGGCTCGTGCCGGCGCGCGCCTGCGCGGCTGAGGAGAGGGGCCGGCCCGTTCGCGGGCGGCTTGTTTCCATCGTAAGTTTTGATTCAACGCGCTGTATGGCAGATATGAACGACATGACCTCGAGTGAATTCGAAGCCCTCCTGACGGCGCAACGCAGCGCGATGAACCGCGACGCTTCGGCGCCGGCGTCCACCGAGACGCCGACGCTGACGAAGGCGGAGCTGGCGGAGCTGCTGTTCGACAGCGTCGGGCTGAACAAGCGTGAAGCGAAGGACATGGTCGAGGCGTTTTTCGAAGTGATCCGCGACGCGCTCGAAAACGGCGAAAGCGTCAAGCTGTCGGGGTTCGGCAATTTCCAGTTGCGCGACAAGCCGCAGCGTCCGGGCCGCAATCCGAAGACGGGCGAGGCGATTCCGATCGCGGCCCGCCGGGTGGTAACCTTCCACGCGAGCCAGAAGCTGAAGGCGCTGGTCGAAAACGGCGCGGAGTAATACGCGCGCCCACGCCCCGCGCGGCCGCCGCGCACCCTTTACCGACGGTTAACCGACGATGACCACCACGGTTGAGAAAGTCGTCTTGCCTCCGATTCCCGCGAAGCGCTACTTCACGATCGGCGAAGTTAGCGAACTGTGCGGGGTCAAACCACATGTGCTGCGTTACTGGGAACAGGAGTTCACTCAGTTGCGGCCGGTGAAGCGGCGCGGCAATCGTCGGTATTACCAGCATCACGAAGTGCTGCTGATCCGGCGGATTCGCGAGTTGCTGTACGAGCAGGGCTTCACGATCAACGGTGCGCGCAACCGGCTCGATTCGCCGGGCAGCGAGCGGGCCGCGGCGGAGCCGGTCGAACCCGATGCGCGGGCCGTCGATGCGCGCGGGGCGATCAAGCCGGGCGCGACCGTCGACGTCATCGCGTTGCGGCAGGCGTTGCTGGACGTGATCGACGGACTGAAACGCGATTGAGCGCACGGCGCGCAAGATGCATTGGAAAGCCCGGTTGGCGACCTGCCACCGGGCTTTTTTCATGCGTGCCCTGCACGCGGATCAGCGCGACGCGAGCGGATTCTTCTGCCCCATGTCGACGACCAGCGTGCCGTCCGGCAGCATCCGCACCGAGCCTTGCGCGACCTGGCTGCGATACCCGTACAGGTCGAACCGCATCGGGCCGGCCTCGGCCGAATTCCGGATCAGCGCGCGCACGTTCAGTTCGAGCACGTTGAACATCTTCATGTCGCCGCCTTCCATCCACATGTAGCTCGGCGCGTCGATCTGCGGCCGCTTCGGCGCGGGTGCACTTGCGGCGCGCCGGAACGTGAGCCGCAATCCGTCGCGCTCGACCGTTGCCTGGCCGAGCTTGCCGTTCAGCACGGGCGGAGGGAACACCGTGTACTGGTCGAGCACGAGCGTGTCGCCGCGCAGTTCCGCGCCGCGCCGCTGCAACGGCGTCAGCGACGCGAGCTCGATGCCGAGCGAGCGCAGCAGCGTCGCCTGCGGGATGCCGAGCACCGACACCTGCGACGGCTTGAATGCGAGGTGGCGGTCGTCGAGCACCGTCAGCGAGCCCTTCATGTCGGTCGGCAGCCAGACGCCCGGCACATGATTCCACAGCTTGATGCCGCCCCGGACGCGCAGGTTCTGGCCGTCCGCGCTCAATTGCAGGTCGTTCAGCGAACGCGGCGAATAGTCGAGCAGATAGTCGTTGAAGAGCGCCGACATCGCCTTCCACGACTCGACGACCGTGCCGCCGAGAATGCGGATGTCGTACTGGTTGGGATCGTCGAGATCGACGGGTTCGCCCGGGCGCTTCGACACGAGCTCCACGTCGAGATCTTCGACATGAAAGCCGATATCTCCGGACAGGTTGAAGTCGACGTTGCGCAGGTGGATCGTCGGGTTGCGGTTCGACACGTGCCGTTCGTTGAACGGCGTCGTCGACGTGCGCCGCATCGCGACCTTCTGCATGCCGGGCCGCGCCGCGTCCGCCGCGAGCGCGTACGCTTCCCAGTGCTGCCGCACGTCGCGCAGCGTATTCTGCTGCGCGGCGAGGAAGCTGTCGTTCAGGCGCGCCGCGGCGTTGCCGAGCAGCGCGCCGCTCGCCGGGCCCGTATACGATGGCATCCGGATCGCCATCGCGCCGCTTTCGTCGAAGTTGAAGTAGCCGGCCGACACCTGGTCTCGATAGTGATACAGGTCGAACACGAACGTCTGGTCGCGCCTCGACGAGTCGATCGGACCGATCAGGATATCCGCGTTCATCGGCATCGAGCGCATGAATTTCACGTCGCCGCCGCGGATATACATCGCCTGCTGCGGGGCATTCGCGGGCATCGCGAAGCCGGCACGCGTGCCGTCGTCGAGCTTCAGGTCAAGGCCCGCCGGCGTCACGCGCACGGCGGTGATCGTGAGTTTCAGGCGCGGCGGCGGCATCAGCTTGTCGACCGCCATCACGAGATCGTCGCCGGCGAGTTGCGCGATCGGTGTCTGCACCTTCAGCAGGTCGGCCATTTTCACGTTGGCCGCGCGCATCACCGGCTGGGCGTCGATGCCCGACACGCGCACGCCGGTCGGGTGGAACACGAGCTGGCTGCCGTCGCGGATCGCGAGCGTGCCGGTCAGCGAGAACGGTACCCAGCCGTCGCGCTGCATCTCGCCTTGCAGATGGATCACGCCGTCGCCGGCCGACACCGCGAGCTTGCGCAGCGGCGCGTTGCGATAGCCGAAGATGTAGGTGTTGAAGAGGGCGGTCAGCTTCGCGTTGTCGAGCGTGACCGTGCCTTCGTGCACGTCGATCTCGAAGCTCGTCGGGTCGTCGAACACGATCGGCGCGCCGGCCTGCGTCGGTACGAGCGTGGCGGACAACTGATGGATGAAGAAGCCGAGGTTGTTGACGACGCGGAAATCGACGTCGCGCAGGAACGTCATCGCGCCGTTCTGGCCCGAGTCGCGCAGCGTGAACGGGCGCGGTTGCGTGAGGCTGATCGATGCGAGCGACGGCACGGTACGCGCGATCTGCTGCTCGTGCGCGAGCCGCTCGGCCTTGGTGCGCTCGATCTTCGTCGACGCGATGGATGTATTGCTGTCGCGTTGCGCGGCCGATTCCGCGCAGCCGGTGCAAAGCAGCGCGAGCGCCAGCGCGCTGCAGCCGAACACGCGGGATGTCGTGCGCGACCCCGCGGCGGCCGTGCGTCGCAGGCCGGAAACCCAGTCGAAAATTGCCAAAGGCGAGCGATGGCCGCGCCGGACCGCATTCCGCATCGTCTGTCTCCATGTCTTGTCTTGATCGACGGCGACGCGCTATTGCACGGCGCGGGCGTCGATGCCGTGCAGTGTGTCATAGCGTGCTAGAGCGGCGTTACCAAACAACGGGCATACCGGTGCGGCGCGCCGGCGGGCGGCCAGACAACGGATTCGCGGGGGATGGACGGCTGGTTCAAACGGTCGTTTGGTTTGTCCGGCGCGGCGGTCGGCGTCTGTCGAAGCGGCCCTGAAAACCCGCGACCGGCCTTGGCCGGCGCGGGTTTCACCCGATGCCCGAGCGGCGCGGCCCCCGGGCATCGACGGATACGATCGACGCTGGCGGCGAGGTAAGATCGGCATCAATGGCTGGTGTCACAACACGGCAGCCATCACGGGGAAGCGCCATGGACCTGAAGGAAGTCGACGTACTGGGTGCGGGGGTGGGCGACCACTGGTACTACGCGTCGAAGGCGAGCGCAATTCGCCGGTTCCTGGGTGCGTCGGGCGCGAACCGCATACTCGACGTCGGTGCGGGTTCCGGCTTTTTCTCGCAGCATCTGCTCGAGCGCACGCAGGCGACGGAAGCATGGTGCGTCGATACGAGCTACGCCGACGACAGCGACGGCGAGGCGGCCGGCAAGCCCATCCACTTTCGGCGGTCTGTCGATCGATTCGATGCCGATCTCGTGTTGCTGATGGACGTGCTCGAACATGTCGACGACGATGTCGGGCTGCTGATGCAGTATGTGAAGGGTGCGCCTCCGGGCAGCCGGTTCCTGATCACGGTGCCGGCGTTCCAGTTCCTGTGGAGCGGCCACGACGATTTCCTCGAGCACAGGCGCAGATATACGCTCGGCGGCCTCGAGGACGTGACCCGGCGTGCAGGGCTCGACGTCGAGCACGGCGCCTATTATTTCGGTCTCACGTTTCCGCTCGCGGCCGCGTTGCGGCTGGGCGAGCGCGCGCGTTCGCATCCGCGCGTGCCTGCGTCGCAATTGCGTCGTCATCATCCGTTCGTCAACGGCTTGCTCAAGACGATCTGCCGCATCGAGTTGCCGATGTTCCGCTTCAATCGCGTCGCCGGCCTGACGGTCATCTGCGTCGCACGCAAGCGGTGACGCAGGTGGGGAACCGGCGCCGCAGATTGCTTGCATCGGCACCATCGCGCCAAAAAATTTCACGAGAACATTCACAAAATGCATGCGACCCGTTCTAAATCGAGGAACTGTCTGTTATAATTTTTTTCTTTCGGGGCGTAGCGCAGCCTGGTAGCGTACCTGCATGGGGTGCAGGTGGTCGGAGGTTCAAATCCTCTCGCCCCGACCAGACAAGAACCCGCGTCAGCTCAGGCTGACGCGGGTTTTTTCTTGGCGGTCGCTTTTTTGCACATCGCGGCGCGGCCCCGGTAAAATGCAAGGTTGATCCACGGAAAGCGCCGTGATTTAGCGGAAGAGGATTCCCCGAACATGACTGATCTTCGTCTTACCATGCGGTTCGCTGCAGTGCTCGCCACCGGCGCGCTCGTCGCCGGTTGCGGTACGTCGTCGCCCACGAAAGTGGACTACAAGAGCGATTCGAAATCGAAGGAAGCGTCGCTCGCAGTGCCGCCCAACATGCTCGACGAGACGGCCGATCAGCGTTCGCTGCCGCCCCAGGGCGGCGCGACTTCCCTGTCCGCGCTCAAGCAGGTCCAGCAGGCTGCGCCCGCGCTGGACACCGTCGCGCCGGCCGTGGCCGGCATGCATATCCAGCGCGACGGCACCGAAAGCTGGCTCGTGATCGACGGCAAGCAGCCGGCCGCGATCTGGCCGCAGGTTCGCCGTTTCTGGCAGGAGCAGGGCTTCCTGCTCGTCGTCGACCAGCGCGACAAGGGCGTGATGGAAACCGACTGGAACGAAACCCATCCGCAGATCAACGACGGCCTGATCCGCAGCGTGATCTCGAAGGCGATGGGCAATTCGTACGTGACGGCCGAGCGCAACAAGTACCGCACGCGTCTCGATTCGGCGCCGAACGGCGGCACTTACGTGTTCATCAGCCAGAAGGGGATGCGCGAGGCGATCACCGGCGCGAACAACGATTCGAGCAAATGGGAACCGAAGCCGAACGATCCCGCGCTCGAGACGGAATACCTGAA
The DNA here is from genome assembly GCF_001523445.1 of Burkholderia sp. ABCPW 11. Taxonomy (NCBI): domain Bacteria; kingdom Pseudomonadati; phylum Pseudomonadota; class Betaproteobacteria; order Burkholderiales; family Burkholderiaceae; genus Burkholderia; species Burkholderia sp. ABCPW 11. The sequence goes on along the minus strand of NZ_LOVM01000002.1, from coordinate 370,679 downwards.
GCGGCTGATGGCCGTGCTCGCGCAGAACGAGCAACGCGCGAAGAACGGCGAACCGCCGATCGCGAACATCAAGGACAACGCGGTCCCGAACGACAAGAAGGCCGATGCCGACGCGTCGTCGAAGGCTGCCGCGGCGATCGCTGCGCAGAACGTCTCGCGCACGTCGGCGCAAGGCAATGACGCGGCCGAAGCGGCCGTGCCGTCCGAAGTCACGCTCGGCGAGCCGTACGACCGGTCGTGGCTGCATGTCGGTCTCGCGCTCGATCGCGCGAACTTCACGGTCGACGATCGCGATCGCTCGAAGGGCCTGTATTTCGTGCGCTACGTCGATCCGAAGGATTTGAGCTCGGCGGAGCAGGGTTTCTGGAGCCAGCTGTTCCACGGCAAGAAGGAAAAGCAGGCGAAGCAGTATCGCGTCAACGTGAAGGCGCTCACGGCCGATCAGACGCGCGTCGCGGTCGTCGACGATTCGGGCGCGATCGATACGTCGTCGCCGGCTCGGCAGATCATGGGGTTGCTCGTGAATCAGCTCCGCTGATCCCGGCGTTTCCCGCACCCTTGAAAAGCCCGCCTTCCGGCGGGCTTTTTTCATGGTCGCTCGCTGGCGCGTGCGGCGGGAGCGTGGTTCGACCCCGCCTCGTGACGTTACGTAACATCCGGGCGTTACGACGACAAAACAAGTGTCACATTGTCGCCGATCTAAAAAATTGTCCTTATAAATCAACGGAATGTCGGGTGTTCGACGCCTGGCACGCAACCTGCTTTATAGGTTGGAATCGTTAGAACAGGGAGGATGGCGTCAGAGCCCGGGGAATGCGCCGCGAGCGCCCGAACAACGGTCTCGACGCCTTCACATGCCGACGCGACAAGCGTCGGCACAACAGATGACGATCCGCGCCAGCGTGCGGATCTCGATGGCCCCGTCGCCTATCCTCGTAGGGCGACGGTTTCGCCCGCGCTTCTCTGAAGCGCGGGCTATTTTTTTGGTGCCGTCGTCATGCCGTCTCGGCGTAGCCGATGCGCGGCGCGAGATTCGCGTATTCTCGGATTTTTTCGGAAGAAGGCGGGAATGGCGGAAATTGCAGTCGTGGCGCTGATCGTGGCGAAGCCCGGCGCCGAGGAAAAACTGCGCGCCGCGCTCGAGGGAATCGTCGAGCCGACCCGCAACGAAGCCGGCGCATTGCAGTACGACCTGCACAGGGATCTGAAGGAGCCCGCGCGGTTCGTATTCATCGAGCGTTGGGAGAGCGAGGAGGCGCTGGCCGCGCATGCGCGTTCCGCGCATATTCTCGCTTATCGCGAAGCGGCCGCGGACTGGATCGAACGTTCCGAAATCCGCGTGCTGTCGAAGCTCGTCTGAGTCGAGCCGGGTGGAGCGACCGGACGTGTCCGGTCGCGGCCGCGCGTCAGTGCGACGCGCTGGGTACGTCGAGGATCAGGATGATCGTCCAGTCGGCGTCGCCGTCATGGTGATACTGGCGCTCGGCAACGATGAACGGTTGCTGCTTGCCTTGCGGGCCGAGGAACAGCACGTCGCCCTCCATCGGCAGGCACTCGATCGGCGGCAGCGCGAGAAACGCGTCGTCCGAGCCGCGGGGCATCAGTTGCTTGATCCGGCGAGTGGCGGCTTCGGTCCACTCGATGTCGAGTTGAATGTTACTCATGCTGTCCTCCGCACCGGGGTGCGCACGGGTGGAAAATTTCGGTGCGCGACTTTAGCACAGCGCGCGGGTGCCGCAACCAAAAAAGCCGAACCCGGTTGCCCGGATTCGGCTTGTCGCTGGTACGGTGCCGCCGAACTTACTGGCTGGCAGCGTCTGCAGCCTTCGCCTTCTTGCCGGCCTTCTTCGCTGCCTTGTGATGCGCAGCCTTCTTGCCGTGGTGATGCTCTTCCTGCGCCGCCGGCTGAGCCGCTTCGGCCGCTTGCTGCTGTTGCAGCGCTTGTGCACGCTGCTCGATCTCGGCGATCTTGGCCGGATCGGTGATGGTCTGGATCTGCGTGCTCTCTTGCGCATACGCTGCGCCAGTCAGCGCCGACATCGCTACCAGGATAGCCAGGGACGTCTTCTTCATTGCTTTACCTCCGCTAAGTGGTGATGAACCCGAGTGTGCCGTTTTGTCTGGCGACTGCAATCGAGTGCGTGTCGAGTGTAACAAAAGTGACGGATCAATGTGCATCGGATCGGCGCACGACGCAAGGCCCCGTTGAAGTCGCGCAACACTTCGCGCACTGCGTCACGCATCTGCCATGCGGGGTGGTGCAGCGATTTTCGCGGTATCGTCAGAACCAGCCGAGCCAGCGATACACGTGGAATTGCGAGATTCCGACCAGCTCGTGCAGCGCCTGCTCGGCGTTCGCCACATTGCGCCAGCGCGGCAACCAGCCCGTTTGCGCACGTCGGAGGTTCGCATAAACGGGCTGCGGATCGATGCCGAAACGGCGGAAATCGAGCAGCGCCCGGCGCATCTGATACGACGACGTGACGAGAACGCGCGCGTCGTCATACTGTGAGCGTAGTATAGATGCAGTGAATTTCGCGTTTTCGTAGGTTGTGCGGCTGTTCGGTTCGAGCACGAGGTCGGCCGGCGCCACGCCCTGTGCGACGAGCTGGCGCCCGTAGACGGCCGCCTCGGTGTCGCCGTGATGCTGTGGGTCGCCGCCCGACATCACCACGGTGCAGCGTTCGGCCTGCTGCCGGCACGTGCGATAGAGCGCAGCAACCTTGTGGATGCGCGCGACGCCGTCGGGCGGCGGCTGCAATCCCGAGTCGGTGCGGCGCGTGCCGGCGCCAAGGAGGATCAGCGTGGTTCGCCCGTGCATGTCGGGGTGCTCGACCGGCGTGACGCCCGCCTCGGTCCAGGCGATGAGCGGCGCCGCGAGCCAGCCCGTCGCCAGTAGCCAGAACAGCGCGGCGGCGGCGATGGAAATGGTTCGACGCTGCTTGCGGCAGAGCATGAAACCGATGAAGAGAAGTACAAATGAATCGAACAGAATCAATTTGATTGGGGTATGGTGTCTTTTTATGGACGGCTGACGATACGGCCCTGACGCGACGCCGAACAACGTCGGCCTCCAGAATCGGTGGCGGTTTCGGCGGGCGGAGACCCCGCCCGGCTCGCCGCTTCGCATTGTCGCTGCACTTTAAGAAAGAATCGAGATGGCCACGTATTCCAACGAAGCGGTGCTCGACGCATTGAGACGAGTGCAGTACCGCCAGGTACCGTGGGCACGCCGCCCGGGCGTGTTCGAGTATCTCCGTTCGCTCGGCCTGATGGACACGGTCAGGCAGAAAACCGTTGCCCCCGCACCGGGCTTTCATGCACCGGTCGACATCGCCGTACTGACCGACAGCGGCCGCGCCGAATTCTCGCGCCTCGAGCGCGACGAGAAATTACTTTCCTGGACTGATCGCCGCATGGACGACTACGCATTGAGCGAAGCGAGCGCCGTGGCGATTCTTGAAAGTCGTCTTTAGCGGCTCTCCATCCCGTTCCGTGCATCGCCGCACGGGACGGCGATGCAAAAAAAAGCCCGTATCGCGAGGATACGGGCGTACCGGATACTTTTGCTGCTGCCACGCTGTGCTCATGGCAACGATGTGACTCGTCGCATGCGGCGCAGTTCCCGGATGCGGGCATTTTCTTTGGCGAAATCTCGAAATCGGCAGGGCTAAGGATGACGCGGCACGCCCGGCGGCTGTGAGCCGATTCGCGCCCGCGCATTGCTGGCTATGTCGCCGCGCAAGTCGCCGCGCGGCACGGTTTGCCGGCTGGACGGGTTCGCGGACGGCGGCTGTCGAAAGGTGTTCCTGTGATCCTGCTGGCGGTGGGGTGGCTTCGCGCGATCGTCGGCATGGACGGGAGTGCTCAGCGCCACGGAAACGACAATGCCGCATGCAACGAGCAGTGACATTGTTTTCATGGCGGGGCTCCCTTCAAGCCGTCAGTGCGGCCTGTTGATATGTCGCTAAGGTAAGCGTGGGAGTGCAGGCTTGCTGTAAATATTGGTAAATAGTTGTTTCGCGGCACGACAACGGTAATCGACGGCGAGGCATGCGTCGCGAAAAGGTCGCGTCGCAGAAAGAAACCGGGCGGCCGAAGCCGCCCGATCGAGCATTTGTTACGCCATCTTGACGGGTGCGCGCCAGGATTCCGGGTTGGTCCAGAAGGCGCCGCGCAGCCGGTCGCGGCTCGGCGGGGCGGGCGGCTTCGCCGCGCTTGCGCCGATGCGTCCGCGCAGCGAGATCTGCCGGCCGCTCGTGCCGAGTCGCTTCACGATTTCGGCGAGCGTACCGTCCGCCTGCCATTCGTCGAAGCGGCGGCGGCAGGTCGGCGGGGACGGATAGCGGCCCGGCAGTTTCGACCAGCCTTCCCCCGTCGACAGCACCCACAGCACGGCGTTGACCACCGAGCGGGCTTCCACGCGGGGACGGCCGCGCCGCTCACTCCGTGCGGGCTCCGAGCAAAACAAACCCTCGACCAGCGCCCATTCGTTATCTCTCAAATCGTCGAACAGCATCATGTCCTCACCTCAGCGAAGCTAACTCCGGTGCGCTGCCCTGCGCCGCGCACTCTTCAAGCACTCGATCGTCGAGTGCCGGGTGGGGGCGTCCGGTTGGCCGGCAGCGGCGTTTCTGCTCTTCCGTCCGACGAAACCTGCACCCTGTGCGCAAGGTAATGCACGAAGCGTGCCATGTCGGAGGTGAATCCCTCGAGAGCCGCTTGGCAGCGAGCTAACGGCTAAGTCAGCTAGGGGCGTATAAGACGCCAAAATAACCCGTGAGCAAATCGGGACAATCACCAATCTTGTGCAATTCGCCCATGTCACGTGCGTTTGCGAATGTATTGCACCGCAGCGAAACATGGGCGGCGGGTGCCGATTCGTTCGCCGAAGCCGGTTTCGCACATTAGAATCCCGCATCGATATCGATGATTGATGAGGTCGGGACATGAACGTTACGCTGCGCCAGCTTCGCGTATTCATCGAAGTCGCGCGGCTCAAGAGCTTCAGCCGGGCGGGTGACGAGATCGGGCTCACCCAGTCCGCCGTCAGCCGTTGCGTGCGAGAGCTCGAGGCCGAACTCGGGCTGAAGCTGATCGACCGCACGACGCGCGACGTGCAACTGACCGACGTCGGTGCGAACCTGATCGCGAGCGTGTCGCGCTTGCTCGACGATCTCGACGACACGCTGCGCGAGATTCGCGAGATCGGCGAGCAGCGCCGCGGGCGCGTGGTCGTCGCGGCAAGCCCGACGATCGCATGCAGGCTGATGCCGCGCGTGGTGGCGTCGTGCGAGCGCCAGTTCCCGTTCGTCACGCTCGGCCTGCGCGACGACGTGCAGAGCGACGTGCTGCGCAAGGTGAAATCGAGCGAAGTCGACTTCGGCGTCGTGATCGGGCCGCTGACGGTCGCCGATCTCGTCTGCGAGCCGCTGATGACCGATTCGTTCTGCCTTGTCGCGCGCGCCGACCATCCGCTCGCGGCACGGGCCGAGGTGCCGTGGACTGCGCTGGACGGCGAGCGCCTCGTATTGCTCGATCACGCATCGGGCAGCCGGCCGCTGATCGATGCGGCGCTGGCCACGCATCGCGTCAACGCGACGGTCATGCAGGAACTCGGGCATTCGGCGACCGTGTTCGGGCTGGTCGAGGCCGGTGTCGGCGTGAGCGTGCAGCCGTGGCTGTCGCTGCCGCTGCCGGCCGGCTCGACGCTCGTCGCGCGGCCGCTCACGCCGCGTACCGAACGCACCGTCGAACTGGTGCGCCGCCGCGACCGGTCGTTGTCGCCCGCCGCGCAAGCGATCTGGGAGCTCGTGCGGCAGATGCCGGCGAGGGCCGAGGATCTCGACTGACGTTGCGCCGGTCCGGCTTGCCGGCCGGTACACTACGCGGACCGTGTTCCTGGGGCGATGGTTCTCGATGACGCATTCCGCAGGTTTTTTCCCGGCGAACGATGAGCCGGCGGCGCGTGCCACGGTGCACGCGCTGCGTCCGTCGCTGATCCGCGAGGTCGCAAACGCCGGTTTCGGCGTGCCGGACATGCTGCCGTTCTGGTTCGGCGAATCCGACCGCGTGACACCGGACTTCATCCGCGACGCCGCGGCGGCGGCGCTGCGCGACGGCGCGACCTTCTACACGCACAATCTCGGCACGGCGGCGCTGCGCGACGCGATCGCCGCCTATGTCGGCGCGCGTCACGGTGCGACGGCGGCCGATACGGTGGCCGTGACGAGTTCGGGCGTGAGTGCGCTGATGCTGACTGCCCAGATGCTGGTCGGGCCGGGCGAGCGTGTCGTCGCGGTCACGCCGCTGTGGCCGAATCTCGTCGAGATTCCGAAGATCCTCGGCGCGCAGGTCGAGTGCGTGCCGCTCGGCTATGGCGACGCGGGTTGGCAACTCGATGTCGGCCGGCTGCTCGCGGCGCTGACGCCCGATACGCGGATGCTGCTGATCAATTCGCCGAACAACCCGACCGGCTGGACGATGTCGCGCGACGATCAGCGGGCCGTGCTCGCCCATTGCCGTCGTCACGGCATCTGGCTGGTCGCCGACGAGGTGTACGAGCGGCTTGCATTCGACGAGGGCGGCGCGCCGTCGTTCCTCGATATCGCGTCTCGCGACGAGCGCGTCGTGGTCGTGAATTCATTCTCGAAGGCGTGGGCGATGACGGGCTGGCGGCTCGGATGGCTGGTTGCGCCGGCATCGGTGATGGCCGACCTGTCGAAGCTCGTCGAATACAACACGTCGTGTGCGCCGGGCTTCGTTCAGGCTGCGGCCGAGGTCGCGTTGCGAGACGGCGAGCCGTTCGTGCGGTCGTTCGTCACGGCGCTGCGCGACGCGCGCGATCACCTGGTCGCCGCGCTGCGGACGCTGCCGGGCGTCGACGTGCCGCCTCCGCCGGGCGCGATGTACCTGTTCCTGCGACTGCCGGGCGCGGCCGACAGCCTGGCGTTCTGCAAGACGCTGGTGCGCGACGCGGGGCTCGGCCTTGCGCCCGGTCGTGCGTTCGGCCCGGAGGGAGAGGGGTTCGTGCGCTGGTGTTATGCGTGCGATCCGGCGCGGCTCGACGCGGGCGTCGAGCGGCTACGCCGGTTCCTTGCGCACGGCGCGGGCGCCCGCTGAAGCGGGGACGGAGCGGGCGCCGCGCCGTGCGGCGGCCTGTTCCGCTCATCTTTACGCACCGGGCAATTTTGCGTAATATGGCGTTCAGTCACGCGGTTCCGTCGTTGAGCCGTGCTGTTCCGTCCGGTTTGGGCCTGGCCTGAAGTTGGTTCGCCGCCCCCGGTTCGTGCTCCCATCAATATGACCGATCAGAATCGGGCGAGCGCGTCTTCCGTTCCTTTCGTCTGTTTGTTGATCCGGTTCGTTTGACCACAGGGTCTGGCCTAGCTGCATGAATACCCAAGAGGCGAAGATCGTCCTCGAGACTGCTTTGATCTGTGCGCAGGAACCGCTGAAGCTCGGCGATTTGCGCAAGCTCTTTGCCGACGGCGTGTCGGCTGACACGGTCCGCACGTTGCTCGAAGATCTGAAACAGGATTGGTCCGGTCGCGGTGTCGAACTGGTGGCGCTGGCGACCGGATGGCGCTTTCAGAGCAAGCCGGCGATGCGTCATTATCTGGATCGCCTGCATCCCGAGAAGCCGCCGAAATATTCGCGCGCGGTGCTCGAAACGCTCGCGATCATTGCGTACCGGCAGCCCGTCACGCGCGGCGACATCGAGGAGATTCGCGGCGTCACGGTCAACACGCAGGTGGTCAAGCAGCTCGAGGATCGCGGCTGGATCGAGGTGATCGGTCATCGCGACGTGCCGGGGCGTCCGGCGCTGTATGCGACGACCAAGCAGTTTCTCGACGATCTCGGCCTGAAGGCGCTCGACGACCTGCCGGCGCTCGAAGAGCCGGCCGCGAACATCGAGGCCGCGCTGCTCGCGCAGCAGGCGATGGATTTCGACGGTGACATGCCGGTGGCCAGCGATACGGCGGCCGACATGCCGCAGGCGCTCACGGATGAAGCGCCCGACGGCCAGTCGGCCGAGGTGCCGGCCGACGTCGCGTCGACGCACGAAATTCCGAGTCGCGATACGCTCGACGCCGATCGCGGGCAAACGGAACATACGGAGCAGGTCGGCGCCGAAGCAGTGCCGACCGGTGTGCAGCCCGAGCCGCAGCGTGCGGATTGGAGCGAGGAAGATCGCAAGCCGGCCGCCGAAGCGGCTGCCGGAGACGGAGCGGAAGCGGCCGGCGACATGCCCGGCGAGGCCGATCGGGCCGACGCCTCCCGTTCCGGTCCCGCGGACGACGAGACGCTGGACGACACGTCCGACAGTCTCGCGGATGCCGTACGAAGCGCCAGTGCGCCCATCGGCGCCGACGCGCTGCCGGACGACGAAGCAGAACCCAAACAGCGTCGCGCCTGATCGCGGCCAACTTCTTGCCGCGCCCGCGCCGGGCGCGAGACCTGACATTTTGAGGTTGTTTTGACAGATATCCACGATATTGAATCGTCCGCGCCTGCCGTGCAGGCAGCGCGTGCCGACGATGCGCCGGAGCAGGATGCTTCGGCCGCGGGTGGCGACGAGCGTCCCCGCCGCGGTCTGCGGCGCGGCCCGCGCAGCCTGATCGCGCGGCGTCGCGCGGCGGCCAAGTCGAAGGGCGCCGAAGGCGAGCAGCAGGGCGCCGAGGGCGCGGATGCGCAGCCGGCCGACGCTGCCGACGCGCAGCCGGCGCGTGCGCCGCGCAAGGAAGGCGCGGCCAAGGGCGGCCGCAAGCCGGCCGGCAAGCGTGAAGGCGCGGCCAAGGGTGGCCAGGGCGGCCAGGGCCGTCGCGGTGCATCGAAGGCCGAAGGTGGCTTGGCGAAAGCCATGGAAGGCGATGCGTCCGAGGACGAACTGTTCGCGTACGTGACGTCGCCCGCGTTCGACGCGGACAACTCCGCGGGCGGTAGCGGCGTGCGAGCGCCGATGCTGCGCCGTGGCCGCAATCAGCCTGCGAACAAGCGTGTGCTGTCGCCGGACGACGATGCGCCGAAGCTCCACAAGGTGCTGGCGGAAGCCGGCATGGGTTCGCGCCGGGAAATGGAAGAACTGATCGTCGCCGGCCGCGTGTCGGTGAACGGCGAACCCGCGCACATCGGCCAGCGGATCATGCCGACCGACCAGGTGCGGATCAACGGCAAGCCGGTCAAGCGCAAGCTGCCGAACAAGCCGCCGCGCGTGCTGCTGTATCACAAGCCGACGGGCGAAATCGTCAGCCACGCGGATCCGGAAGGCCGTCCGTCGGTGTTCGACCGTCTGCCGCCGATGAAGACGGCGAAATGGCTTGCGGTGGGCCGTCTCGACTTCAATACCGAAGGTCTGCTGATGCTGACGACCTCCGGCGACCTCGCGAACCGCTTCATGCATCCGCGCTACAGCGTCGAGCGCGAGTACGCGGTGCGCGTCGTCGGCGAGCTGTCCGAAGGGATGCGGCAGAAGCTGCTGCACGGCGTCGAGCTCGACGACGGTCCGGCGAATTTCCTGCGCATCCGCGATGGCGGCGGCGAAGGCACGAACCACTGGTATCACGTCGCGCTGGCCGAAGGCCGCAACCGCGAAGTGCGCCGGATGTTCGAGGCGGTCGGCCTGATGGTAAGCCGGCTGATCCGTACGCGTCACGGCCCGATTCCGCTGCCGCGCGGCCTGAAGCGTGGCCGTTGGGAAGAGCTCGACGACGCGCAGGTGCGCAAGCTGATGGCGACCGTCGGCCTGAAGGCGCCGTCCGAGGAGAAGGGCAAGCGCGGCGGCGCCGGTCCGACCGAGCGTCGCCAGCCCGATCCGATGCAGACGTCGATGGGCTTCATCAGCCGCGAGCCGGTGCTGACGACGCACGGGCAACTCGACCAGCCGCGTCGCGGCGGTGGCCGACGCGGCGGGCCGGGCCTGCCGGGCTTGAGCGGCTACGGTAGCCTGCCGGTTGCGCCGTCGGGCTACGGTAGTCGTCCGGGCGGCGGCCGCGATGGCAATCGCGTAGGTGGCGGGCGCGACGGCAATCGCACCGGCGGCGGTCGCGATGTCGACGGCAATCGCATGTCGTATGGCGCCGGCCCCAAGCGCGATGGCGCGGGCGGCAAGCGCGGCGGCAGCAAGGGTGGCGGCAATCGCAATCCGAACGGCAATCGCGCCGACGGCGGCAACGGCGGCGGCCCGCGCGGCGGTCAGCGTCCGCAGCGCAGTCGTACGCGTAGCCGCTAAGCGTCTATTGACTGGATTGGCGTGCGGCGGCGCGAGGCTGCCGGCTCGCCGGTCCGACCGGCGTTCGGCCGGTTTTGTCGACGCGACGCATTGCATTGATGGATTTCGGCTGCATCTATGATGTCGCGTACCGCGACAACGGCGATCACCGGTTCGATAGTTGGTTTCGGTCGATCGGGCAGCCCGATTTCGCATTTTCGGTCCGTAAAGGCGGCCGGCGCGCTGCTTTTACCGGCTGGCTTGGCGTTTGCGCCAAAAATCGCTATAATCGCAGAGTCGCTGGGCGTACGGATTCAATGTGCGGCTCAGGTGCGACCACCAGTAAGAAGATGGGCGTTCCGCCCATTTTTTTTTGCTGAAACGGTTAGGCATCTCGGGTAGCGCTTCCTGCGCCGGCTAAGGCGCGCGCCCGCGGGTGAATCGCGAGCGGCGGGCGCGAACACCTGAGAGGACACTGTGCAACTGACGGAACTGATAGAAACCACGGTCACCGGGCTCGGCTACGAGCTGGTGGATCTCGAGCGCACCGGGCGCGGCATGCTTTGCATCTATATCGATCAGCCTGCCGGCATCTCGCTCGAAGATTGCGAAAATGTCACGCGTCAGCTCCAGCACGTCTTGACGGTCGAAAACATCGATTACGAACGGCTCGAAGTCTCGTCCCCGGGGCTCGACCGCCCGTTGAAGAAGCTGGCCGACTTCGAGCGCTTCGCCGGCAGCGAAGTTTCCGTGACCTTGAAAAAGCCGCTGGACGGGCGCAAGACGTACCGGGGCATTCTGCACGCGCCGAATGGCGAAACGATCGGTTTGGAATTTGAGGGGAAGAAGGGCGAGGCAGCCATGCTGGATTTCACGCTGGCCGATATCGACAAAGCCCGCCTGATTCCGCAAGTTGACTTTAGGAGCCGCAAATAATGAGTCGCGAAGTGTTGATGCTGGTGGATGCGCTGGCGCGCGAGAAAAACGTCGACAAGGATGTGGTGCTGGGCGCCCTCGAGGCTGCGCTCGCGTCCGCTTCCAAGAAGCTGTTCGACGAAGGCGCCGAAATCCGCGTCCATATCGATCGCGAAAGCGGCGAGCACGAAACCTTCCGTCGCTGGCTCGTCGTGCCCGACGAGGCAGGCTTGCAGGAGCCGGATCGCGAGATCCTGCTGTTCGAGGCTCGTGAGCAGAACCCCGACGTCGAAGTCGGCGAGTATGTCGAGGAACCCGTTCCGTCGATCGAGTTCGGTCGCATCGGCGCGCAGGCCGCGAAGCAGGTGATCCTGCAGAAGGTGCGCGACGCGGAGCGCGAGCAGATCCTGAACGACTACCTCGAGCGTGGCGAAAAGATCATGACGGGTACGGTGAAACGCCTCGACAAGGGCAACTTCATCGTCGAATCGGGCCGTGTCGAGGCACTGCTGCGCCGCGATCAACTGATCCCGAAGGAAAACCTGCGCGTGGGCGACCGCGTGCGCGCCTACATCGCGAAGGTCGACCGCACCGCGCGCGGCCCGCAGATCGAGCTGTCGCGCACGGCGCCCGAATTTCTGATGAAGCTGTTCGAGATGGAAGTGCCGGAAATCGAGCAGGGCCTGCTCGAGATCAAGGCGGCTGCCCGCGATCCGGGCGTGCGCGCGAAGATCGGCGTCATCGCATACGACAAGCGGATCGATCCGATCGGCACCTGCGTCGGCATCCGCGGCTCGCGCGTGCAGGCCGTGCGCAATGAGCTCGGTGGCGAAAACATCGACATCGTGCTATGGTCGGAAGATCCCGCCCAGTTCGTGATCGGCGCGCTCGCGCCGGCTGCCGTCCAGTCGATCGTCGTCGATGAAGAAAAGCATTCGATGGACGTCGTCGTCGACGAAAACGAACTGGCTGTCGCGATCGGCCGCAGCGGTCAGAACGTTCGCCTTGCCGGCGAGCTGACCGGCTGGCAGATCAACATCATGACGCCGGACGAATCCGCCCTGAAGCAGGGCGAAGAGCGCGACCGGCTGCGTGCACTGTTCATGGCGCGTCTCGACGTCGACGAGGAAGTTGCCGACATCCTGATCGACGAAGGCTTCACGAGCCTCGAAGAGATCGCGTACGTGCCGCTCAACGAAATGCTCGAAATCGAAGCGTTCGACGAGGACACCGTGCACGAACTGCGCAACCGCGCACGCGACGCGCTGTTGACGATGGCCATCGCGAACGAAGAAAAGGTCGAGAACGCAGCGCTGGATCTCAAGAGCCTCGACGGCATCACGCCGGAGCTGCTCGCGAAGCTGGCCGAACACGGCGTGCAGACGCGCGACGATCTCGCCGAGCTGGCTGTAGATGAACTGGTCGACATGACCGGGATGGAAGAGGATGCCGCTAAGGCGTTGATCATGAAAGCACGTGAACATTGGTTCCAGTGAGAAATGACCATGGCGCACTGATTTGATGGCGGCCGTATGGCCTGACCCGATGCTAACCGCAAGGAATCGGTCCTTGCACTAAGAGGAATGAATGGCGAGTAACAACGTAGCCCAATTTGCCGCGGAACTGAAAATGCCTGCTGGTGTGCTGCTCGAGCAGCTGCAGGCAGCGGGCGTCCAGAAAGCGAGTGAAGACGATGCGCTGTCCGAAACGGACAAGGCGCGTCTGCTCGATCATTTGCGCAAGTCGCACGGCGCAACCGACGGCGACAAGCGCAAGATCACGCTGACCCGCAAGCATACGTCGGAGATCAAGCAATCTGACGCGACGGGCAAGGCTCGCACCATTCAGGTCGAGGTTCGCAAGAAGCGTACGTTCGTCAAGCGCGACGACGTGAGCGAAGGTGCGGAACAGGGTCAGGCGCAGGTCGCCGAAGCGGACGACGATGCGGAACTGAAGCGTCGCGAGGAAGAAGCGCGCCGCGAGGCCGAGTTGCTCGAGAAGCAGGCGCAGGAGCTGCGCGAGCGTCAGGAGCGCCTCGAGCGCGAGGAAGCCGAACGTCGCGCCCGCGAGGAAGCGGCGGAAGCCGAGCGCCGTCGCGCCGAGGAAGAAGCGGCGGCGAAGCGTGCCGCGGCGGAAGCCGCTGCGGCACGGCAGCAGGCGGCCGCGCAACAGGCCGCCGCAGCCGAGTCGGAAGCACCGAGTGCGCAGTCCGCGCAGGACGAAGCGCGCGCGGCCGCCGAACGTGCGGCGCAGCGCGAAGCGGCGAAGAAGGCCGAGGATGCTGCCCGCGAGGCGGCCGACAAGGCGCGCGCCGAGCAGGAAGAGATCAGCAAGCGTCGCGCGGCGGCGGAAGCCGAAGCACGCGCGATTCGCGAAATGATGAACACGCCGCGCAAGGCCGTGGTCAAGGCACCCGAACCGCCGAAGCCGGTCGAGGCGCCGAAGCCGGCCGAAGCGAAGGGCACGCTGCACAAGCCGGCGAAGCCGGAGGGTGCGCAGGCGCGTCCGGCCGTGAAGAAGCCGGTCGGTGCCGCGGCACCGGCCACGACGCAGGCGCCGGCAGGCGCGGGCGACCGCAACAAGAAGCCGGGCGCAGGCAAGGGCGGCTGGCAGGATGACGCATCGAAGCGTCGCGGCATCAAGACGCGCGGCGACTCGAGCGGCGGTGTCGACCGCGGCTGGCGCGGTGGCCCGAAGGGTCGCGGCCGTCACCAGGACAGCGCATCGTCGTTCCAGGCGCCGACCGAACCGATCGTCCGTGAAGTGCACGTGCCGGAAACCGTGTCGGTTGCGGATCTCGCGCACAAGATGTCGATCAAGGCCTCCGAAGTCATCAAGGTGATGATGAAGATGGGCCAGATGGTCACGATCAACCAGGTGCTGGACCAGGAAACGGCGATGATCATCGTCGAGGAGCTGGGCCACCGCGCGGTTGCCGCGAAGCTGGACGATCCGGAAGCGCTGCTCGTCGAAGGCGAAACCGGTACCGATGCGGAGCAACTGCCGCGTCCGCCGGTCGTCACGGTGATGGGTCACGTCGACCACGGCAAGACCTCGTTGCTCGACCACATCCGCCGCGCGAAGGTTGCCGCGGGCGAAGCGGGCGGCATTACGCAGCACATCGGCGCGTATCACGTCGACACGCCGCGTGGCGTCATCACGTTCCTCGACACGCCGGGTCACGAAGCGTTCACGGCAATGCGTGCGCGCGGCGCGAAGGCGACCGACATCGTCGTGCTGGTGGTGGCGGCCGACGACGGCGTGATGCCGCAGACGAAGGAAGCCATCGCCCACGCGAAGGCGGGTGGCGTGCCGATCGTCGTCGCGATCAACAAGATCGACAAGCCGGAAGCGAACCCCGATCGCGTCAAGCAGGAACTGGTCGCGGAAGGCGTCGTGCCGGAAGAATACGGTGGCGATTCGCCGTTCGTGCCGGTGTCGGCAAAGACGGGCGCAGGTATCGACGATCTGCTCGAGAACGTGCTGCTGCAGGCCGAAGTGCTGGAACTGAAGGCGCCGGTCGAAGCACCGGCCAAGGGCATCGTGATCGAAGCGAAGCTCGACAAGGGTAAAGGCCCGGTCGCGACGATCCTCGTGCAGTCCGGTACGCTGAACCGCGGTGACATCGTGCTGGCGGGTACGGCCTACGGCCGCGTCCGTGCGATGCTCGACGAGAACGGCAAGCCGACGAAGGAAGCCGGCCCGTCGATCCCGGTCGAAATCCAGGGTCTGTCGGAAGTGCCGGGTGCGGGCGAGGAAGTGATCGTGCTGCCGGACGAGCGCAAGGCGCGTGAAATCGCGCTGTTCCGTCAGGGCAAGTTCCGCGACGTGAAGCTCGCGAAGCAGCAGGCCGCGAAGCTCGAAAGCATGCTCGAGCAGATGGGCGAAGGCGAAGTGCAGAACCTGCCGCTCATCATCAAGGCAGACGTGCAGGGTTCGCAGGAAGCGCTCGTGCAGTCGCTGCTCAAGCTGTCGACCGACGAAGTGCGCGTGCAGATCGTGCACAGCGCGGTGGGCGGCATCAGCGAAAACGACGTCAACCTCGCGACGGCATCGAAGGCGGTCATCATCGGCTTCAACACGCGTGCGGATGCTCAGGCACGCAAGCTGGCCGAGGCGAACGGCATCGATATCCGCTACTACAACATCATCTACGACGCAGTGGACGAGGTGAAGGCGGCGATGTCGGGCATGCTGGCGCCGGAGAAGCGCGAAGTCGTCACCGGCATGGTCGAGGTGCGCCAGGTCTTCAAGGTACCGAAGGTCGGCACGGTCGCAGGCTGTATGGTCACTGACGGCATCGTCAAGCGCTCGTCGTCGGTGCGCGTGCTGCGCAACAACGTCGTGATCTTCACGGGCGAACTCGAATCGCTGAAGCGCTTCAAGGACGACGTGAAGGAAGTGAAGCAAGGCTTCGAGTGCGGTATGTCGGTAAAGAACTTCAACGACATCATCGAAGGCGACCAGTTCGAAGTCTTCGAAGTGACCGAAGTCGCACGTACGCTGTAATCGTCGCGTATCGGCTCATGGGCGGGGCAGGCTTGGGCTTGCCCCGCCCATTTTCATGGTGGCGTGCCGAAAATGGCCGCCGCTTCATCCTGATAAACGGATCACGGATCGATCATGTCCAGGAAACGTACTTCCCCCAATCGCAACGTTCAGATCGCCGATCAGATTCAGCGCGATCTGTCCGAACTCATCATGCGCGAGGTCAAAGATCCGCGCATCGGCATCGTGACCATCCAGAGCGTGGAACTCACGCCGGACTATGCGCACGCGAAGGTCTACTTCACGGCGCTCACCGGCGATCCGGAGAAGACGCAGGAGGCGCTGAACCATGCGTCGGGTCACCTGCACAACCTGCTGTTCAAGCGCCTGCACATTCATACGGTGCCGACGCTGCATTTCCATTATGACCAGACGATCGAGAAGGCCGTCGAAATGTCGCGCCTGATCAAGGAAGCGAACTCCACGCGCGCGAAGGACGACGACGAGGCCGACGTGCCTGCCAAGGACGACTGAGCTCGACCGGCCTATGACGAATGCTGCACCCCAACGTCCGCGCGTGCCCCGGCGCGTGCTGGACGGCGTTCTTCTGCTCGACAAGCCGGTCGGCCTGTCGAGCAACGATGCGCTGATTCGTGCGAAGCGCCTGCTTCTCGCGAAGAAGGCCGGTCACACCGGCACGCTCGATCCGTTGGCCTCGGGCCTGCTGCCGCTGTGTTTCGGCGAAGCGACCAAGTTCTCGCAGGACTTGCTCGACGCCGACAAGACCTACGAAGCGACGATGCGTCTCGGCCAGCGCACGGCCACCGGCGACGCCGAAGGTGACGTGATCGACACACGCCCCGTCGAATGCGATCGTGCGGCGGTGGAAGCCGCGCTCGTGCGCTTCACCGGCGACATCGTGCAGGTACCGCCGATGTATTCGGCGCTCAAGCGCGACGGCAAGCCGCTGTACGAATATGCGCGGGCCGGCCAGACCGTCGAGCGGGAAGGCCGCAACGTGACGATCCACGCGCTGGAACTGCTAGCCTGCGAGCTGCCCGACGTGACGTTTCGCGTGACCTGCAGCAAGGGCACGTATGTGCGCACGCTGGCGGAGGATATCGGCGAGGCGCTGGGTTGCGGCGCGCATCTGACGATGCTGCGTCGCACGGGCGTCGGTGCGCTGACGCTCGAGCACGCGGTGACGCTCGATGCACTGTCGGACGCTGCCGAATCGGCGCGCGATGCATGGCTTCAGCCGGTCGACGCGTTGCTGTCGACGTTTCCGGCCATTCGGCTCGACGACGCGTCCGCGAAGCGGTTCCTGCACGGCCAGCGCCTGCCGCTGTCGGCGCTCGAGCCGATCGACGCGGCCGAAGGCGAGCGCGTGCGGGTGTACGACGCAACGCGATTGCTCGGCGTGGCACGCAAGGCGAATGGCGTGCTCGCACCGGAACGGCTCGTCGTGACGGCGCAATGATGCAGCGACGCACGCACGTGTACGCAGCGGAATGAAAAAGGCCCGGTCATTTTCGACCGGGCCTTTTGTTTGGCGTGATCGCGCCGTGATGCTGCTGCCGGGTGGCGCTCAGTGCGCCGCCGACGCCGCCGCACCGGCATCGCCGCCGCCCGCGCGTTCGGGCTTGGTGATCCAGATCAATCCGATCAGCAGCACGAAGATCGCGGCGGAAATGTAGAACAGATCGTTTACGCCGAGCTGCGCAGCCTGCTGCGTGGCCATGTTGTTGATCAGGCCGTGTGCCTGTTCCTGCGTGAGCCCGAGATTACCCATCTGAGTGACGGCCTGATTGAACGTCGGGTTGTACGGATTCGTCTGTTCGACCAGTTGCGCGTGGTGGAAGTTGTTCCGATGATCCCACGCGGTCTGGAAGATCGACGTACCGATGCCGCCGCACATGATCCGCACGAAGTTCGACAGGCCGGACGCCGCTGGAATGCGGTGGCCGGGTAGCCCGGACAACGTGATCGAGACGAGCGGGATGAAGAAGCCCGCCATCGCGATACCCTGCACGAGCGTCGGCAGCGTCAGCGACCATTCGTCGACGCCGGTCGTGTAGCGCGAACGCATCCAGAAGCACAGCGCGAACGTGAGGAATGACGCCGTCGAGATGAAGCGCGGATCGGTGCGCGGCAGGTACTTCCCGGTGAGTGGCGACAACAGGATGGCGAACAACCCGACCGGCGCCATCACGAGGCCGGCGTCGGTCGCGGTGTAGCCGATTTGCGTCTGCAACCACAGCGGTAACAGCACGAGATTGCCGAAGTACAGGCCGTAGCCGATCGACAGCGCGACCGTGCCGCCGGTGAAGTTTCGTATGCGGAACAGCGACAGGTCGACGACCGGGTGCTCGGCGGTCAGCTCCCAGATCACGAAGAACGCGAACGCGATGACGGCGGTCAGCGCGAGCACGACGATCGTCGTCGACGCGAACCAGTCCAGATCCTTGCCCTTGTCGAGCATGATCTGCAGCGAGCCGACCCAGACGACCAGCAGCGCGAGGCCCACGCCGTCGATCGGCGCACGGCGCACGGCCGACTCCCGATTCCGGTAGATCACCCACGTCGCGGCGGCGGCGGCGATGCCGACCGGGATGTTGACGTAGAAGATCCACGGCCACGAATAGTTGTCCGAGATCCAGCCGCCGAGAATCGGGCCCGCGACGGGTGCGATCAGCGTCGTCATCGCCCATAGTGCGAGCGCCATCGGCGCTTTCGCGCGTGGATAGCTCGACAGCAGGAGCGCTTGCGACAGCGGAATCATCGGGCCCGCGACGGCACCCTGGAGCACGCGCGACGCGAGCAGGAATGGCAGGCTCGGCGCCAGCCCGCACATCCACGACGAGATGACGAACAGGATGATCGACGCGAGGAACAGGCGGACTTGCCCGAAACGCTCGGTCAGCCAGCCGGTCAGCGGCACCGAGATTGCGTTCGCGACCGCGAACGACGTGATGACCCACGTGCCCTGATCGGACGACACGCCGAGGTCGCCCGAGATGGTCGGGATCGCGACGTTCGCGATGGACGTGTCGAGCACGTTCATGAACACCGCGAGCGATACCGCGATCGTCCCGAGCAGAAGTTGTCCGCCCTGCAGGGGCGGATGGGAGACAGGAGCCTGTGCCATGTCGGTTGTCTTTCCGGAGTCGGAACGGTTACATCATTTTCGCGGCGCTGCTCTGCTTCGCCGCGACCGGCGCCGACGCGTTGCCGCCTGCGTTTTCGGCGATGATGCGCGCGATTTCGGCATCGGCTTCGTCGCCGTATTTCGCGAACACGTTGGTCTCGTAGACGGTGTTCGGTGCGTTGACGAGCTGGTCGCCGCGTTCGTCCTTGATGTCCACGTCGACCTGCATCGACAGGCCGATGCGCAGCGGGTGCTTCTCGAGATCCTTCGGGTCGAGCTCGATCCGCACGGGCAGGCGCTGCACGACCTTGATCCAGTTGCCGGTCGCGTTCTGCGCGGGCAAGAGCGAGAACGCCGAGCCCGTGCCGGCCGAGAAGCCGACGACCTTGCCGTGGTACGTGACCGACGAGCCGTAGATGTCGGCCGTCATCTCGACCGGCTGGCCGATGCGCATGTGCTTCAACTGGACTTCCTTGAAGTTCGCGTCGACCCACACGGCATTGAGCGGGACCACCGACATCAGCGGGTTGCCGGGCGACACGCGCTGGCCGACCTGCACCGAGCGCTTCGCGACGTAGCCGGTGACCGGCGCCGGCAGCACGTTACGCGCGTTCGCGAGGTACGCGTCGCGCACCTTCGCGGCGGCGGCCATCACGTTCGGGTGCGATGCGATCGTCGTGTTCGCGGTCAATGCGCGATTCGATGCGAGCTGCTGTTGTGCGGCGTCGACCGATGCCTGCGCGGCCTTCACCGCGTCGCGGGCGTGCGAGATTTCTTCCTGCGATACGGCGCCCGTCTGCGCGACGGCCAGGCGGCGACGCAGGTCGTCCTGGGCCTTCGACAGGTCCGACTGGCGCAGCGCGACTTGCGCGCGGTACTGGTCGTCGTTGACGAACAGGCCGCGCACCTGGCGCACCGTCTGCGCGAGGTTGGCTTCCGCCTGCTGCAGCGCGACTTGCGAATCGGCCGGATCGAGCACGACGAGCGGATCGCCGGCCTTGACCGTTTGCGTGTCGTCCGCCTTCACGGCGATCACGGTGCCGGTGACCTGCGGCGTGATCTGCACGACGTTGCCGTTTACGTACGCATCGTCGGTGTCTTCATGGAAGCGGGCGACGAGGAAGTAGTACAGGCCGTATGCGATGGCCGCGATCACGATGACCGCGACGAGCAGCGTCATCATTCGTTTGCGCTTGCCGTTGTTCTGCGGCTGCACGCTGGCGGCGTTTTGTTGGTCGCTCATGGCGATTTTCTCCGTCCTTTATTTCGAGTGTCTGCGTAGTGGTGGCGCCGGATCAGTTGGCGGCCTGTTTGGTCGGCGTGGCCGCATCGGGCGCGGCGAGCGGCGTGCCGGTCGCGTCGAACCCGCCGCCGAGCGCCTTGATCAGGGCAAGCTGCATGTCGCGCCGGCGCATTTTCAGGTTGGTCACCGTCTGTTCCGATGCGAGGCGGTTGCTGTCCGCCGTCAGCACCTGCAGTTGCGGCGACAGGCCGGCCTTGTAGCGGATGACCGCGAGATCGTACGCACGCGTCGAGGCGTCGAGCGCACGCTGGGCGTCGCCCATCTGGCGATCGATCGCGCGGATCGACGCGACTTGCGTCGCGACGTCGTTCAGCGCGCTGATCAGCGTCTGGTTGTAGTTCGCGACCGACAGGTCGAAGTCGGCGTAGCGGCCCTTGAGCTGGGCGCGCAGCGCGCCGGCATCGAAGATCGGCAGGTGGATCGCGGGGCCGAATTGGGCCTGGCGACTCGCGAAGTTCAGGAATTTGCCCCAGCCGAACGCATCGAAGCCGAACCCGGCCGCGAGGTTCACGTCCGGGAAGAACTCGGCCTTCGCTTCCTTCACGTCGTGCATCGCGGCTTCGACCTGCCAGCGCGCGGCGACGATGTCGGGGCGGCGCGACACGAGATCGGCCGGCAGGTTGCCGGGCAGCGTGACGTTGCCGCTCGGGTTCATCACGGGCGCCGCGATCTGCAGCCCGCGATCCGGACCCTTGCCGAGCAGCGCGGCGAGCTGGTAGCGCACCGTCGTGATCTGGCCGTCGAGGTCCGACAGAGAGGCCTGGGTGGTCGCGATGTTGCCGCGGGCCGTCTGGCGTTCGACGTTGGTATCGAGGCCGGCCGATACGCGGCCGTCGGTGATCTTGCCGACCGTCTCGCGGTTGGTGATCTCGCGTTGCGCGATGTCGCGCAGCGCATAGAGCTGTGCGAGCGAGTTGTAGGTGCGTGCGACCGACGACGCGAGCGTGATGCGCGCCTGTTGCATGTCGGCTTCGGCGGCCTTTTCCTGCGACACGGCCGTGTGCAGGCGCTCGCGGTTCTTGCCCCACAGGTCGAGTTCCCACGAGGCGCTCGCCAGCGCGTTGTTTTCGCTGTACCACTGGCCGCCGTACGGGGGCGGGAACAGGCCGTTCGACGAATACAGTTCACGCGTCCACGAATAGCTGGCTTCGGCCTTCGGCATCAGGTTCGAGCGCGACGATTCGATATACGACGACGCTTTCGCGATGCGCGCCTGCGCCTGCGCGATCGACGGGTTGCCCTGCAGCGCTTCGTCGATCAGCTTCGGCAATTGCGGATCGCCGAACTGGCTGGCCCAGTCGAGTGCCGGCCATTGGCCACCCTGGGCCGGCAGGCTCTGGGCGGATTCGAATTGCGACGCGGGGGCGATCTGCTTGTCGCTCTTGATGCCGATGTAATTCGCGCAGCCCGCCAGCGCCAGCGCGGCGACCGCGGCAGCGATGGCGGCGCGGCACGACCCGGCGCGCACGGACAACGGGGAGGATTTCATCGCGCTAACCCCTGACTCGGAATGAATGATGGACACTGCAAGGATTTCCTTACATTAATCTGTCAAAAGTAATTGTTATGGCAACTATTACGTGATGCTACCGCCGGCCGTCTCGCAATAGTTGCTGAGAATGCGGCGCAGCATGCTCTTCAGGAACCCGACTTCTTCCGGCGTAAACCCGTCCAGCACCTGGTCGAGCACGCTGCGAAAAATGGGCGGGAGCCGTTCGGCCAGCGCCCGGCCTTCGTCGGTGAGCTCGAGGCGCACGACGCGTCGGTCCTCGATGCTGCGCACGCGCGACAGCAGGCCGCGTTTCTCGACCCGGTCGAGCAAGCGCGTGACCGCGCTTGCGTCGATCCCGTATTCGCGCGCGAGTTCGGCGGCCGTCGAGCACTTGCCGACCGCGATCATGAACAGCATGCTCGCCTGTGTGCCCGTGATGCCGAGTTCTTCCTGCGTGCGCTGCGTGACGAGGTTGGTCATCACCGACTTCACGCGCGACATCAGATAACCGACGCTGTCGTTCATCTGATACGAAGACAACTGCGAAACGGGCGGAGGAGTAGGAGAATCCGACATAAAACCCTGAGGCTGCAATAGTTGACTAGGCAGCAGTATAGGCACAATTGCTTGCCGCGGCAAATGTTAATCGAACGGCAAAACCCGCGCTGTGTATCGCGAGAATCCCTTATCTCGATAAGGTTTTTGGGGCCGGCCGGCAAGGGTGAGGAAGCGGGTTCGTCTGTTCGGCAGAGGAAGGCGGAGCCGCCCGTTTTGCTGCATTGCAATGCACGGGTCGGCTCTCGACACTCGCACGTGCTATAATTTGAGGCTTTCCAAGCTGCAACGCGCGCGCCCGTGAAAAACGAGCGCGCGCGTTTGCGCGTTCAAACGATTTCCAGGTTTCTATGACCCGCGCCCTTCGCAATATCGCCATCATCGCCCACGTCGACCACGGCAAAACCACGCTCGTCGACCAACTGCTCCGCCAGTCCGGCACCTTCCGCGAGAACCAGCAGATTGCGGAGCGGGTGATGGACTCGAACGACATCGAAAAAGAGCGCGGGATCACGATTCTCGCGAAGAACTGCGCGGTCGAATACGAAGGCACGCACATCAACATCGTCGACACGCCGGGGCACGCGGACTTCGGCGGCGAAGTCGAGCGCGTGCTGTCGATGGTCGACTCGGTGCTGCTGCTCGTCGATGCGGTCGAAGGCCCCATGCCGCAAACGCGCTTCGTCACGAAGAAGGCGCTCGCGCTCGGCCTGAAGCCGATCGTCGTCGTCAACAAGATCGATCGTCCGGGCGCGCGGATCGACTGGGTCATCAACCAGACCTTCGACCTGTTCGACAAGCTCGGCGCGACCGAAGAGCAGCTCGACTTCCCGATCGTGTACGCATCGGGTCTGAACGGCTACGCGTCGCTTGACCCGGCTGCTCGCGAAGGCGACATGCGCCCGCTGTTCGAGGCGATCCTCGCGCACGTGCCGGTTCGCCCGGCCGATCCGGAAGCGCCGCTGCAGCTCCAGATCACGTCGCTCGACTATTCGACGTACGTCGGCCGGATCGGCGTCGGTCGCATCACGCGCGGCCGCATCAAGCCGGGCCAGCCGGTCGCGATGCGTTTCGGCCCGGAAGGCGACGTGCTGAACCGCAAGATCAACCAGGTGCTGTCGTTCAAGGGGCTGGAGCGCGTGCAGGTCGAGTCGGCCGAGGCGGGCGACATCGTGCTGATCAACGGTATTGAAGACGTCGGCATCGGCGCGACGATCTGCGCGGTCGACACGCCGGAAGCGCTGCCGATGATCACCGTCGACGAGCCGACGCTGACGATGAACTTCCTCGTCAACTCGTCGCCGCTCGCCGGCCGCGAAGGCAAGTTCGTGACGAGCCGCCAGATCCGCGACCGCCTGATGAAGGAACTGAACCACAACGTCGCACTGCGCGTGAAGGATACCGGCGACGAAACGGTGTTCGAAGTGTCGGGGCGCGGCGAACTGCATCTGACGATTCTCGTCGAGAACATGCGTCGCGAAGGCTACGAACTGGCCGTGTCGCGTCCGCGCGTCGTGATGCAGGAGATCGACGGCGTGCGTCACGAGCCGTACGAGCTGCTGACGGTGGACGTCGAGGACGAACACCAGGGCGGCGTGATGGAAGAGCTGGGCCGCCGCAAGGGTGAGATGCTCGACATGGCGTCGGACGGCCGCGGCCGCACGCGTCTGGAGTACAGGATCTCGGCGCGTGGCCTGATCGGCTTCCAGAGCGAATTCCTGACGCTCACGCGCGGCACGGGCCTGATGAGCCACATCTTCGACTCGTACGCACCGGTCAAGGACGGTTCGGTCTTCGAGCGCCGCAACGGCGTGCTGATCTCGCAGGACGATGGCGCCGCGGTGGCGTACGCGCTGTGGAAGCTGCAGGATCGCGGCCGCATGTTCGTGAAGCCGGGCGACGCGCTGTATGAGGGCATGATCATCGGCATCCATAGCCGCGACAACGACCTCGTCGTGAACCCGATCAAGGGCAAGCAATTGACCAACGTGCGCGCGTCGGGTACCGACGAAGCCGTGCGTCTCGTGCCGCCGGTCCAGATGTCGCTGGAATACGCGGTCGAATTCATCGACGACGACGAGCTCGTCGAAGTGACGCCGCAGTCGATCCGCCTGCGCAAGCGCTTCCTGAAGGAGCACGAGCGTCGCCGCGCGAGCCGCGAAGGCGCGGTCGACTAAGCATCGATCGTTCCCGCATCACGGAAAAGGCCGCCTTCGGGCGGCCTTTTTTGCATTCGCGCGACCGGCAACCGGGCCGTTGCAAAACACTGTTCCCGCAGGCCGTGGCAATCCGGCAAAACCCCGTCGCGCGGTGCTTTCACGCGCATTGCGCCGTGAACTCCGGTATCGGTTCTGTGATATGCTGCGCGCACGCAAGTTTTAGGTCCTTCCAAGCAAGACTTGATTCGCAATCCGCTAAACGGTCAGGCCGTGTCGCGGAAGGTTGAGTAACCCGCTATTTCTCGAGAAGCTCGAAGAAAGGTGAGCGTAAAATGTCAGATGTAATGAAGCAGTTTCAGCTGAACTCCTATCTGTTCGGCGGCAATGCTTCGTACGTTGAAGAACTGTACGATGCATACCTCAACAATCCGGCATCGGTGCCGGAGAACTGGCGAGAGTATTTCGACGCGCTGCAGAACGTGCCTGCGACGGACGGCTCGAATGCCAATGACGTCGCTCACTTCCCGATCGTCGAATCGTTCGCCGAGCGTGCGAAGGCCAATGCCTTCATTCCGCGCGAAAGCACCAGCAATCTCGCGACCGCACGCAAGCAGGTGCACGTCCAGTCGCTCATCAGCGCCTATCGCTTCCTCGGCTCGCAATGGGCCAACCTCGATCCGCTGAAGCGTCGCGAGCGTCCGGCCATTCCCGAGCTCGAACCCGCGTTCTACGATTTCTCCGAAGGCGACCTCGACCAGACGTACAGCGCAAGCAACCTGTACTTCGGTTTCGACCAGGCTTCGCTGCGCGACATCGTCAAGGGCTTGCGCGACACGTACTGCGGCACGATCGGCGCCGAGTACATGTACATCAGCGATCCGGAGCAGAAGCGCTGGTGGCAGGAGCGCCTGGAATCGACCCGCGCGACGCCGGCCTTCTCGGCCGACAAGAAGAAACACATTCTGAATCGCCTGACGGCCGCCGAAGGCCTCGAGCGCTACCTGCACACCAAGTACGTCGGCCAGAAGCGCTTCTCGCTCGAAGGCGGCGAAAGCTTCATCGCGGCGATGGACGAAGTCGTCCAGCACGCGGGCAAGCGCGGCGTGCAGGAAATCATCATCGGCATGGCTCACCGCGGCCGCCTGAACGTGCTGGTCAATACGCTGGGCAAGATGCCGGCCGACCTGTTCGCCGAATTCGAAGGCAAGCACGTCGACGACCTGCCGGCCGGCGACGTGAAATACCACAAGGGCTTCTCGTCGGACGTGTCGACGGAAGGCGGCCCGGTCCACCTGTCGCTCGCGTTCAACCCGTCGCACCTCGAAATCGTGAACCCGGTGGTCGAAGGTTCCGCGAAGGCGCGGATGGACCGTCGCGGCGACGAAGACGGCCTGCAAGTGCTGCCGGTGCAGATCCACGGCGACGCGGCGTTCGCCGGCCAGGGCGTCGTGATGGAAACGCTGAACCTCGCGCAGACGCGCGGTTACGGCACGCACGGCACGCTGCACATCGTCATCAACAACCAGATCGGCTTCACGACGTCCGACCCGCG
The DNA here is from genome assembly GCF_001523445.1 of Burkholderia sp. ABCPW 11. Taxonomy (NCBI): domain Bacteria; kingdom Pseudomonadati; phylum Pseudomonadota; class Betaproteobacteria; order Burkholderiales; family Burkholderiaceae; genus Burkholderia; species Burkholderia sp. ABCPW 11. The sequence goes on along the minus strand of NZ_LOVM01000002.1, from coordinate 344,857 downwards.
CGACGCGCGCTCGACGCTGTACTGTACCGACGTCGTCAAGATGATCGAAGCGCCGGTGCTGCACGTGAACGGCGACGATCCGGAAGCCGTCGTGCTCGCGATCCAGATCGCGATCGACTACCGGATGCAGTTCCACAAGGATGTCGTGATCGACATCGTCTGCTTCCGCAAGCTGGGTCACAACGAGCAGGACACGCCGGCCGTCACGCAGCCGCTGATGTACAAGAAGATCGCGCAGCACCCGGGCACCCGTGCGCTGTATGCCGAGAAGCTCGTGCAGCAGGGCGTGATCACCGCGGAAGACGCCGACAACTACGTGAAGGCGTACCGCAAGGCGATGGACGACGGCCACCACACCGTCGATCCGGTGCTGTCGAACTACAAGAGCAAGTACGCGGTCGACTGGGTGCCGTTCCTGAACCGCAAGTGGACGGACGCAGCCGACACGGCCGTGCCGCTCGCCGAACTGAAGCGCCTGGGCGAACGCATCACGACGGTCCCGGAAAACTTCAAGGTTCACCCGCTCGTCGAGCGCGTGATCAACGACCGCCGCAACATGGCGCGCGGCGACCAGCCGCTCGACTGGGGCATGGGCGAACACCTCGCATTCGCGTCGCTCGTCGCATCGGGCTACTCGGTGCGCCTGACGGGCCAGGACTCGGGTCGCGGCACGTTCACGCACCGTCACGCGGTGCTGCACGACCAGAACCGCGAGCGCTGGAACGACGGCACGTACGTGCCGCTGCAGAACATCGCCGAAGGTCAGGCGAAGTTCACGGTGATCGACTCGGTGCTGTCGGAAGAAGCGGTGCTGGGCTTCGAATACGGTTACTCGACTGCCGAGCCGAACACGCTCGTGCTGTGGGAAGCGCAGTTCGGCGACTTCGTCAACGGCGCGCAGGTCGTGATCGACCAGTTCATCTCGTCGGGCGAAGTGAAGTGGGGCCGCGTGTCGGGCCTCACGATGCTGCTGCCGCACGGCTACGAAGGCCAGGGTCCGGAACACTCGTCCACGCGTATCGAGCGTTTCCTGCAACTGTGTGCCGACCACAACATGCAGGTCGTCCAGCCGACGACGCCGGCGCAGATCTTTCACCTGCTGCGTCGCCAGATGATCCGCCTGTTCCGCAAGCCGCTGATCGTCGCCACGCCGAAGTCGCTGCTGCGCCACAAGGAAGCGGTGTCGGACTTGTCGGAACTCGCGAAGGGTTCGTTCCAGCCGGTACTGGGCGAAACCGACGGCGGCATCGACGCGAAGAAGGTCAAGCGCGTGCTGGTGTGCTCGGGCCGCGTGTATTACGACCTCGTCGCGCATCGCCGCGAAGCGAAGGCGAACGACGTCGCGATCATCCGTATCGAGCAGCTGTATCCGTTCGCGCACAAGCAGTTCGAAGCCGAAATGAAGAAGTACGAGAACGCGACTGAAGTGGTCTGGGTGCAGGACGAGCCGCAGAACCAGGGCCCCTGGTTCTACGTCGAGCACCACCTGAAGGAAGGCATGAAGGAAGGGCAGAAGCTGGCATACAGCGGCCGTCCGGCTTCGGCCTCGCCGGCGGTTGGCTACTACGCGAAGCACTACGAGCAGCAGAAGGCCCTGATCGAAGGTGCATTCGGCCGCCTGAAGAGCGCATCGATCGCGAAATAATCGACGTCAAGCGAAACGGGAAGGTGCGCGGCGCTTTCCCGTTCCTTTTGGCCTGCCGGGCGCGTCGCGCGCCGCACCGGCCGAAGGAATCGCACGAACCTCGTCATACCCCAGATTAAGCATCCAGGAAAATCACATGGCTATCGTAGAAGTCAAAGTCCCCCAGCTTTCGGAGTCGGTGTCGGAAGCCACCATGCTGCAGTGGAAGAAGAAGCCGGGCGAAGCAGTCGCGCAGGACGAAATCCTGATCGAACTCGAGACCGACAAGGTCGTCCTCGAAGTGCCGGCGCCGGCCGCGGGCGTGCTCGCGCAAGTGCTGCAGAACGACGGTGACACGGTGGTCGCCGATCAGGTGATCGCGACGATCGACACCGAAGCGAAGGCAGGTGCTGCCGAAGCAGCGGCAGGTGCCGCCGAAGTCAAGCCGGCGGCAGCGCCTGCTGCAGCCGCACCGGCCGCACAGCCGGCCGCCGCGACCGCATCGAGCTCGGCCGCCGCATCGCCGGCCGCAGCGAAGCTGCTGGCCGAGAAGGGCCTGTCGACGGGCGACGTCGCAGGTTCGGGCCGCGATGGCCGCGTCACGAAGGGCGACGCGCTGGCCGCAGGCAGCGCACCGAAGGCCGCTCCGGCCGCCACGCCGGCGAAGACCGCCGCTGCGAAGCCGGCGCTGCCGGAAGTGAAGGTGCCGGCGTCGGCGGCGACGTGGCTGAACGACCGTCCGGAGCAGCGCGTGCCGATGTCGCGCCTGCGTGCGCGTATCGCCGAGCGCCTGCTCGAATCGCAGCAGACCAACGCGATCCTGACGACGTTCAACGAAGTGAACATGGCTCCGGTCATGGAACTGCGCAACAAGTACAAGGACAAGTTCGAGAAGGAACACGGCGTGAAGCTCGGCTTCATGTCGTTCTTCGTGAAGGCGGCCGTCCATGCGCTGAAGAAGTTCCCGCTCGTGAACGCGTCGATCGACGGTAACGACATCGTCTACCACGGCTACTTCGACATCGGTATCGCGGTCGGTTCGCCGCGCGGCCTGGTCGTGCCGATCCTGCGCAACGCGGATCAGCTGAGCCTCGCCGAAATCGAGAAGAAGATTGCCGAATTCGGCCAGAAGGCGAAGGACGGCAAGCTGTCGATCGAGGAAATGACGGGCGGTACGTTCTCGATCTCGAACGGCGGCGTGTTCGGTTCGATGCTGTCGACCCCGATCATCAACCCGCCGCAGTCGGCCATTCTCGGCGTGCACGCGACGAAGGAGCGCCCGGTCGTCGAAAACGGCCAGATCGTGATCCGCCCGATCAACTACTTGGCGCTGTCGTACGACCACCGCATCATCGACGGCCGCGAAGCCGTGCTGTCGCTCGTCGCGATGAAGGATGCGCTGGAAGATCCGGCACGCCTGCTGCTCGACCTGTAAGCCGAGCCTCACTGCATCGACCCGTTCGCAGGTTCGCGCGCACGCGTGAACCTGCGGGCGTACAAGTAGAAAGGATTGTCATGTCCAAGGAATTTGACGTCGTCGTGATCGGCGCCGGCCCCGGCGGCTACATTGCCGCGATTCGCGCTGCGCAGCTCGGCAAGACCGTTGCCTGTATCGAGAAGTGGAAGAACCCGGCCGGCGCGCTGAAGCTCGGCGGCACCTGCCTGAACGTCGGCTGCATCCCGTCGAAGGCGCTGCTCGCGTCGTCGGAAGAGTTCGAGAACACGTCGCATCACCTGGCCGACCACGGCATCACGGTCGACGGCGTGAAGATCGACGTCGCGAAGATGCTCGGCCGCAAAGACGCGATCGTCGAGAAGATGACGAGCGGGATCGAGTTCCTGTTCAAGAAGAACAAGATCACCTGGCTGAAGGGCCATGGCAAGTTCACCGGCAAGACCGATGCCGGCGTGCAGATCGAAGTGAGCGGCGAGGGTGAAACGGAAGTCGTCACCGCGAAGAACGTGATCATCGCGACGGGTTCGAAGGCGCGTCACTTGCCGAACATCCCGGTCGACAACAAGATCGTGTCGGACAACGAAGGTGCGTTGACGTTCGACTCGGTGCCGAAGAAGCTCGCCGTGATCGGCGCGGGCGTGATCGGCCTCGAGCTCGGCTCGGTGTGGCGCCGCCTCGGCGCCGACGTGACGGTGCTCGAAGCGCTGCCGGCATTCCTCGGCGCAGCCGACGAAGCGCTTGCGAAGGAAGCGGCGAAGCTGTTCAAGAAGCAGGGCCTCGACATCCATCTCGGCGTGAAGATCGGCGACGTGAAGACGACCGCGAACGGCGTGTCGATCGCTTACACGGACAAGGACGGCAACGCGCAGACGCTCGACGCCGACCGCCTGATCGTGTCGGTCGGCCGCGTGCCGAACACCGACAACCTCGGCCTCGAGGCCATCGGCCTGAAGGCGAACGAGCGCGGCTTCATCGACGTGGACGACCACTGCCGCACCGCAGTGCCGAACGTGTACGCGATCGGCGACGTGGTGCGCGGCCCGATGCTCGCGCACAAGGCGGAAGACGAAGGCGTGCTGGTCGCGGAAGTGATCGACGGGCAGAAGCCGCACATCGACTACAACTGCATTCCGTGGGTGATCTATACGTACCCGGAAATCGCATGGGTCGGCAAGACGGAGCAGCAGCTGAAGGCCGAGGGCCGCGAGATCAAGACGGGCAAGTTCCCGTTCTCGATCAACGGCCGCGCGCTCGGCATGAATGCGCCGGACGGTTTCGTGAAGATGATCGCGGACGCGAAGACCGACGAACTGCTCGGCGTGCACGTGATCGCCGCGAACGCGTCGGACCTGATCGCGGAGGCCGTGGTGGCGATGGAGTTCAAGGCGGCGTCGGAAGACATCGCCCGCATCTGCCATCCGCACCCGTCGATGTCGGAAGTGATGCGCGAAGCGGCGCTCGCGGTCGACAAGCGCTCGCTGAACAGCTGAGCACGGTGTAGCGCCTGCCGGCCGTCGGCCGGCGCAGCCGTCTCATGACGAAGGCGGGCGGGGTTTCCCGCTCGCCTTCGTTCTTTCCGGTTTGCCCGATGAACGTCACCGAATACTACACGCGCGAACTGACCACGCGCGGCTATCAGTCCGATCCCGCTCAGCGCGCGGCCGTCGATCGCCTGCAGCGCTGTTTCGACGAATGGGTCGACTACAAGGCGCGCCGCTCGAACGCTTTCAAGAAGCTCATCAATCACCCGGATCTCCCGCGCGGCGTCTACATGTGGGGCGGTGTCGGTCGCGGCAAGAGCTTCCTGATGGACAGCTTCTACGCAGTCGTACCCGTGCAGCGCAAGACGCGCCTGCATTTCCACGAATTCATGCGCGAAGTGCACCGCGAGCTCGAGGAACTGAAAGGGCAGGCCGATCCGCTCGACGAACTCGCGCGACGCATCGCGAAGCGTTACCGGCTGATCTGCTTCGACGAGTTCCACGTGTCGGACATCGCCGACGCGATGATCCTGTATCGCTTGCTCGATCGCCTGTTCAACAACGGCGTGCAGTTCGTGATGACGTCCAATTACGATCCCGACGACCTGTACCCGGACGGCCTGCATCGCGACCGCATGCTGCCGGCGATCGCGCTGATCAAGGAAAAGCTCGACGTGCTCAACGTCGACGCAGGGGTCGACTATCGCCAGCGCACGCTCGCGCAGGTGAAGATGTATCACACGCCGCTCGGCGCGGAAGCCGATCGCGAACTGCGCCATGCATTCGGCAAGCTGGCGGCCGTGCCCGACGAGAGCCCGATCCTGCATATCGAGAAGCGCGAACTGAAGGCGCTGCGCAAGGCGGACGGCGTCGTGTGGTTCGATTTCGCGACGCTGTGCGGCGGCCCGCGTTCTCAGAACGACTACCTCGAACTGGCGAGCCGTTTTCATGCGATCGTGCTGTCCGAGGTGCCGCAGATGTCGCCGCGGATGGCGTCCGAAGCGCGCCGCTTCACATGGCTCATCGACGTGCTCTACGATCACAAGGTCAAGCTGCTGATGTCCGCGGCGGTGCCGGCCGAAGCGTTGTACGTCGAAGGCCCGATGGCCAACGAATTCGCGCGTACGGTCTCGCGCATCGTCGAGATGCAGTCGAAGGAGTATCTCGAAACGCCGCGCCGCATCGTCGATACGTCGTTGACCTGAGCGGGTGGCGGGTGCTCGCAACCGGCGTAATTTAAACGTCAATTTCGGTTAGATTCAGGCAATCTTCGGGTATTTTCGGATTTGTCTTATATTCATCGTTGAGGTGAGCCGATATTGTGGTGTCATGGTTATTAAGGCTGGAGATGTCCATGACACCGTATCGCGATTTGACCGACCACGAATGGCGCTGCGTCGCGCCGCTTCTGCCCGAAATGCAGCCACGCACCGAATTGCGCGGCCGGCCGTTAGCCAATACGCGGGCCGTGCTGAACGGTGTGCTTTGGGTGATCTACAGTGGCGCAACATGGTCGGCCATGCCGCGCCGTTACCCGTCGTATCAGACATGCCATCGCCGCTTCAAGGTGTGGCACGAAACGGGCACGCTGATGAACGTGATGCGTGAGCTTTACGGCGACGCCGGCATGAATCTGTGCAACGAACTGTCCGCGCGGATGCGCAAGCATACGCAATCGAAGGCGGCAGAGGCGCGTAGCAACGCGGCGCCCGCGTATCGTGCACCGGGTAGCTATGCATCGGATACGATGAAGCACGCGGCGTGAAGTCCATCGGTTTTCGTTGCGCACGCCCCAAAGGAAATCGGCCTGACGACGTCGTCGCAGGCCGATTTTTTTATTGAGCCGCGCGTTTCGGCGCGTGCTGCGTTATTGCTGGCGCACCCACGTCTGCGACCGGCCCAGCAGCGACACGCCGATGTACCCGCGCACCACGAGCTTCTGGCCGCCGTCTTCAAGCGTCATCTTGCACTTGTAGACCTTGCCGTTCTCCGGGTCGAGAATGTTGCCGCCGTCCCAGTGGTCGCCGTCCTTCTTCATCGCCTTGATGATCGTCATGCCCTTGATGAGCTGGTCCTTGCGCTCGTCCGTGCACGCGGTGCAGCGGCGATCGGGCGTATCGTTCGCACCGAGGCCCTTGACGACCTTGCCCGTCAGCGAGCCGTCGCCGTCCTCGGCGATCTGCACGAGTGCCTTCGGTTGATGGGTGTTGTCGTCGATCGTCTGCCACATGCCGACGGGGCTGTCGGCTTGCGCGAACGTGGGAGCTGCACACGCGAGCAGGGCGCCGGCAATGGCGATCGCACGCAACGGGCGGGTCAGTTGAATCATTGTCATCCTCCTTGTTTTGCATGTCTGTTCGATTGGCCCGCACGACCGTCTACATGGGGCGGGCCTGTTGCGAGCTTCGCCAGAATACGTGAAACCGTGCGCCACGTTTGATAGAGGGGACTCTAATCGAAACAGCCCGCGTGACGCGGGCTGTGAGGCGGCTTTGGTGACCGATCAGTTGAGCTGATACGAGAACGCGGCGTTGATGCGCGGGCTGCGTGACGCGCTTTCGACCGGTGCGTCGCCCACCGGTTTGGCGACGTTCAGGTCGAGACTGTAGTAGCGGCTGTCCGTGAGCCGCACGCCGATGCCGACCGACGACATGCGGTTCGGCGATGGCGTGCCCGAGTGCAGATACACGCGCGCCATGTCGTAGGCGATGTACGGCGTGATCGATTTCAGATACGTCCAGCCCGGTGTGAAACCGCGATTGACTTCGAGCGACATCCCCCAGCCCGAGTCGCCCGACGTTTCGCCCGGCTGGTAGCCGAGCGCGTAACGGGTCGAGCCGAACGAGATCTGTTCGGATGTCGGCAGCGAGTCGGGACTGTATTGCCCGGTCAGCGAAACCGACGTGCCGATCCGGAACGGCCATTCGTTCGTCTGCGTGAAGGTTGCGCCGGTGCGGACGAAGGTCAGCGAGATCGGGCTGTCTATCGAGGTCGTCGCCGTGCCGACGGTGATGTCTTGCGCTTTCGACGCGCCGAGGATGTTGAAGCCCTTTGCAACGTTGACGCTCAGCTTCTGTACCTGTTTCGGCTGGACACTCGTGTAGTCGAGCTGCATTTGCAGCACGCGGACCTGCGAGCGCGTGTCGATACTGTTGCCGTTGAGCTTGCTCTGATAGCGGTCTTCGTTGTGCGACGCATAGCCCGACACGGTACCGAGCAGGCTGCGCTGGTTGTTCAGCAGTATCGGATAGGATGCCGAAAGACCGAGTTTCTCGTTCTTGACGGTGCGCTCGACGGTCGACGGCAACCCCGGGTTATCGGTCGGTTTGCCGCGATACGTGCTGGCATCGAGGCGCGTGATCAGGCCGCTGCTGCCGACGGGCACCGCGCCGCTGAACGCGAAGTAGGTCTGCTTGTCGCGTCCCGGCGGCGCGAGCGCCGAGATGCTCAGTTGCTCGCCGAACCGCGTCAGGCCGTTTTCGGTTGCGGTGATGAGGCCCTGGACGCCCGGGTGGTTGAAGTCGATACCCGTGCTGACGTTGAACGGCTTGCGATCCACCGCAAGTTCGAGCGTCGTCGCGCCGTCGGTGGTTTGCGGCGGCGGGACATTCGCTTTCACCGTAAGGCCGGGCAGCAGGCCGAACGTGTTCACGTAGCGCTCGAACGTCGCGCGGCGCAGCGGTCGGTCGGCCGTGATGTGCGCGGCGATCGCGCGAATCTTCGGTTCCATCGCGCCGGGTTTGCCGGTGACCTTGACGTCCGCCACGTAGCCTTCGACCACCGTGATGCGCACGACACCGTTCTCGAACGTCTGCGCGGGAACGAACGCGAACGACAGCGCGTAGCCGCGTTCCTGGTACAGCTTCGTCACGCCGTTGGCGGTTTCGATCAGCTCGCCGATCGTGATGTCCTTGCCGACGAGCGGTGTGAAGCGGCGCGTGATTTCCTCGAACGGCACCGACTTCACGCCTTCGACCTGGAACGTCGTCGGCGTCAGGTGTCGCGACAGCAACTCCTGCAATTGCGGCGCCTGCGGTGCGACCTGAACGGTGACGTTCGGGCCCGTCTTCGGTGCGTTGATCTGGGGAAGGGAGTCGAGCGGATTGCCGCCGACGCGCGTTTGTGCCTGTGCCGTGCCTGCTGCCGCGATGGCGAGCAGCATCATCCATCTGTCGAGTCTGGATTTCATTGTTCTTCCTCGTAGGCCTTGCTTTTCGTCTTCTTGGTAATGCCGGCGCACGACACCAGGGTGTCGCGCGCCGCGTGCCGCAATGCCGGTTGTGTTTGTACGGCCGCGTCATTCGCTCCGGCTGCGATGACGCGACCGTCCTCCTTACTTGCCAACGCTACCCAACGTACCCAGCAACCCCGTGACCGGTGCCAGCAGGCCGGTCGAACCGCTGCCCGACGACGCCGTACCCGACACGCTGCCGACCAGCGACGTGACCGGCGCGAGCGGGCTCGAGCCCCCGGACCCTGCTGCACCGCCAACCGCTCCGGTGACAGTATTCAGCAAACCGGTGACGGGCGCGAGAGGGTTTGCACCGCCTGCGCCACCCGTTGCGCCGCCGAGCGTGCCGGTGACCGTCGACACGAGATTCGTGACGGGCGCGAGCGGGCCGCTGCCCGAGCCGCCCGTTGCACCGCCGAGCGCACCCGTGAGCGAGCCGAGCGGCGTCGAGCCGAGACCCGACAGCAGGCCGCCGAGCGGGTTCGTCGAACCGGAACCCGACGACGAGCCGTTCTGGACGGTTGCCGTCGAGCCGCCGACGAGGCTCGTAATCAGGCCGGGGATCGGTGCTGCGCCGTTCGGGCCGTTCGGATTGACGAGGCCGCCCGCGTTGGTCACGGTATTGCCGACCGCGGTAACGAGCTGGCCGACGTCGCCGACGAGCGGCTGGCTCGACGTGCCGCCGACCTGTTTGCCGGCCGAGCTGATTGCGCCGCCGATCTGGCCGAGCAGGCCCGAGACGGGTTGGCCGAGGCCGGTCGTCGTGCCGACCTGCTGCGTGACCTGGCCGGCGGTGATCACGAGCGGCGTGATCGCCGAGCTGATCGGTTGCGTGACCTGCTGGACGGCGCCCGACGACAGCGTCGAGCCGATCGTCGTGCCGGCGGCCGTCAGGCCGTTGGCAACCGTATCGAGCACGGTGCCGACCGGCGTCGTGACCGGCGCGAGCGGTGCCAGCGGGCCGGTGCCCAGCGCCTTGACCGTCGAGCTCAGGCCGGACACCGTGTTGCTGGTCGCGCCGACGACGTTGCCGAGACCGGCAACCGTGGTGCCGACCGGGTCCTTCGTCGAGCCGATCTGCCCCAGCCCGTTGCTCACCGCATCGGCGGCCGCGCCGACGATCGTGCCGGTGCTGGACAGCGTGCTGCCGACGCCCTTCGTCACACCGTCGCCGAGGCCCGGCAGGCTGATGTTGCCGACCGTGCTGCCGAGGTCGGTAGCCGTCTGGCCGACCGTGCTGATGACGCCCTTGGTGCCGGTCGGCGAGCCGCTGGTGCCGCTCGTGCCGGGCGTGCCGCTCGTGCTCGGGTTGTTGTTGTCGTTGCTGCTGGTCGGCGGCGAGCTGACGCCGCCACCGCCGCAGGCGGCCAGCAGGCACGCTGCGGCGAAGGCGGTGAGGGGCACGCGCCAGTGGCGCAGGGCGACCGTCGTGATGGAACGTTGCTGGGACATAATGGACTCCTCGCTGTCTTTTCGATGAATGGGTGTCGGATTACTTGCCGTGCGTGCCGCCGAGCAGGCCGCCGATCAGCGACGTGACGGGTGCAAGCAGATTCGACGACGAGCCCGAGTTCGTGACGGCACCCGTGCCGCCGCTCAGTGCCGGTACGCCGACCGTGCTCGTGACCGTGGAGACGGCATTCGTCACCGGGGCGAGCGGGCTGCTGCCGCCTGCGCCAACCGTCGCGCCGCCGAGTGCGCCCGTGACTGCGCCGAGCAGACCGGTGACCGGTGCGAGCGGGCCGCCGCTGGTACCGCCCGTTGCGCCACCGAGCGCGCCGGTGACCGTCGAGACGAGGCCCGTGACCGGTGCGAGCGGGCCGCCGCTGCCACCTGCCGCGCCGCCGAGCGCGCCGGTGACCGTCGAGACGAGGCCGGTGACCGGTGCGAGCGGGCCGCCGCTGCCGCCTGCTGCGCCGCCGAGCGCGCCGGTAACCGTCGAGACGAGGCCGGTGACCGGCGCGAGCGGGCCGCCGCTGCCGCCTGCTGCGCCGCCGAGTGCGCCCGTGACGGTCGAGACGAGGCCGGTGACCGGTGCGAGCGGGCCGCTGCCGCCACCCGTTGCGCCGCCGAGTGTGCCGGTGACCGTCGAGACGAGACCGGTGAGCGGTGCGAGCGGGTTGGTCACGCCGCCGGTGCCGCCCGTGAGCAGGCCGCCGACGGCCTTCACGGTGTTGCCCGTCGACGAGACGGTGTTGCCGAGGCCGGTGGTGACCGGGTTGCCGCCCGTCGATGCGAGCAGGGCGCCGGCCTGGTTCAGCCCGTTGCCGACCGTGCCGAGCAGCGTGTTGACCGGCGCGCCGAGGCCGGTTGCCGTGCCGATCGTCTGGGTCGTCTGGCCGACCATCGTCGTGATCGGCGTGATGGCTGAGCTGACCGTTTGCGTGACCTGCTGAATCGGACCCGTCGACAGTGCGTTGGTGAGCGTGGTGCCGCCGTTCGACACGGCGCCGCCGAGCGTCGATACAAGGCCGCCGACCGCGCCCGTGACCGGCGCGAGCGGCGACAGCGGGCCGCTGCCGAGGCTCGTGACGAGGTTGCCCGTTTGCGTGACTGCGCCGCCGAGCTGATTGACCACGCCGCCCGTGCTGGCGACCGTGGTGCCGACCGGATCCTTCGTCGCGCCGAGTTGGCCGAGCCCGCTGCCGAGGCCGTTGCCCAGCGCGGTGACCGCGCCGCCTACGCTTTGCACGATGCCGCCCGCGGCTTGCGTGGTGGCCGGATTGACGCCCGGCAGCGTCTGGCTGCCGATGACGGAGCCGAGACCGGAGACGGTGCTGCCGGCATTCGTGATGATGTTGCTGCCGCTTGCGAGGACATTTCCCACCGGGTTCGCCGACACACCGGAGGTGCCGGACGTACCGCTCGTGCCCGAGGTTCCGCTGGTACCGGAGGTGCCGCTCGTGCCCGAGGTTCCGCTGGTGCCGGAGGTGCCGGAGGTGCCGCTCGTGCCCGAGGACCCGCTCGTGCCGGAGGTGCCGCTCGTACCCGAGGTGCCGCTCGAGCCGTTGCCGCCCGACGTGGAGATCGTGTCACCGCCGCCCGAGCTGGAGCCGCCGCCGCCGAGACCCTGGCTGATGGAGCCGGAGCCGCCGCACGCGGAGAGGGAAAGCATGGCTGCAACGGTGGCCGCGATCAGAGTCGTCCGGAACACGCCATGAGGGATAACCTTAATGTCCATTTCTTCCTCGCATTAAAAATGTGTTGTGAGCTGCATTGTGTTGAGTGGTGCGAGGACTACTCTGCAACTGTCGTGCCATTTCGATACCCGATGGGGCGGCAGCGGGTTTTAAACGAGGCAATTCCTTGTCGGAGAAGGAAATTAGGGGAGTCGAAAGATTGTTGAATCTGTTTAAGTGCGGGTGAATGAGAACGGTTTCGGTCGTTTCGTAACGTAACGTCACAACATTGGCGTTACGCGTGCGGCGTAACGTGGGGCTCACCCAGGCTTGGTGGACGAGGCAACGGTTTTACTGGTGGATTAGGTGTGCACATCTAACCTATCGTAAATCCTATGTGTAAGTCGTACCGAAACGCCGTACAAATATGTTGCGCTTCGGTCATTTTTTCGATCCAGGTTGGTAAAAAAGGAGTTGGAAGTTAAATCGGATCAGATATAGAATCCGGAGCAGATGTAAGCAAATGTACGGTTCGGTACACTACGTTCGAGGAGGGCCACTATCGCGAATGTTAACTTGCATCAAATCGTGAGCAATGCCCTTCGGGGCGACCTATAAAGAAAGCGCACCCGGTTGTCGTTGCAGCAGATGTGGCGAACGGCTGGGGCAAACGGCCAGATATGCGGGGACGTATACGTATAAAAGGCCAGAAAACGTAAATACAGGCACGAGGAATAAAATGAAAGCAATCATCAAGCGTTTCCTTAAGGAAAACGACGGGGTTACCGCGATCGAGTACGGGCTGATCGCGGGTCTGATCGCTGTCGCGATTCTGGCGGGTGCTTCGTCGATCGGCACGAGTCTCGGTAATATGTTCTCGAATCTCGGGTCATGTATCAGTGCTCCGGCGACGGCCGCGAACTGCACGGCGGCCACCATCTTTAAGTAACCGACCTGACGTTAATTAGCACGACCTCGGAGCATTGAGTCGTCTTGGTGTTGCGGAGGGAGGATTGCCCTTGGCAGTCTGCCCCTCCGCGACATTTATCGCAGGTTGCGGTGCGATGGCACATTTCATTTTCAGCGGGATATTCCTGGTCTGGGCTGCGCTCGTCGCAACCAGTGACATCCGTTTTCGGCGCGTTTCGAATTCGCTCGCCTTGGCAGGGTTGGTTTGCGGCCTGGGCGGCGCGTATTTGAACGTCAGCCCGTTCGGTATTCTCCCGAAGCAGGCGATGATCGGTTTGCTGGTCGGGTTGGCCGCATTTTTTCCGCTTTTTTTGCTGCGCGCCATGGGCGCGGCGGATGTCAAGATCTTTGCCGTGATCGGCGTGTGGTCTGGCGCACATGCGCTGCTGTGGATCTGGATTGCCGCCAGTCTTGCCGCCGGTATTCATGCATTGATGCTGATGCTACTGTCGCGCACGTCGATCGGCGCGTTGTGGCAACGAGGCCGGCCAGCGATGGCGCTTGGCAAATTCCGGGCAACACCTTATGCGGCATGCCTCGCGGCACCGGCAGCCGCATGGGTTGTCTTTCTTGTCGCCACGGGGGGCGTGCGATGAAACGGCAGATGTCGCTACGTGGACGCCGCCGGCAGCGCGGTGCGACGGCGGTCGAGTTTGCGATCGTGTTTCCGTTGTTGTTCGCGATTTTCTACGGCATCGTCAGTTTCGGGATGATCTTCACCATTCAACAGAGCCTGACGTTTGCTGCCAGCGAAGGGGCGCGGGCCGGGTTGGCTTATGCGCCGAGTCTTGCTGCACGCATTACGAACGCCCAAACGACTGCACAGAGCGTCGTGGCGTGGCTGAATGTCGGTACGCCACAAGTCGTGGCGCCGCAGTGCAGTTACGACCAGTCGGTTCCACCTTCGTTGTACTGCCTGTCGGTCACGGTGAATTACACGCCCAAGGACTGGATCACGACCATGCCGTTCCTGGGAAGCATACTGAGTCAACCGCTGACGAGTACGGCGGTCGTGCAAATTCCGCAGTCGATCCTTTGAGGTACGTATCGTGACGCGACGGGCATGCTGACACGCGATTTCGGCAGAAACCTATCGGACTTTCATTTCGGCATCCACACAACAACATGGCCAACAATTTAACGAAGATCATCGCGGGGCTGCTGATTGCAATCGCGGTATTGCTCGGAATCTACGCGTGGATGCTCGGACGCAGTACGCAGAATGCTCCGCCAGTCCAGCGACCCGTCGCAGCAAGCCCGGTTTCGGTCGTGGTCGCGACGCGCGTGTTGCCCGCCGGCCAGCCGATCACGGCCGACGCACTGAAAATCCAACAGACCACACCGGTGCCGACGGGCGCATTTGCCGACCCGTCCGTGCTCGTCGGTCGGGTGCCGGCTGCGGATATTCCGGCTTCGTCGCCGGTTGTCGCGGGGGCGCTGGTGTCAGGGCTTGCAGAGGATGTTCAGCCGGGCGAGCGTGCGGTCGCCGTACGGGTAGACGAAACCAATGCGGTCGGCAACCGGCTGCGGCCCGGTAATTTCGTCGACGTATTTCTGAACCTGAAGCGCGAAGGCGGCGGCACGATGCTTGACGGCGAAGTATCGCAGACGCAAGCGCGACTGCTCTTGTCGAAGGTGCGCGTGCTGTCGTTCGGCGACGCGACACCCGATCGAGACAGCGGCAACACCGCCAACGGCAATAACGGGCAACCGTCTGCTGTCCGCATCGCGGTCCTTGCCGTGCCGACCGCGCAAGTCGATGCGCTGACGCTCGGCGAGGCGAGTGGACGTCTGACTTTAGCGTTACGCAACCCGCGCGACGACGAGCTTGCGATGCAGACGGTCGCGGTGCGTACGGACAACAAGCTGTCGCCGTCGGCGCTCGCCGCCGCAGGCGTCTCGCTGCAGCAACTGTCCGGCACGCCGAAAACACCGATGGCCAATATGAACGTGCCGCCGCTGCCATCGCGCCTGTCGCCGGCGGTGCGGCCGGGCGGAGGCGGCGGCATCGAAGTGATCCGTGGCGGCCGAGCGGAAACGGTTGCCTATTGAACGACATCGACGGCCATCGATATCAGCGACGACAAGTACAGGGCCGCGTGACGGTCTACCAAACAATGAAAAACACACTGACTGCATTCGGGATTGCTATCTGCACCATGGCTTTCGCATCGTTTGCTAGCGCGAACGGCACGATCGAGCTCGCGGTCGGCGCGCAGCGGCAGCTTTCCGCGGGCCGGACACTGCAACGCGTTGCGGTCGGCGATCCGGCAATCGCCGACGTGCTGATCATGAAGGGCAGCCGGTCGGGTTCCGTACTGCTGACGGCGAAAGCGCCTGGCGCGACGAATGTGATGTTGTGGGAGCGCGGTCACGACGAACCGACGGTCTGGAACGTCGAGGTCGTCGACGCGGCTGCGAAGGCGGTGCTCGACGGCTCTACACCGCGAGTGAATGCATATGGCGGCACCGCCGTGCTTCAGGGCTCGTCGGCATCGCTCGATGCGCATGCGCGTGCAGCCGCGGTCGCCAAGAACATGAGCGGGAAGGGCGCCGTGATCGATCGCTCGACGTTGGGGGGCAAGAGTGTCGTGCAGGTCGACGTGCGGGTCGTCGAATTCAGCCGCTCGGTGCTCAAGCAGGTCGGATTCAATTTCTTCAAGCAGAGCAACGGCTTTTCGTTCGGATCGTTCTCGCCGGGAGGCGTGCAATCGTATAGCGGTGGGTCGCCTGGTACCGCGGGGTACCTTCCCACACTCGGCTCGCCGGTTTCGTCAGCGTTCAATCTAGTCGTGAATGCCGCGGGCCGCGGAATCTTTGCCGACCTCTCGCTGCTCGAGGCCAACAATCTCGCCCGTGTGCTCGCGGAACCGACGCTTGTCGCGTTGTCCGGCCAAAGTGCGAGCTTCCTCGCCGGCGGCGAGATTCCGGTGCCGTCGCCGCAAGGGCTCGGCTCGACCGCGATCCAGTGGAAGCAGTACGGTGTCGGACTATCGCTGACGCCCACAGTACTGAGCCCGCAGCGGATTGCGTTGAAGGTTGCACCCGAATCGAGCCAGCTCGATTACGTGAACAGCGTGACGATCAGCGGCGTTGCGGTGCCAGGGATCACGACGCGTCGTGCCGACACGACGGTCGAACTCGGCGACGGCGAAAGCTTCGTGATTGGCGGCCTGATCGATCGCCAGACGATGTCGAACGTGAACAAGGTGCCGCTACTCGGTGATTTGCCGATCATCGGCACGTTCTTCAAGAATCTGAACTATCAGCAAAACGACAAGGAGTTGCTGTTCATCGTGACGCCGCATCTCGTTGCGCCGATAGCGAAGGGTGCGGTGCTGCCTGCTACGCCTGGGGAACTGTCCGAGCAGCGTAATGGGCCGGTCTGGCAGTCGTATCTGGGCGGCGCTGCATCGCCTGACGCCGCACCGGGGTTTTCGAAATGAGTGCGAGGCATCGTGGGTGCTTCGGTACGCCTTGCTCAATCGGGGGTGTTCAACATGAACGCGCGAATTCAATCATTGTGTGAACCCGCCGTGACCGACTATTTCGTTTGCGCATCGCAACAGGAAGCGCATGTTCGATGGTTAGCCGATGCGCTTGTGTCGGCCGGTGCGGTCGATGCCGCATCGCTCGAACCGGGCGTGCTTGCCCAGCGCATCACGGGCCTCAATCCGGCGCTCGTCTTCATCGATTTCTCGGACGGTAAGCCCGCAGCGAGCATTGCCGCCGCCTCGGTTCGTGCCACGCATCCCGGATTGCCGATCGTCGCGCTCGGTTCGCTCGCGCAGCCGGAGAGCACGCTCGCCGCATTGCGTGCTGGCGTTCGGGATTTCATCGACGTATCGGCGCCGGCCGAGGATGCATTGCGGACGACGCGTGGGCTGCTCGCGAATGTCGGTGAACCAGCGAGCCGACACGGCAAGCTCCTCGCATTGCTGGGCGCACGTGCTGGCATGGGGGTAAGCACGCTCGCGGCGAATCTCGCCGTATGGCTACAGAAGCGCGCGGCGGGCTCGGGAGTGGATGGTGTGCCGAATGGCGGTACGCCGGCCGGTCGCCAGACCGCTCTCGTCGACTTAGGGCTACCGGCAGGCGATGGCGCCCTGTTCCTGAATACTCGCTGCGAATTCCATTTCATCGATGCGGTGCACAACCTGCGCCGCATCGATCGGACTTTTGTGAATACCGCGCTGAGTCGACACGAGAGCGGCGTGGCGTTGACGACGCTGCCAGCCGATCTCGGCGGGCTGCGCGATGTCTCGTACGCGTCGTGTGCCGGTTTGCTGAACCGTTTTCGCGCATTCTTCGATCAGCAGATCATCGATCTTGGCGGTTTCTCGAATCGCGAATTTGTGGCGCAGATCACGAACTCGGCTGACGAAGCGTGGCTTGTTTGCGATCAGGGTGTCGCGTCGATCGTATCGGCGGCCGATTTGCTCACCGGGCTGCGCGACGCGGGTGTCAATACCGATCGCGTACGGCTCGTCGTCAACCAGTACGACCCGGCGCTCGACCTGTCGCCCGCCCAGATCGCGGAGCGCCTCGGCTTGTCGCTGGTCGGTACCTTGCCGTCGCGCCGTGTTGCGATCGGTCATGCGGCGAACCGGGGGCGACTCATCGTCGACACGGCAGAGCGCGACCCATACGTGCGCGCGCTTGAGTTGCTTGCCGCGGGGCTGCCAGGCGTGTCGGTCAGATCGACCAGTCCGCGTTCGGCGGCCGGTCTGTCCGCGCTGAAGCGCTTCATTCAACCCTCGTCCAAGCGGTCGTAAGCGATGGCACACGACATTCAATTTGCCGACGGCGCAGCGCCGTTCTCCCAGACGCAGCAATTTCATGACATCAAGAATGCCGCGCATGAACATTTGCTGACGCGCATCGAAGAGCTGGGTGCCGAGTTCGGTCGATGGTCCCGACAGGCGATCAATCAGTTCGTCGACCTCGAGATCGACAGCTTCGTGCGCCTTCGTCGCATTCCGCTCAACGAGAACGAGGTGCGGACGATCGCCGAGGCCCTGACGAAGGAACTTGCGGGCTTCGGGCCGATCGAGGACCTGCTTGCGGATCCGGCCGTCGAAGACATCCTGATAAACGGCTACAACGACGTGTACGTGTCCCGTCACGGGATCCTCGCAAAGCTGCCCGTGCGCTTCACCGACAACGCGCACCTGCTGCGGATCGTGCGCCGAATTCTCGCGCCCATCGGCCGCCGTCTCGACGAGTCGAACCCGATGGTCGACGCGCGATTGCCCGACGGCGGCCGCGTGAACGTTGTGATTGAACCGCTGTCGATCGACGGCCCAGTCGTATCGATCCGGAAGTTCCGTAAGGATCCGCTGAAACCGTCCGACTTGCTTGGCAACGGAACGTTCAACGAAGAGATCAACACGTTGCTTCAGGCGGCAGTCGAAGCGCGTTGCAACATTCTCGTATCGGGCGGTACGAGTTCCGGCAAGACATCGCTGCTCAATGCGCTCGCGTTCCATATTCCGGAGATCGAGCGTGTCGTGACGATCGAGGATACGGCCGAGTTGTCGCTGAACCACCCGCATGTCGTGCGGCTCGAGAGCCGACCTGGCGGGTTCGACGGTACCGGCGTCGTGTCGATCCGCGACTTGCTGCGCAATACGTTGCGGATGCGTCCGGACCGGATCATCGTCGGCGAAGTGCGCGGCGGCGAGGTGCTTGAAATGCTGCAGGCCATGAACACGGGGCACGACGGCTCGATGGGTACCGTGCATGCGAGTTCGCCGCGCGAGTGTCTGTACCGTCTCGAGATGCTAGCGGGTTTTGCTGGCTTCCAAGGTACCGAATCGAGCCTGCGCCGGCAGATCGCGAATGCGATCGACTTCATCGTGCAGATCGGGCGCCTGTCGAACGGGCGGCGTCGGATCCTGTCGATCACCGAAGTGACCGGGCTGTCCGACAACATCATCGCGACGCAGGAGCTTTACCGCTACGAAGCGCGCGTGACGCCGGAGGGCGAGGAAGTCGACCACTGGGAGACGCTCGGCATTCATCCGCATTCGCCGAAGCTCGCCCGCTTCCGTCAGACGTTGACGAGCGGCGGGTTCGGCGATGGCGGATTCGGCGGCGGCTTTGGCGGTGGCGGGTTCGGCCGAGGCGGCGGGGGCTTCAATGTATAGCGCGATGGTATGGATGCTGGCGATCGCGATGCTATGCGTCGCGGCTGCGATGATGCTGTGGCGTCACGCAGAGACACGGCGCGTACGGACCGACGCAAAGCGCTTCATCGACAGTCGGCTCGAGCCGGGTGCACGTGCCGGTGCCGCTGCGCAGACAGTGCGGCCGACGCCGACAAGCGCCGCGCGCGCCATGCCGCAGCCCGCAGTGCGAAATGTATCGCCCGACGCATTGTGGGCGCACTGGTACGCGACGGCATCCGAGTATCTATCGAATCTCGCGAGTCGCGCGGGGATCGCGGATGCGCGTGGCAAGGCGTTCGCCGCGCTCGTCGTGATGGTGGCTGTCGCCGCATTCGCGGGCAGTCGCGGCGGTGCACTTGCATGCTTTGCGGCGCTGGCATGCGGCGGCTCCATACTGGGCGTCTGGATCGCGTCGAGGATTCAGCGGCGCAGGCTGAAGATCGTCCGGCAGATCCCGTCGTTCCTCGACGGGATCGTTCGTCTCGTGACGCTCGGCAACAGCGTGCCGGCGGCATTCCAGTCAGCGCTGCTGACGACCGAAGAGCCGCTTCGCGGCTGTCTCGACCACGTGTCGAGGATGCTGCGTGGCGGCGTCGAAATCGATCGCGCAATGGTCCACATCGCGAAAATTTACCGGACCGAGGAGTTCGAACTCGTCGGCTCCGTGCTTCGATTGTCGGTCAAGTATGGTGGGCGTGCGGACGTGATGCTCGAACGCATGGCTGTATTCATGCGCGATCTCGAACAGGCGGAACGCGAGTTGACTGCGATGTCGGCGGAGACGCGGTTGTCAGCGTTCGTACTGGTGATGTTACCGATCGGGATCGGCAGCTTTATCGTTCTGAACAATCCTAAGTATCTGTACGGGATGTGGAACGATCCGAGCGGGCGCACGCTTCTCATGCTCGCGTTCCTGTTGCAATTGGCCGGCAGCGTCTGGCTGTATCGAATGGCTCGGCTCAGGTGATGCGATGACAGCTACTCAGATTGGAGCAATTGCCGTGGCGCTCGGCGCGCTCGGCGTGCTGCTGTTCGGCATGATGGCCTTGCTGCGCGCGAATGCCGCGACGCGTGCCGAGCGCGCACTTGTCGATGCGCTTGACCGACGCATGGCGACGCTCGAAGCAGCGCGAGCGCGGGCCGAGCCGGCCGGCGACGAGGCGCCGGCGAAACCCGACGTACGCCGGGGACAGCCTGTCGAGCGCATTCTTGATCGTCTGTCGGCGGTTGGCGTGCGTTGGCTCGACACCGGGTTCGGTAAATATGCTGTCGCGGAAGAGGATCGGCGCCTGCTCGAGCAATGCGGTTACGTCGATACCAGAACGCGCGGGCTGTTTCTGAGCGCTCGGATCGCGTTTGGAATCGGGCTGCCGCTGTTGTTCGCGATTTTTGCGAGTGGGCGGATGAAGGGCGGTATGTGGATGGTCGGCATGTTTGCGGCTTTCGGGCTCGGCTTCATGTTGCCGAAGTTGTACGTGCAACGCCGCGCAGCAAGGCGGCGGCAAAGCGTGATCGACGAACTGCCGTTGCTCGTCGATATGCTGCGTCTGCTGCAGGGCGTCGGGTTGTCGCTCGATCAGAGCCTGCAGGTCGTGACGAATGATTTCCGCGGAATGATGCCGGTGCTGTCGTCGGAAATGGGAATTGCACAGCGGCAGTTTGCGGCGGGCCGAACCCGCGAGCAGTCGTTGCAGCGCCTGACCAACGGATTCGACAACGAAGATCTGCGCGCGATCGTGCGCTTGATGGTGCAGGTCGACAAGCATGGCGGCGCGGTGCAGGAACCGCTCAAGCAGTTCGGCGACCGGTTGCGAGAGACGCGTCGTGCGATGTTGCGTGAACGGATCGGCCGATTGACCGTGAAGATGACGGGGGTGATGGTGCTGACGTTGTTGCCTGCATTGCTGATCGTGACGGCAGGGCCGGGTTTGCTGGCGGTGACGCATGCACTATCGTCGCGTCATTGAGGGCGGAAGGAAAGACGATGAAACTGATCAGCGAAAGGGTGGTACGAACGGGTGTGGCGGCGGCAGCGACGCTGTTGCTCGGTGCATGCGCGATCAAGGACAACGGGTACGGTGTCAGCGCACAGACGGAACGTGCGGCGTTGATGCAGGCGGCCGATCAGAAGCAGTCCGTGCCCGATACGCCAGGGATGTATCTGGGCCTGATCCAGCGCATGCAGACGCAGGGGCTCTACTTTGCGTCGCTCGCACATATCGACTCCTACGACAAGACATATGGTGCGATTCCGGAATCGATCCTGTTGCGCGCAGACGCACTGCGAATGACCGACCAGCCGGCTGCGAGCTCGGCCGCCTATTCGCAATTGCTGAAAACACCGCTTGCCGCGCGCGGCTATCGCGGGCTCGGCTTGATCGCGGGTGCGGCAGGGAATTTCGACCAGGCCGCGCAGGCACTCGCGCAAGCGTCGGACCTAGCGCCGACCGATGCGTCGCTGCTATCCGATCTTGCGTATGCGAAGTTGCGCAGCGGTGACGTCGTCGGGGCACGTGTGCCGCTGATGAAAGCGGCCGAACTGGATCAGCGCAATCCCAAGATCGTCAGCAATCTTGCGCTTTATCTGATTGCGGCGGGGCGTGCACAGGATGCACAACGGTTGATGAACCAACAGCATTTGCCGGCGGATATCCGTAAGGACATCAATGGCGACGCTGCGAAAGTGATGGCTGCGGTACACGCGCAGCAGCGGGCAATCGCGACGCCGCCGGTGGTATCGCGTCGCGCCATCACGACACCGATTACACCGATGGCGAACAATTTCGGCTACGACCAGACCGTACCGCTGTTGCAACGCTTTGCACAATGAACAGATATTCGGGGAGCGACATGAACAACCAACATCACCGAAACATGTATGTCGGACGGATCATGGTGGTGGCCGCGATCGTCTGGATGGCAGCGAGCCCGGTTGTCGCGTCTGCGCAAAATGTTGATGGCCCGCACGCGTCCGACGTCGAACGCTCGGCGAGAGAATGGCTCGCGATGCAGCGCGACAATCGCGCGGCGGCGCCCACGCAACCGGTGCTTGGTGATGTTGCGTCACTCGTCTATCAGCGCTATCTCGACTCGTTCAAGAACAAGATTCCGGACACGATGAATTCGCAGCTCGGTTCTGCCGGCGGCATGTCGGGTGGCGGGCAAGCTGCGCAGTAGGCGAGACGGCGATGCGCACGATTCAACCACACGCGGTCCGCCGGCGCCGTGCCAGCTGCTTGCACAGACGTCGCCAGCGCGGCGGTGCCGGGATCATGGCGACGATATTCCTGGCGATAGCGGTCATTGTGCTGGGTGCGACGGATATCGGACGCTACTATGCCGAACGACGACATATGCAGTCGGCTGCCGATTTGGCCGCGCTTTCTGCTGTTACGCAGGCCGCCAGCGACGCCACTTGCACGGCAGCAACGACCGCGGTCAAGCAGGTTACGAACGTGCCGGCAAGCTTACTGTCGGGAACATCGACGGCTACCGTGACGTGCGGCATCTGGAGCCCGCCGCCGACCAGCGGCGCCAGCGCGCAGTTTACGCGTACCTCGGGAGCCCCGCTGCCCCCCAATAACCAATGTGCTGGCCTGTCGGGCGGTGCCTTTAGCACCGGTCAATCGGTCAACGCCGTTTGCGTCACGGTCTCCGAGCATGTGAGCGGAATCTTTATCAATGACGCGACGATCAGCGCGTCGGCCATCGCCAAGAGCGTGCCGACCGATACGTTTGCGCTGACCACGTCGGTTGGATCGCTGGATGGTGGAGTGGCCAATCAACTGCTCCAGGCGCTGACAGGAGCGAAAAATCCGCTCAATCTCCAGCTTGTCGACTATAAGGGGCTCGCACAAGTCAACTTGAAACTGGGCGGCATTCTCGCCAATCTGCCGGTTGGCACGACCACGGGTGTATTGGACGGTACCGTGACGTTAGGCCAGTTGGCCAACGCCGCGGTGCAGGCGGCGACACAGCAGAACTTGGTCGGCGTGAACTTGAATGTCCTGAACGCGATTGTCGCTGCGCTTTGTTCCGGCAGTGTCTGCAGTGGGCCGCAAATCGCACTCGGCCCGTTGGTTTCCGCTGCAACCGCTAACGGTAGCTCTGCAGTCGATGCCAGCGTTAATGCACTCGGATTACTGTCGACGGCATTGCAGATCGCGAACGGTACGAGTTCGGTCAGCATTCCCACAGTCAAGGTTCAGACGCCTGCGCCGCTCGCACCGTTACTGAATGTGACCGTGTCGGGTTCCGTCAAGCTGGGAGCTACTCCGCCGTCTACCGCGAGCGGTCCTCCTGGGCCGCCGAATTGCGGGACGTCCAATTGCACGACCACCGCATCGACCCAGCAGGGAACCATCTTCCTCAATAC
Organism: Burkholderia sp. ABCPW 11; assembly: GCF_001523445.1. Taxonomy (NCBI): domain Bacteria; kingdom Pseudomonadati; phylum Pseudomonadota; class Betaproteobacteria; order Burkholderiales; family Burkholderiaceae; genus Burkholderia; species Burkholderia sp. ABCPW 11. Next base: position 321,432 of record NZ_LOVM01000002.1, on the reverse strand, counting down.
GTCGATATCGCTGCTGTCGAGCTGCCCCACCGGCGGGTTAGTTTTTTCGGGCGGCAGTTGCCCGTCGGGTAGTCCGACGCCGCTTGCCGGCGTTCAATTGCCGATCGCCGCGTCTGTGGCGCCAGCGGTGGCTGGCCTGGCATCCGTCACGTGTTCTGCGGACGGTATGAAAAGCGCGATAGTGAATGTGCAGACGGGTGTGGCTGCCGTGTATATTGGTGGTTCACGGAGTACCTTCAACCTCAGCGCGCCGTCCGGATATATGCCCGACAGCAGCGCCGCCCCGATTCCACTGGTATCCGTCAACCTGCAGAGTCTACTCGACCTGCTGGGCCTTGGTGTCGTGACGAATGCGCTCAAGGTTCTGACTCTGGGACTCATCAACCTGAATCAGATTACGGTCAACATCAACATACAGCCGGGGCAGGTGACGATCCCTGTCGCCAATCAAGGGCAAACCACGCTGACATTTCAGTATCCTGGACCTGGGTCGTCCGGTTCACCCAATCCGGGGCCGCCGTACACACTCAGTACGCCGACGACTCAGTTTCTGGCGCCTGCTGTTCAGGGAATAGCCAATAGTGGCCTATCGTTCTCATTGTCGGCGGAAGGTGGCTTGGCGCAGGTTCTGGCAGGTATCTTGAGTCCTGTGCTGAATATCCTGACTGGGCCGCTTCTAAATGCGCTCGGAAGTACGCTCGTTCCACTGCTCCTGCAACCGATCGATTCGCTCTTGACTGCGGTCACAGGCCTGCTTGGATTAAGCCTGGGGAATGCCTCTGTCACGAACGCACCGGATTGGATTAAATGCGGCAATCCCATACTGGTTCAATAAATGCCTGAACATCGTGTTGCCGAAGCGGGCGGTTTCGCTTCCGCTCGCAAATGGCCACCGATCCGCAACGCCAAGCAACCCGTCAATTACTGAAGCCGCATCCGAAACATGAGAACCACGCCCGCAATCGAAGAGCTCGACCTGTACGTCTGGGAAGGCAAGGCGGACATCGTCGACCGCGTCGCCCGATGCATGGCAAGCTTCGACGTCGAAGTGATCCGCGCCGACAACGCGGCGGTCTCGCCCGAGCGCGCCGCGATGCGGCGGTCGCTGGCGATCATCAGCGTGACGATGATCGAAGGCGGCGCGGCATTCCTGCGCGACTGGCAGGCCAACATCGGCATGCCGGTGGTGTGGGTCGGCGCGGCGCGCGACCACGACGCGTCGCAGTACCCGCCCGAGTATTCGCACATCCTGCCGCTCGATTTCACGTGTGCGGAATTGCGCGGCATGATCGGCAAGCTCGTCACGCAACTGCGTGCGCACGCAGCCGAAACGTTGCAGCCATCCGAACTCGTCGCGCACTCCGAATCGATGCAGGCGCTGCTGCACGAAGTCGATACGTTCGCCGACTGCGACACCAACGTGCTGCTGCACGGCGAAACCGGCGTCGGCAAGGAGCGCATCGCGCAACTGCTGCACGAAAAGCATTCGCGCTACCGGCACGGTGAATTCGTGCCGGTGAACTGCGGCGCGATTCCGGACGGCCTGTTCGAATCGCTGTTCTTCGGCCATGCGAAAGGATCGTTTACGGGCGCGGTTGTTGCGCATAAAGGCTATTTCGAGCAGGCGGCCGGCGGCACGCTGTTCCTCGACGAAGTCGGCGATCTGCCGCTGTATCAGCAGGTCAAGCTGCTGCGGGTGCTCGAGGACGGCGCGGTGCTGCGGGTCGGCGCGACGGCGCCGGTGAAGGTGGATTTCCGTCTGGTCGCGGCGAGCAACAAGAAGCTGCCGCAGCTCGTGAAGGACGGGCTGTTCCGGGCCGATCTCTACTACCGGCTCGCGGTGATCGAGCTGAACATCCCGTCGCTGGAGGAGCGCGGCGCGGTGGACAAGATCGCGCTGTTCAAGTCGTTCGTTGCCGAGGTGGTCGGCGAGGAGCGGCTCGCCGAGCTCTCCGATCTGCCGTACTGGCTCACGGATTCGGTCGCGGACAGCTATTTCCCCGGCAACGTGCGCGAACTGCGCAACCTCGCCGAGCGCGTCGGCGTGACGGTGCGGCAGACGGGCGGCTGGGATGCCGCGCGGCTGCAGCGACTGATCGCGCATGCACGCAGCTCGGCCCAGCCGGTGCCGGCGGAGAGCGCGGCCGAGGTGTTCGTCGATCGCAGCAAGTGGGACATGAACGAGCGCAGCCGCGTGATCGCGGCGCTCGACGCAAACGGTTGGCGTCGTCAGGACACGGCCCAGCAGCTCGGTATCAGCCGCAAGGTATTGTGGGAAAAAATGCGCAAATATCAGATCTTCGACGAAGAGCCCGAGACCCGCGAAAGCGAGTAATTAATGAGATAAAATCGCGGTGAATTACAACGACTCGGGCGGGAATAAAATTTCATGAGCCATATGACGGGGTTGGGGCGGGTGAGCGTGTTGCTCGCCATGATGGGAGGTATGCAAGGCGCGTTCGCGCAGGGGCTGGCAGGCAGCGATTCGTCGACGGTGCAGCAGGCGCCGGCGGTGCAGCAGGCGTCGGCGCCGGTGGCCGCGATTCCGGTGATCGATTCGCAGGCGCAGACGCCGGTGCAGCCGCAGGCCGGCGAGACGACGGGGCCGAGCACGGTCGACGATTTGCAGCGTCAGATCCAGGCGCATTCGCTGACGGAAATGCGCACGAGCTACAACGGCAGCTACGGCGCCAGCCTGCTGTTCAACGTCAAGGACGGTGCGTACTTCATCGCGTTGTTCCAGCAGAAGGCGTTCTGGCGCGTGATCAAGACTTACGACGAAACGCGAGCGGAAGCGATCTATCGCGATTTCTCGCATCAGGCGGAGCGGCTGGCCGTCAACGAACTGCGGGCGGCGAAGCTGGAATCGCAGAAGGCGCAGATGGACAAGCAGATCGAAGTTACGCAGGACCGCGCGCGGCGTTTGCAGGCGGATATCTCGATCGCCCGCCAGCAGCAGGCGGCGGTGGCGGATCGGCAGAAGAGCGTGCGGAGCGAAACGGCGGCGCTGCAGGCGCAACAGGCTCAGCTGCAGTCGCAACTGCGGGCGTTGCAGCAGCAGGTGCGTTCGCTGCAGCGCGAGGCCGACGCGGGCTTGCCGACGACGGCCCGCTGAACCCGGTGACGGCGGCGCGGCGACGCGCCGCATCGGTCGTACCAGTGAAAAGGGCAAGCCGGATGGCTTGCCCTTTTTGTTTTACTGGCCGTCCGGCACGATTCGCCGGCGGCGCGTCACGATGACTGGCCCATTGCCGCCGCGGGAATCCGACGGCGCGGCGTTGCCGGAGGCATCGCCGGTGTCGCGCGGCGCGCCGTAGCTTTCACGCGGCTCGCGCGGTGCGCCGTAGCCTTCGCGCGGCTCACGCGAACCGTAGCCTTCACGCGGCTCGCGGGAGCCGTAGCCGCCGTCGCCGCGCGATTCGCGCGGGCCGCCATGCGAGCCGTACGGGCTGTGACCGCCGCCTTCGCGGCCGCCGGGGCGACCACCGGTGCGCGGGCCGCGGGGGCCGCCGCCGGGGCGGGAGCCGCCGGTGTCGAGCTGGATCGTGGAAATCGCACGCTTGTAGATGCCTTGCAGACCCACGGGGGTGCGCAGCATCACCAGATACTGGTCGAACGACTCGATACACCCCGTCAGACGAATGCCGTTGACGAGATAGATTTCAACACGCTTACGTTCCTTGCGTGCCGAATTGATGAAGTCGTTTTGCGGATGGGATTCTGCGGGATTGGCCATTGAGGTGCGGCAGGAGCCTGCGTCAGAGAATATGTTGTGCGTGTGTGTGGCGTGTTCGTCCACAAGGCGTTTGGCGGAATTCTACCTTGTTCGATAGGGAAGCGCGCAGTCGTGATTGTGTCGAACCGTAACCCACTATAGACGTTCCGGCGCATTTTCGCGATTAGGCCGAACGGCCAAAGTCGTTTCGTTACGTCGCGTTACGACTCTCGCAGCCCCGTATCACCTCGGTGCAGGCGCCGCGCTTACATTAATCGCGTGAGCCGGGCGGGCCGGCTTATCAGGGATCCGGAGCATGAACAAGAGGCAAGTGGCAGGAATGATCGGGAGCATGGCGTTGCTCGCTTCCGGTAGTGCAATGGCGGGGCACGTGGATCTGTCGGTCGGCATCGGCGTACCGGTCGCGCCGGTCTATGTCGAGCCGGCGCCGGTCTATGTGGCGCCGCAGCCCGCCGTCGTCGCCTATCCGGGCTACGGATACGGCTATTACGGCGATGACGACGACGATCGCTATCGCAAGTGGCGCAAGCACTATTACAAGCACTGGCATCGGCACCACGGCGACGACGATGACGATTGAGCCCGTGCTGGCCCCGGCCGACGCGCATCAGAACGCGTACTCGGGGTTTTTCGGGTCGAATGCGGTGTCGTCGAGCGGCGTCGGTGTGATTTTCTCGATGACGATCCGCTCGAAGATCTTGCCGTCGTTGTCATAGGATTCGACGGTCCGAAAATAGGGTGCGTGCAGGTCGAGCCCAAGCACCTCCTTTTTCGCATAGAACTGTGGCCGGCCGGTCGGCGTTTCGTAGGTCAGCGCGACGACGCGCACGCCGCCGATCGTTCTGGCTTCCACGTCGGTCGGCCGCTGCACGCCGGCTTCCAGGTATTTCTTCCCTTCGGTCAGGTACAGGTTCGCGATGAACTCGGTGCCGAGATCCTTCACCTGGTGATTCGACTGGGCGCGCGCGAGCGCGCCGTCGATCGCCGTCCATAACGGAATCTTGCCGAGCAGGCCGCCGAGATGGCCGTACATCTCGTCCTTGCGCTGCGTCGTGTCGTAGATCGTCTCCTGTCCGGCATGTGCGCCGCCCGGCAGCCATTTCGCATACACGCGCAGCGGCTCGCGGGTCGTCTTCACGAGCATGCGATCGGGCGTGTCGGACCATTTCCCGTTGATGCGCTCCTGGCGCACCATCGTGAACCGGTAAGACGGATAACCGCTGGGGCCGTTACGGATATAGAGCGGCACGGCCAGCGGATCGAGCGCCTTGAAGAGCACCGTGAGCGTCGCATCGTCGAGTTGCGCGAGCGTGCCGCGCTGGGCCGCCGTGCGCAGCCAGCGCGCCTGCTGCGCGAGCGGCTCGTGCGTGACCTTCGCGAGATCCGCAGGGAGCGCGGCGGCCGGTGCCGCGCTCGCGGCGCCGGCCTGTTCCTGTGCATGCAAGCCCGCCTGCGCGAGCGACAGCACGCATGCGACGGCTGCCGCGGCGGCATGTCGCGCGCGGCGCTTCGTTCCTTCTTTCATCGATGGCGTCTCCCGGAGCGAGGGGGCGTTCAGTCTTGCTTCGCCGCCTGGATTTTGGCGAGTTCCTCGTCGCGCAGCGCGCGGCGCAGGATCTTGCCGACGTTCGTCTGCGGCAGTGCGTCGCGGAACTCGACGAATTTCGGCATCTTGTAGCCGGTCAGGTTCTTGCGGCAGTGCGCGAGTACATCCTCGGCCGTCAACGACGGGTCGCGACGCACGACGAACACCTTGATCCGTTCGCCCTGCACCTCGTCCGGAATGCCGATCGCCGCGGCTTCGCTGATGCCGGGATGCATCACGAGCACTTCCTCGATCTCGTTCGGATATACGTTGAAGCCCGACACGAGGATCATGTCCTTCTTGCGATCGATGAGGCGGATGAAGCCGCGCTCGTCCATTACGCCGATGTCGCCGGTGGCGAGCCAGCCGTCGGCGTCGATCACCTTGGCCGTCTCGTCGGGGCGCTGCCAGTAGCCGCGCATCACCTGCGGGCCGCGCACGCACAGCTCGCCGGGCTCGCCGATCGCGGCCCAGGTGCCGTCCTCGCGACGAAAGCGCACGACGGTCGACGGCGCGGGCAGGCCGATCGAACCGCTGAACGCGGCCATGTCGTTCAGGTCCACGGGATTCATCGTGACGATCGGCGAACACTCGGTGAGGCCGTAGCCTTCGACCACCGGGCGGCCCGTCACCTGCTGGAAGCGCTCGGCGACCGCGCGCTGCATCGCCATCCCGCCCGCCATCGCGAGCTTGAGCTTCGAGAAGTCGCGCTTGCGGAATTCGTCGTTGTCGAGGAACGCGTTGTACAGCGTGTTGATGCCGGTGATCCCCGTGAACGTCTCGTGGCGGATGATCTTCATCACTATCTTCATGTCGCGCGGGTTCGCGATCAGGATGTTGCGCCCGCCGAGTCCCATGAAGATGAACGCGTTCACCGTCAGCGAATAGATGTGATAGAGCGGCAGCGGCGTGAGCACGGTTTCGACGTCGCCCGACACCTGGTCGGCGATCCAGGCCTTCGCCTGCAGCAGGTTCGCGATCAGGTTGCCGTGCGTGAGCATCGCGCCTTTCGCGACGCCGGTCGTGCCGCCCGTGTACTGCAGGAACGCGAGATCGTCGCGCGTGGTCTGCACCGGTTGCGGCTTGCCGCGCGCGCCGAGCGCGAGGGCGGAGCGCAGCCGGATCGCCTGCGGCAGGTGATAGGCCGGCACGAGCTTCTTCACGTGCTTCAGCACGAAATTGATCAGGCGTCCTTTCGCGTTGAAACCGTCGGAGAGCAAGTCGCCGAGCGCGGTGACGACGATGTGTTTCACCTGCGTTTCCGGCAGCGCGTCCTGCAGCGTGCGCGCGAAGTTCTCGAACACGACGATCGTCTGCGCGCCGCTGTCCTTCAACTGGTGAGCGAGTTCGCGCACGGTGTAGAGCGGATTCACGTTGACGACGATCGCGCCGGCCTTCAGCGTGCCGAACAGCGCGACCGGATACTGGAACGTGTTCGGCAGCATGATCGCGACGCGGTCGCCGGGCTTCACGCCGAGGCTTTGCAGATACGACGCGAACGCGTCGACTTTGCGCGCGAGCGTGCGGTAGGTCATCGATGCGCCGGCGCTCACGTAGGCGACGCGGTCGGCGAAGCGGGTCGTGCATTCGTCGAAGAACTGCACGAGCGACGCGTATTGCGTGACGTCGATCTCGTGCGGGACGCCGGGCGGGTACGACGCGTACCAGATGGCATCGGTGTTCGGCGGAATGTGGGCCGAGGTGGGTGCTGCGGAAGATGACATGACGTGTCTCCGGTCTTGGCGCTCGGCGAGGGTCGGCGCGCCAGCGCCAGCCCATGCCCCGTGCTTCGCGGCCGGTTGACGCGGGCGCCTCGACGCCGCGCACGACCGCGCGTATCAATCAAATCGTGAACAGGAAGCCGCGCGTGGCCTCGCGCGCTCAGTTCGTGGAATGCAGCGGCGCCGTCTCGGCGGCGGTCGGGCCTGACTGCGGCAGTCCGAATGCTTCGCTTGCGCCGGCGTCGTCGAGCACCGCCGCGAAGATCGACAGTTGCGCGCTGTCGGGCATCGGCGCCTTCAGCGCGGCGACGATCAGCGACGACAGCCGCGCGATCATCTGCACGTCGTTCATCGTGCGGCCTTGCGAGAATTCGTCGATCAGGCTTTCCGTTTCGGCGCCCGCGAGCGCGCCGGACAGCGCGCCGATCGCGAAGTGCAGCCGCCAGCCGAGCTCGGTGCGCGGCAGGTGCGGCAGCGCGCGCTGAAAGGCGTCGAAGAAGCGGCCCGCGACGCTCGCGTAGTGCGCGGTCAGGAAGTTGCGCACGAACGGCGAAGGGTCGGTGTAGGCGCGGCCGATCAGCCGCAGAAACCCCGGCCCGCCGCGTTCGGGATCGCGCGATGCTTTGAGCGCCGGAATGAACATCGCGCCGAGCACGTGCTCGCAGGTAATGTGCGTGCCGAGCTGCGCATCGAAGCGGTCGAGGATGCCGAGGCGCTCCTGGTTCAACTGGTCGAGCCGGCGCGACAGCATCGCGTGGATGAGCGCTTCCTTGCTGCCGAAGTGGTAGTTGACCGCGGCGAGATTGACCGCCGCGCGCGAGGTGATCTGCCGCATCGACATCGCTTCGAAGCCATGTTCGATGAACAGATCCTCGGCCGCATCGAGAATGCGCGCCTTCGTCCCGCCGGTCTGCCGCGTGCCGGATGACCGCGCCCCGGACGACCGTCCCGCAGATGGCCGCCCCTCCTGACTTACTGCCATGTTCCGCCTCCCATGCCGGTTGCCCGGCCGCGAACAGGTGATTTGATTATCTGATTCAAACAGTCGTTTTCATTAAGATAAAAAAACGCGGGCGGACCGGGCAAGCGCGGAATCTGGACCAATTCCTCTAGTTCGATGTGCAGGTGCGGAAAGCGCTGCACCCGCTCCCGGCAGGGCGGGGCGCGCGCGATGATGCGATGCCGCAACGTGCGGGTTCACACGGCGGTGGTACGCGTATTGACCGATTGCGTCATGTCGATACCGCGCCGCTCGCGGCTGAACAGGATCAGCACGGCGATCGCGACGGCGACGATGCCGGCCACGAGCGCGAGCGCGAAGCCGTAATCGTTGTGGTTCGACACGGCGAGCGACGCCTGCATCGTCGCGTTGCCCGACGCGAGCAGGTTGCCGAGCTGGTAGACGACGCCGGGGAAGGTCGCGCGGATCTCGTCGGGCGAGATCTCGTTCAGGTGAACCGGTATCACGCCCCACGCGCCCTGTACCGAGATCTGCATCAGGAACGCGCCGGCGGCGAGCGCGATCGCGCCGCTCGAGAACGCCCACAGCGGCAGCACGGGCAGCGCGATCAGCGCGGCGATGAAGATCGCGCGGCGTCGGCCGATCCGCTCCGAGATCGTGCCGAACGACAGGCCGCCGACGATCGCGCCGATGTTCAGCACGATCGTGATCCACGATACGGTATGCGGATCGAAGCGATGCTGCTCGCGCAGGAACGTCGGATAGAGATCCTGCGTGCCGTGCGAGAAGAAGTTGAACGCGGTCATCAGCACGATCGCGTAGATCGTGAGCTTCCAGTTCTGCTTCAGCGTGGCGCCGAGGCTCGGGCGCGGGCGCTTCTCCATCTGTTTCCATGCCGGCGATTCGGGCACGTGCGCCCGCACGTACAGCACGAGCAGCGCGGGCAGCACGCCGACCATGAACATCCCGCGCCAGCCGATGTATTGGTAGAACAGGCCGAACACGACGGATGCGAGCAGATAGCCGCTCGGATAGCCGGCCTGCAGCAGCCCCGACACGAAGCCGCGCGCGTGGGTCGGCACGGTTTCCATCGTCAGCGCTGAGCCGACGCCCCATTCGCCGCCCATCGCGATGCCGAACAGCGCGCGCAGCACGAGCAGCGCGGTCAGGCTCGGCGCGAAACCCGACGCCAGTTCGAGCAGCGAATAGCACGCGATGTTGACCATCAGCGTCGGGCGGCGACCGAAGCGGTCGGCAAGTCGGCCGAAGATCAATGCGCCGAGCGGGCGCATCGCGAGCGTCAGCGTGAGCGCGAACGCGACGGCGGGAATCGTCGACGAGAATTCCGCGGCGATGTCCTTCAGCACGAAAACCATCAGGAAGAAATCGAATGCATCGAGCGTCCAGCCCAGGTAGGCGGCGATCGTGACGTTGCGTTGCTCGCGGGTCCAGCTCATGTCCGGGGTCTCCTCGTTGGCTTGCGCGCTCGCGATTTGCATGCGGATGCCGGCCCGGCTCGCGCGCGGCGCGGGGGCACTGATCGAGTGTAGGCTTGCGCGCTGCGCGAAGTGGAGCGCGATAACCGCGAATCGGGAATAATCCCTACGAAATGCACTGTTTCGGAAACGGAAACGGAAACGCGCGACGCACGCCACAGGTATCTGTATCCTTTCGGAAGGATTTTTGTATCAGTTCTGTAATGCGCTCGATGCGCAACGCCACCGCATCAGGAGTCCCGATGAATGACCGTTCCGCCGACACGTTGCCCGTGCTCGAAACCGCGAGGCTGTGGCTGCGGCCGCGCGTGCTGGCCGATCTCGATGCATGCATCGAGATGGATCGCGATCCCGAGGTCACGCGCCACATCGCGGGCCCGTGGCATGACCCCGACGAGCATCGGCGCTTCGTCACGCACCGGATCACGCGCGACTATCCGCCGGGCCTCGGCTACTGGTCGATCTTCGAGAAGGCCGCGCCCGAGGCGTTCATCGGCTGGATCCTGCTGATTCCCGACTATCAGGACGGGGCGCGCGACGTCGAAATCGGCTGGCGGCTCGTGCGGGCGACGTGGGGCCGCGGCCTCGCGAGCGAGGCCGCGGCGGCCGTCGTGCGGCATGCGTTCGACACCGTGCGCCTGCCGCGCGTGATCGCCGATATCGCGCAGGCCAATCATGGCTCGCTGAACGTGGCGCGCAAGCTCGGCATGCGGCGTGTCAGCGTCGTGCACGACGGCATTCCTTACATTCGTCATCGTCTCGAACGCAACGATTTGCGCGCGTAGTGCGACGTCGTGCGGCGTCGTGCGCGCGGGCAGGTGTCGGAGATCGTCAACCGGACGCGCGTCGCGGCCATGAGGGATTAACGGCTTGCGCGATCAGGAGTATCGTTGCCGGAAATTCGCAACATGGGGTACGACCATGGCACTCGGCAACGACGTTCATCTCATTCCCGTCAGGCTCGACGCGCTGCGTCCGACCCAGATGACGGTCGGCTATCGCGAAGTCAAGGCGAAGCGCAAACACTGGAAGGCGCTGAACAAGCGCGCGCGCAAGGCCGCGATCGAATCGCACTGGTTCCCGGCCGTCCTCGGTCCGGACGGGTTGCACTACATCACCGATCACCACCATCTCGGCCTCGCGCTGATCGAGGAGGGCGAGGCGCGCGTGAACGCGATGCTGCTGAAGGATCTGTCGTGGCTCGACGACACGATCTTCTGGCGGATGATGGAACACAACCAGTGGGTGCATCCGTTCGGCCCGGACGGTTCGCGGCGCGGCTATGCGCATTTGCCGAAGGCGCTGACGGGGCTCGAGGACGATCCGTACCGCAGCCTCGCCGGCGAGCTGCGCACGGCGGGCGGCTATGCGAAGGACGCGACGCCGTTCAGCGAATTCCTGTGGGCCGACTATCTGCGCCAGCACGTATCGCTCGACCAGATCCGCAAGAACTTCGCGAAGGCGCTTGATATCGCGCTGCAGCGCGCGCACGACCAGGACGCGCGCTATCTGCCCGGCTGGTCGGGCGTGATTGCCGTCAAACCCTGACCGGCGCCGACCGCCTCATGACGACCGCCCCGATCCGCCCCGACGCCGGCCCGCAGCGTCCGGACCATTTCGCGGCGCTCGACGCGCCGCCCGCACCGCGCACGCGGCGCGTCGGCCTCGATGCGCTGGCCGGCCTGTCGATTGCCGGCCTGCTGATTCCCGAGGCGGTCGCATATGCGGGGCTCGCCAACCTGCCGCCGCAGGCCGGCCTCATCGCGCTGCTATCGGGGCTCGTCGTCTATGCGCTGACGGGCAGCAGCCGCTTTGCGATCGTGTCGTCGACGTCGTCGTCGGCCGCGGTGCTCGCCGCGACCGTGCTCGCCGAATCGGGAATGGCGCTGGACGCGCAGCTTGCGCTCGCGGCGGCGCTCGTCGCGATGACGGGCGTGCTGTTCGTCCTGGCCGGCGTCGCGCGGCTCGGCGGCATGTCGGATTTCGTCGCGCGGCCCGTGCTGCGCGGCTTCACGTTCGGTCTCGCACTGACGATCGTCATCAAGCAGCTCCCGAAGATTCTCGCGATTGCCGTGCAGCACGGCGATGCGCCGCACGTCGCGCTCGACCTGCTCGCCGGCGCGCCGCACGCGAATCTCGCGAGCGCGGTGCTCGGCGCGACGGCGCTCGCGTTGCTGTTCGTACTCGGCCGCGGCTCGCGCGTGCCTGCGACGCTCGTCGTGATCGTGCTGTCGATCGCGGCGGGTTACGCGATCGACTGGCAGCGGTACGGAATCGCGGTCGTCGGCCATATCGATTTCCGGCACCTCGAATTCGGCTTGCCGTATCTCGACCGCAACGCATGGATGCAGACGGTCGAGCTCGCATTCGCGCTGATGCTGATCCTGTATGCGGAGTCGTACGGATCGATCCGCAATTTCGCGCTGAAGCACGGCGATACCGTGTCGCCGAACCGCGACCTCGTCGCGCTCGGTTGTGCGAACCTCGTGTCGGGCCTGCTGCACGGGATGCCGGTCGGCGCAGGCTATTCGGCGACCTCGGCGAACGAGGCGGCCGGTGCGCAGTCGCGCGTGGCCGGCCTGTGCGCGGCTGCCGTGGTCGCGCTGATCGTCTGGCTGCTGCTGCCGCAGCTCGCGCGTACGCCCGAGCCCGTGCTCGCGGCGATCGTGATCTTCGCGGTCAGCCACTCGCTGCATCCGTCCGTGTTCCGGCCGTACTGGGCCTGGCATCGCGACCGGCTCGTCGTGATCGCGTCGCTGCTCGCGGTGCTCGCGCTCGGCGTGCTGCACGGGCTGCTCGCGGCCATCGGCGTGAGCCTGCTGCTGACGCTGCGCAAGCTGTCCGAACCGAACGTCAGCGTGCTCGGCCGGCTGCGCGACAGCCACGATTTCGTCGACGTCGCGAGCCATGCCGACGCGAAGCCGGTGCCGGGCGTGCTGATCGTGCGGCCCGAGGCGCAGTTGTTCTTCGCGAATGCGGACCGGATGCTCAATCGCGTGCGTGCGCTGATGAAGGCCGCGCCGGACGCACGGACCGTGATGTTGAGTCTCGAGGAAACACCGGATGTCGACGGCACGACGATCGAATCGTTGCGCACGTTCGCGGCCGAATGCGTAGCGCGCGGGCTGCGGCTCGCGCTCGTGCGGCTCAAGGTGCACGCGCTGCATGCGCTGCGCCGCGCGGCGGACGACACGCTGCACGACGTTGCGATGTCGGAACTGAGCGTCGACGAGAGCCTGCAACTGTTGCAGGCCGGCAGTCCGCCGAACGGCAACGACGGCACGCCTGCCGCGTGACGGCGCGGCGCGTCGGCGCCGTCTATCGCGAAAGCGCGGCGCCGGCGGCGGTGCGCTCGATCATGTCGGTCACTTCCGCGGCCGTCGGCGCATAGGCGCCCGCATGTGCACAGGCGACGGCCGCACACGCGGCCGCGTAGCGCAGATGCTCGGCGGCCGACGCTTCGGGCCGTGCAAGCTGGCTCGCGAGCCAGCCGCCGATGCTCGCGTCGCCGCAGCCGACCGTGTCGGCAACTTCGGTCGGGAACGCGGGCTGGAACAGCACGGTATCGCGATGCAGCAGTTGCATGCCGGCTGCGCCGCGCGTGACGAGCATCGTCGCGTCGGGCGCCCACGCGCGCAGCTGCGCGAGCGCGGCCGCTTCGTCGAGTTCCGGAAACAGCCCGCGCAGATCCTCGTCGGATACCTTGATCCAGTCGGCGAGCGCGGTCAGCCGGCGTAGCGTGTCGCGATACGACGGCGCGGCCATCGGCGCGCGGAAGTTCGGGTCGAACGAGATTCGCTTGCCGGCCGCGCGCGCGGCCTGCGCGAGCGCGATCAGGCGCGACGCGAGCGGCTCGCGCACGACACCGAGCGAGCCGACGTGCACGATGTCGGCCGCGTCGAAGGCGCCGGCGGGCAAGTCGGCCGGATCGAACGCGAGATCGGCGCTGTTTTCGCCGATGAAGAAATAGTGGGGCGGCTGCTTCGATACGACCATCGCGAGCAGCGGTGCGCGGTCGACCTGCCGGATGAAACGCATGTCGAGCCCGGCGTCGGCGCTCTTGCGCATCAGTTCGTCGCCGAAGATGTCGCGGCTCACCGTGCCGGCGAAGGCCGTCGGCGCGCCGAGTCGCGCCGCGACGCGCGCGACGTTCCAGCACGAGCCGCCGGCGATGCTGTGCCAGTGCCGTGCGTCGTCGCGGATGAAATCGGTCAGCGCTTCGCCGAAAACGATCAGGCGGGGAAACGTCGTCGTCATGTTGAAACCTCGTGCCGCGGCGTCGCATGCGGCCGTACGGCAGTTGATCTGAATCTGAACAGGCGGGCAGTGCCGGCGCGTCGCGCGGCGACGCGGCCCGGCACCGCCCGGCCTCGCGGGTGGGTCGCCGCGATCAGCGCGGGGAACTCCAGCCCTTGTAGGTCTTCACGTTGTCGCGCGTGATGAGCGTCGGCTCGATCAGGATCATCGGGTTGGCCGGTTTCTGGCCGTTCATGATTCCATAGCCGACGTTGACGGCCTGCTGCGCCATCGCCCACGGATCCTGGCTCGACGACGCCTGCACGAGCGTGTTCGACTTCAGCGCCGCCTCGATGTCGGGCGCGCCGTCGACCGACGTGATCACGATGTTCGGGCGGTTCAGCTGTTTCGCCGCGAGATCGCTGCCGATCGCCTGCGGGTCGTTGATCGTGAACACGCCGTCGAGCTTCGGAAAGCGCGTCAGGTAGCCCTGCATCGCGTTCATCCCGCCTTCGCGCGAGCCCTTGCCGTCCTGGTCGCTCGACAGCAGCTTGATGCCGGGATTCTTCGCGAGCACGGCCTTGCAGCCGTTCACGCGATCGATCACGGCCGACACCTGCGGGCCATTCTCGATGATCACGTTGCCCTTGCCGTTCAGCTTCTTCGCGAGGTAGTCGCACGCGAGTTCGCCGGCCTTCACGTTGTTGGTCTGCACGGTCGCGTTCGCGCCGGCCGCCGCGACGTCCACCGCGACGACCGTGATGCCGGCTGCCTGCGCCTTCTTCACCGCCGGCTCGATCGCCTTCGGATCGGTCGCGTTGAGCAGGATCATGTCGACGTGCGCGGAGATGAAGTTGTCGATCTGCGTGAACTGCTTGTTCAGGTCGTAGTCGGCCGATACGGCCGTGATCTTCGCATTGGGGTTGAGCTGCTTCGCGCGCGCTTCGGCGCCCTTCACGATCGTGACGAAGTACGGGTTGCCGAGCGACCCGACCGTGACGCCGATCGATTTCAGCGGCTTGTCGGCTGCATGGGCGGCGCCGGCGCCGAAGGCGAGTGCGCAGGCGGCGGCGGTCAGGGCAGCGGTGTGCTTGAACATGTCGTTGTGTCTCCGTGAGGTCTGTTGGCGAACGGGCGCAGGAGCACCTGCCTGCGCGCCGATGGTTGAGCGATGAGGAAGGGGTTGTCAGGTCCGGGCCGAGTCGCGCTGGCGATAGCGGTCGAGCGCGACCGCACCGATGATCACCAGCCCCTTGATGATGTACTGCCAGATGTCGGACACGCCGAGCAGCACGAGGCCGTTGGTCAGCACCGCGATGATCAGCGCGCCGATCAACGTGCCGACGATCGAACCGACGCCGCCGACGAAGCTCGTGCCGCCGAGGATCACCGCGGCGATCGCGTCGAGCTCGTACGACTGGCCGAGCTGCAGGCCGTTGGCCGCATACAGGCGCGCGGCCGACATTACCGCGCCGAGGCCCGCGAGCAGGCCCGACGCCGCATACACGAACATCTGGATCGCCCGCACGTTGATGCCGGACAGGCGCGCGGCTTCCGGGTTGCCGCCGACCGAATAAATCCGCATCCCGAGCACCGTGCGGCGCAGGATGAACCACGAGATCGCGATCACCGCGCATGCGATCACGACGAGCCACGGCACGCCGAGGATCGAGCCGTTGCCGATGAACGCGAACGGCAGTTGCGGATTGAACACCGTCGTGTCGTTGCCGATCAGGCGCGCGACGCCGCGCACGGCCGTCATCGCGCCGAGCGTGACGATGAACGGCGGCAGGCGCAGGAACGAGATCAGCCCGCCGTTGATCGCGCCGAACACGAGGCCGACGGCGAGCGCGAACGGCACGCCGAGCCAGCCCCAGCCGGGAATGGTCGACGCGAGCAGCGCCGCGACGGCCGCGGCGGCGAGCACCGAGCCGACCGACAGATCGATGCCGCCCGTCAGGATAACGAAGGTCATGCCGGCGGCGAGCACGATGTTGATCGACGCCTGCTGCGTGACGATCGACAGGTTCTGCAGCGTGAAGAAGCCGTCGGTCAGGAAGCCGAAGCCGACGCACAGGACCAGCAGCACCGGCAGCATGCCGGCCGTGCGGATCAGCGATTGCATGCGGGCGCGATGATCGGCGCCGCGCATCAGGGGCGTGCGGTTGGCGACCGGATGGGCGGTCGCGGAAGCGAGGTTCCGCTGCTTGGTCGGGTTGATCATGTCGGTACCTTGAAAGAAGAGGGAAATGAAGGGGCCGTGGTCAATGCGCGTCGGCCAGTTCGGCCTGCGAGCCCGTGGCGAGCGCGATGATCGCTTCCTGCGTGATCGGCGTCTGCGTGTGGCCGCCGAGTTCGCCCGCGATCTCGCCTTCGCGCATCACGAGCACGCGGTCGGCGACGCCGATGATTTCCGGCAGCTCGCTCGAAATCACGATCACGCCCACACCGGCACGGGCCAGTTCGTTGATGATCCGGTAGATCTCGGATTTCGCGCCGATGTCGACGCCGCGCGTCGGTTCGTCGAGGATCAGCACGCGCGGCTTCGTTTCGAGCAGGCGCGACAGCAGCACTTTTTGCTGGTTGCCGCCCGACAGCGCGCCGACGTTGACGTTCGCGTGCGGTACGCGGATCGACAGCGATGCGATCGCGTCGCGCGCGCGTTCGGCGCCGCGGGCGAGATCGAGCGCGCCCAGCCGGGCATCGCGGTTGCACACCGAGATGTTGATGTTGTCGCGCACGCTCATGTCGAGGAACAGGCCTTGGCGTTTGCGGTCCTCGGTCAGGTAGACGAGGCCCGCGTCGATCGCGTCGCGCGGCGAGTGCGCGCCGAACGTGCGCTCGCCCAGCTTCACGTCGCCGCGCACGCGCGGCTCGGCGCCGAAGATCAGCCGTGCGAGCTCGGTGCGGCCCGCGCCGACGAGGCCCGCAATGCCGAGCACCTCGCCCGCATGCAGGTCGAGGCTGCAGCCGCGCACGCGCGTGCCGTCGGCGATGTCGCGGACCGACAGCAGCAGGTGGCCGGGGTCGTAGGGCGCATGTTCCTTCTTGTAGAAGCCGGAGATGTCGCGGCCGACCATCATCGCGACGAGCCGCTCGGCCGACAGCGCCGCGCGCTCCAGCGTGCCGACGTACGCGCCGTCGCGCAGCACCGACACGCGGTCGGACAGTTCGTAGATCTCCGCCATCCGGTGGCTGATGTAGATGATCGCGAGGCCTTCCTCACGCAACTGGCGGATCAGGCGGAACAGGTGTTCGGTTTCGCGCGACGACAACGGCGTGGTCGGCTCGTCCATCACGAGGATGCGGGCGCGGGTGTGCACGGCGCGTGCGATTTCGACGAGCTGCTGTTCGGCGATCGACAGCGTGTCGACGAGCGTGTCGGGCCCGAACGGGGCGCCCAGGCGCGCGAGCACGTCCTGGCAGCCGCGCGCCATCGCCGCGCGGTCGATGGTGCCCCAGCGCCGGTTGCCGCGGCGCAGTTCGCGGCCGACGTAGATGTTTTCCGCGACGGTCAGGTTCGGCGACAGGCACAGCTCCTGGTAGATCACCGCGACGCCGGCATCGCGCGCGGCGAGCGGGCCGTCGATGTCGATGCGTTGGCCGTCGATCAGGATTTCGCCGCCGGCGTCGGCGCGATAGGCGCCCGACAGGATCTTCATCAGCGTCGATTTGCCCGCGCCGTTCTCGCCCATCAGCGAATGGATCTCGCCCGGATAGACGGTCAGGCTGACGTTGTCGAGCGCGCGCACGGCCGGGAACGTCTTGCTGATTCCGCGCATCTCGAGCAACGGACGGGGCGACTCAGATCGCGACATGGTTGACCTCCTGCGAGTCGGTGCGGGCGCCCTTGAGGATGCCGGCCCGCGGGGAGAAGTTGAAAAACATCGGCAGCGTGGCGGCGCCGATCGCGCCGGCGTCGGCGCCGAACGTGCCGCGCACGAGCACGGGTGTACCGCGTGCCTCGGGCGCGGTGGCCACGAGTGCCGCGCGCAGGCGGGTCGTGACTGCGTCGAGCAGGCCCGCGTCGGTGTCGGCGTCGATCACGACCACCGGCGCGTCGATCACGCACAGCACCGCGCGCAACGCCGGCGCGAGCGCGTCGACGCAATCGTCGATCCATTCGTCGACGGCCGGCAGGCCACGGGCGATGCATGCTTCGAGATCGGCGCGGTTCTCGACCGTCTCGCCGCGATGGCGCAGGTGGCGCACGAGCGCATGCAGCGAGGCGCGCGCGAGCAGGATGTCCCATTGGCCGCGCGGCGGCGGCGCGGACGCCAGCCGGCTCGGCGGCACCGGAATCACCGCGATGTCCCCCGCGTTGCCGGTCACGCCGCGCAGGCAGTCGCCGTCGATCGCGATCCCGCCGCCGATCGCCGGCCCGATGAACAGGTAGACGAAGTCGTCGCACTGCCGGCCGTACCCGTAGAACAGTTCGGCGATCGCCGCTGCGTTGCCGTCGTTTTCGCCGAAGACGGGCAGCGACAGCGTGCGACCGAGGTCGGCCGCGAAATCGACGTCTTCCCACGCGCGGAACGTGTCGGGCGCGAGGCCGAGCTCGCGCATCCACGCGCCGAGGTTGTACGGTTGCGCGACGCCGATGCCGGTCAGGCGGGCGCGTTCATGGTCGGGGAGCAGGGCCTGCATCGCATCGATGTCGTGACGCACGATCTCGAGCACGTCGGCGGGCGGGGGAAGCAGCGTGTCGTGCGAGCGGCGGCCGAGCACGTCACCCGCGAAATTGACGAGCGCCGTCTCGATGCGCATCCGGTCGAGATGGACGCCGATGCCGAACGCGCCGCGCGGATCGAGCCGGATCAGCGAAGCCGGCTGGCCGCGCTGGCCTTCGGTGCGGCCGGCGAATTCGATCAGCTTCGCGTCGGCGAGCGACGCGATGATGCTGCCGACCGCCGTACCCGTCATGCTCGCGAGACGGGCGAGATCGGCCTTCGATGCGCTGCCCGCGCGGCGCAGCGTCTTCAGCAACAGGCGCTCGTTGTAACGGCGCACGTTGGCCGAATTGCTTCCCTGGCCGAAGTGCGGGCTTCTCATGGCGTCTCCTTCCATGTCGCACCGCTCGGCGGCGCATTAAATAAATCACGTTGATTTATTTAACCGCGGGAGCGAGGACCTGTCAGCCTAGGGAAATCCCGGTTCTGTTTCGTGAAGGGCGGGGGAAGGGGGGGGCGGGCTCGGACACCCGAAATCGGGGAGGGATTGCAGATGGCCTGCGATGATTCCGGGGCCGGAAATGAAAAAAGGCCGGCTAAAAGCCGACCTTTTCAAAAACAGATGGTGCCCAGGAGAGGACTCGAACCTCCACGGTGTTGCCACCGCTAGGACCTGAACCTAGTGCGTCTACCAATTCCGCCACCTGGGCACGTTTCGCTTGCTGCGATGCGAAGACCGCTATTCTAGCGTGTCTTCACGGGCTGTCAACATAATTTTAGGACGCGAACCAAAATAACGGGCACCTTGGTGGAGCCGAAACCCGTGCCGAACATGCGCATCGATTCGGAGGCTCGAAATGAAAAAAGGTCGGCTGAAAGCCGACCTTTTTAAAAAACAGATGGTGCCCAGGAGAGGACTCGAACCTCCACGATGTTGCCACCGCTAGGACCTGAACCTAGTGCGTCTACCAATTCCGCCACCTGGGCACGTTCGCTTGCTGCGATGCGAAGACCGCTATTGTAGCGTGCCGGGAAAGTCTGTCAATACAATTTCATCCGGCCACATAAAAATATTTTGCCGCCCTGGCGGGGCGGCCCGGCCTTTCACACGCCGACCGGCTCCGCGCGATTCGCCGTGAAATTCCAGCGCTGCGCTTCTTTCGTGTCGACTCGGGTCGGCAATACCCCGGCCGCGAAGAACGTGTCGGCGATCTGCTGCTGTTCGCCGAAGTTTTGCACGATCACCGGCCGCACGAGGTAGCTGCGTCGCGCATTCGCACGTGCGATCGTCGCGGCGTCGAGGCCCCAGATCGGCGCAAGCGTGTTCGCGGCTTCCTGCTGGTGATCGCGCAGCCACGTGCCCGTCTGCGACAACTGGTCGAACAGGATCCGCACGGCGTCCGGGTGGGCGGCAGCGAAGCCGCTCGATGCGAGGTAGTAGCGCTGATACGATGCGAGTCCGCTGCCGTCGGCGAGAATCCGCACATCGGGATGCTGGTCGACCGACGCGATATAGGGATCCCACGTGATCCAGGCGTCCACGCTGTCGCGCTCGAACGCCGCGCGGCCGTCCGCGGGCGTCAGGTAATGGATCGCCGTATCGGCGGGCGCGAGCCGCGCGCGTGCGAGCGCGACGAGCAACAGATAGTGGCTGCCGGCGGCCTTGGTGACCGCGATGCGCTTGCCCTTCAGGTCGGCGAGGGTGCGCAATGCGCTGTCCTTCTTCACGATGATCGCCTGTGCCTTCGGCGACGGCGCTTCCTGCGCGACATACACGAAACGCGCATGGGCGGCCTGCGCGAAGACCGGGACCGTGTCGGCGACGTCGGCGCTGAAATCGACGGCGCCGACGTTGAGCGCCTCGGTCAGCGGCAATCCGCTCGCGAATTCATGCCACGACACGCGCAGCCCGAGCGGCGCAAGCGCCTGCTCGAGCGTGCCGTGCGCCTTGAGCAGCGTGATCAGCGTCGACGATTTCTGGTAGCCGATGCGCAGCGCGGCAGGCGTGTTCTCCGCATGCGTGCGGATGCCCGCGGCAGCGAGGCCCGCAGCCAGTATCGTGCGCGCAAACGCGCGGCGGTTCATCGACGTCATCAAGCGTGTTCCTCGGTGGGTGGGTTGCGGTGAGGCGAGCCGGCTAACGTACCAACGCCGAGGGCGGCCGATAACCGATAAATTCTGCTATCGATCCAACCAGCCGGCATAAGCGGGGCGCTCACTGATTCGGATGCGTTCGCTTGGTGTCGGGGAGTCCTGATTTTCGGCGGCGCACGGTGCGATCCGGATTGTGCGGAGCAGTCGCCGCGCGCGGTGCGCGCTTCGAGGTGCACTGGGCACGCCCGTTGCTCGAAAAAGTGCGTACGCCTTTATCAAGGAGAGTGATCATGCCCGAACAGAGAGCGATCCAGCGAGCCCGCGCCGACAAACGCAGCGGCAAGTCGTCGAGCACCCAGGCAGGCGAGTTCGTCAAGGAAGAGATCGACCGCGTACGCAGCGGCAAGCATGGCGTACGCTCCGCCAAGCAGGCAATCGCCATCGGTCTGTCGCAGGCGCGGCGTGCGGGTGTCGATCTCAAGCCGCCCGCGAAGGGCAAGACGAGCGAAGCGACCCGCAAGAAGGCGGCGCAGGACACCGCTGCGGGACAGGGCAGGAAAAAGGCGAGCCCGAGCACCGAATCGAAAGCGAAACGCTCGCGCACCACGACTGCCGTGTTGAAGCGCGAGAGTAAGGAGGGGGCGTCGTCGACCGCGATGTCGAGGCAGGCGAAGAGCGCTGCCGCGCGCCGTCCGGCCGCGAGCCGCTCCGCAGCGGCCAAGAAGGCGGCGCAGACCAAAGGCGCGGCAGGCCGCTCGGCAGCGGCCAAGAAGGCAGCACAGACGCGGGCGGCCCGTTCGCATCATCACTAACGCGTTGGCCGATCGGCAACGCGCGCTCGGATCGCGGAGCCGGCGAAATGTCGGCAGCACGGGCAGAACCCCGCGCGCTCGCGCGGAAGGGGCCGCTGCGCGGGTGCCCGCTGCCGCAGCCGTTGCGGCGACTATGCCGGGCTCGATACGGCGTGGCCGGCACCGGTCTCTATCGAGGTGGAGACAGCCGCTTGAAGCGCTTCCATAACTTTTTCATTTGAGCGTAATCGGCGGCCACGCGCGAAGCCCAGAACCCTCGAACGAAAGCTGCGCCCGAAGCGGTATCGGCGTGGGTGCGGGGAAGCGAATCCAGCAGACGGTCCGCGACCACTGCGTCGTTGCGCCAGCCCAGGTCGTCCTGAAGCGTACTCAATGTCGCCACATAATGCTTCACGGCCGACTTCCGAAACAACGAAGCAAAGAATTCCGTCGCATACCGAAGTTTCTTCGCGGCGATCCGCGCCCGATGCCGGCGGCGATCATCGAGCCCGGCCAGCCCGCGGCCGCGCTTGAGCAACTTGTTGTGCCTGCGACGCAATATGTTGGATGCAAGCCGCTTCGCCGGATTTCGTATGGCTTCGGACGTCTTCGTCGACATGCCGTCACGCCAGCGTGCACCGTTTAGCCATCGCGTCAGTTGCAGCATCAGACGCGTGTAACGGACGGACTCCGCGGCAGCGGCTGCGTTGGCGCGCTTTTCCGTTGCCACCCGCTGGCACGCGCGTTCCACTGCCCGGCGTTCCAGCTTCTTCTCCGTCTGCTCGAGTGCCTGGCCGAGTGTCGAGCGAACGAGTACCTCCCAGTCGCGCGCCTCTCCGAGCTCCGATGCGATCCAGCGCAATTCGTCCTGAAGCCCCGGATAGGCGGGAATGACCTTGTCGAACAGATCGAGCGCCGAGCGCAGACGCCGCAGGCCGACGCGCATCTGATGCACGCTCGATGGGTCGTGACCGGACACGACGCCGCGTTCGTTCGCGTGAATGTGCTCGAGGCAATTGTGTGCGATCTGGCGGAATGCGTCTTCGATGCTGTCCCGTTTGTGAAGCGTTACCGGCTTCGCTTTCACGGGCGTCTGATGTTGTTGCAGAAGCATTTCATAGCCGCGATCGGCCTTGCTCAGGCGGTCGAAGCGAAGCGGAACCGTCGCGAGCAGATCGAGCGCAATCTGATAGAGACGGTCGGGCCGGCCGCGCTTCAATTCCATCTCGACTGCGACGATGGGAGTCGAAGCCGTGTCGGTTTCGATGGTGCCTTCATCGATCGCAAACTCGACTTCTTCGTCGGACGGCAGGTGTAATGGCAGCACCGTGCGGCGAATCCTTGTGACGAAGCGCGCTTCGAGATTCGACGCGGTGCGTTTATCGCGAATCAGCTTTCCTAGACTGCTGTCGGCGGGGATCGAATCGGTGAACAAGCTCAGATCGGGTGTGCGGCCGTCGACCGGCATTTCGAATTCGTCGCGCTCGTACACGCCTGCCTGCGCCGAGCCGTCAAGCTTGATGGTCTGGACCGTCTTGTCGCCGTGATCGCGCACGCGCAGCGACGCATTGCACCGACGAAATGCGAGTTCCGGTGTGTCGTAGTAGGTGCTGACGAGCGTTGTGTCAGACGACACTGTGTTCTTGCTTTCCGCGAACAGCGGCGACTCGCGGATTCTACCCACGTGCTCGCGGTCTACCAGCAGTTTCAGTTCCCTTTCCATTGCACTCCTTTGCTCTCGTCATCGGCCGGTCAGCTCGCGCGCCGTTCGGCGGCGAAGCTTCGCCGTCTGATGCAGGCGAGCATTTTTTGCACCCTCCGGCGGCCGCTTCGAGTGTCACGCTGGTAGCGCCCGACATGCCGACATGCCGACATACCCGACGGGCTCCCATCCATCTGCCTCTTCCCCGTCATGCGCCGCGGTCCGGACACGGAATTTGCGCGAGCCAGGTAAAACGTACAAAGCGACTGCTCGTAATCGAGAAGGGGCCATACGAATCGAAGTGGTTCAACCGGTTGCGTGCCGGTGCCGGGTACGAGGCTTGCTGCGAACGGGCACCCGAACCGACGCGTGGCGTTTCCGTTGCGCCGCCTGACGCGTCGGAACAGGCGCAGTGCAATGGATCCGAAGGCGTTGCGCAAACGCCGGCGTTCGCGGCAGCCTGCAGACAGCGTCGACCGGGCTTGTCACGACAGCGGCAGTGTGCCGCCAGCGCCGGTGAACGGTTGGGAGAGGGCTCGTCATGGAACCACGCGATCCGAAAGTTCATGACCCGGCCAAGACACGCGGGAGCGACACGTGTGGTCAGCGATAGCATCGTACGACGATTGAAGGAAATCGCCCGCCGCGTGCCCGGTATCGCGTGGCTCAGCACGTACCGGATGGCCTGGCTGCCGGGTGACGCCACCGCAGGCGTGACGCTGAGCGCCGTGCTGGTGCCCGCCGGCATGGCTTACGCGATCGCGTCCGGCCTGTCCGCCGCGTCGGGGCTCTATGCGTCGATTGCCGCGCTGGTCACCTATGCGGCGGTCGGGCCGAGCCGCATCCTCGTGCTCGGGCCCGATTCGGCGCTCATTGCGCTGATCGCGGCAAGCATCGTGCCGCTCGCGCACGGCAACCTCGCGCATGCGGCGGCGCTCGCGGGCGCGCTTGCGTTGCTGTCCGGCGCCCTTTGTCTGGCGGTCGGCCTGTTCCGGCTGGGCTTCATCACCGATCTGCTGTCCACGCCGATCCGCTACGGCTATCTGAACGGCATCATCGTCACGATCATCGTCAGTCAGTTACCGAAGCTGCTCGGTCTGACCGTGCACGAAGCGTCGATTCTGCAACAGTTGCGCGCGCTGGCGAGCGCCATTGCCGCCGGAAAAACGAACTTCGCGGCCTTGTCGATCGGTGTGCTGTCGCTCGCCGTTATCCTGGCATTCAGACGCTGGGCACCGAAACTGCCGGGGGTGCTGGTGGCCGTGGCCGTCGCCACCGTCGGGGCTGCATATTTCGATCTGGCGGCCCGGACGGGCATCAGCGTAGTGGGCACGTTGCCTCGCGGCCTACCGCTGCCGGACTTTCCGGCGCTTGCGCCGAGCGAATGGCTCGCACTATCGGCAAGTGCCGCCGCGATCGCACTGGTGTCGTTTACGGACATCAGCATGCTGTCGCAGATTTACGGGCTGCGCAGCGGGGACGGTGTCGACCGCAATCGCGAATTCGTCGCGCTCGGGATCGCAAATATTGCAGCAGGGCTGTTCCAGGGCTTTTCGGTCGCGGCCAGCGGATCGCGCACGCCGGTCGCCGAGGGGGCCGGTGCGAAGAGCCAGGCCTGCGGCCTGATTGCCGCACTCATCGTGGCGGCGTTGCTGGTTTTTGCCCCGCAGGCGCTCCGTGATACGCCGCAAGCCACCCTCGGGGCCGTGGTCGTCGCCGCATCGTTTTCGTTGATCGAAATCGCCGGCCTGCGGCGGCTTTATCGGTTGCGCCGTCCGGAATTCGTGCAGTCCCTCGCATGCTTTGCCGGGGTCGTGCTGTCGGGCGTGGTGGCCGGCGTCGGTATCGCCCTCGGGCTTGCCGTGCTGGCTTTCCTCTGGCGGGCGTGGCGCCCGTATTCGGCCGTGCTCGGCCGGCGCGACGGCGTGAAGGGCTATCACGATATCGCGCGTCATCCGGACGCGCGGCGCATCCCCGGGCTGGTTCTGCTGCGCTGGGATGCGCCGCTGTTCTTCGCCAACGCGGAAATCTTTCACGAGCGCGTGATGACCGCGGCGCGCGATGCGCCCACCCGTACCCGTTGGGTCGCCATCGCGGCCGAGCCCGTGACGGATATCGACGTCACAGCCGCCGACATGCTGGCGAGGCTCGACGACGAACTCGACGATGCGGACATGCAGCTATGCTTCGCGGAACTCAAGGGGCCGGTCAAGGACAGCCTGAAGCGATACGGATTGTACGAGCGGATCGGCGAAGACCACTTCATGCCGACGATCGGCGAAACCGTGTCGGCGTATCTGAAATCCCATTCGGTCGAGTGGCACGATTGGGAAGGCGAAGGATGATGTACCGCGTCTGGGCGACGACGACGTAGTGGAGGCAGCGCGACGCGCGTCGCGAAAGCCGTCCCTCGCGAAGTGCGCGTAGCCAGTACTGTTCGCACGCAGCCCGCGCCGGCGGGGCGGGCTCACCGCGAGGGTGGCAACAAGATCGCCACGGTCGCCGCGGCCCGCAATGCACAGTACCGACGGCGCGCGGTATCGGTCGGTTCCTGCCTCGCCGCTGTGTCAGGCCGGGCGATCGCCGCTCCAGCCGCCTCGTTGCGGCAGCCGGCAATGGGCGGCATCGAATTCCCCCAACGCGCGAAGCTCGTGCCCGGCGGCGGATCGTCAGCCGTTCCGCGTTCGGGCGGAACGATCGCCGGTACAACGACGAGAATCAGCGAGTTGTCTTGGGCAACGGCATGCCGAGGACGGAGGAATGAGTTGCGTCCCCGACCGGCGTGCCCGGCGGCAGGCGCAGTCCTTTGGCCTTCTTGCGTTGGCCCGGCGGCGGCGCGGTCGGTTGCTGCGATTGCATCGCCGCGATCAGTTGCCGGCACGGCAGCGGTTTGTGGTTGCTCGGCGCGATCAACGGAATCAGCGCGGCGAACGGATTGACGATGCCGAGGCCGACCATCGCGCCGCCGCGTAGCGCGAGCGCGGTCGGATTCACGCCGACGTGCGGATTCTTGAAGGTGCCCCTGACGTAGAGCGGCGAGCGCAGTGTGAAAATGCGGAAGCCCTTCGTGTGCGGGTGTACGCCGAGATCCATCGTTTCGTTCTTCATGTTCACCTTGCCGTCGATGTTGATGACGGCGTCGTCCGTGTCGAGTGCGAACGCATGCGAATCGAGCACGCCATCGGTGACCACGAAATCGGCGGCCGCGCAGTTGATGTGCACGGTGCGATCTCCATACAGCTTTTCGTAGACGACGTTCGCGACGTTCAGGCCCGTGGCTTCCATGAGCAGTCGGCTCAGCACGCCGTCGGTGACGAGCAGCTTCACCTCGCCGTTGGAGCTGGCTGCGAGCGCCGCCGGCGTGTTGCCGGTCGCGGACAACTGCGCGTCGCCATTGACTTCACCGAGCGCGCTCTGCATCGTCTTCACGGTCGGCAGCAGCTGCTTCAGCTTGAGATGGCGCACGCGCGTCGACGCGCGTGCCTTGAGCGGCCGCTCGCGGCCGTCGAGATGAAGGTCCGACGCGATCGAGCCACCCGCGACGCCGAACTTGAGCGGCTCCAGCGACAGCACGCCATCGGTCATCACGATGTGCGTGTACAGATCCGTAATGGGCAGCGCCGGATCCTTGATGATGCGGCGGCCCGTGAATTTCACGTCGGCATCGATCGCCTTCCAGCGCTCGGTCCGGAAGCCTTCGACAGGCAGGGCCTTGTTCGGCGGCTGACGCGCGCTGTCGCCGCGCCTGGCTTTGCTCGCGTTGCTGTCCGCGCCGACCACCGGTGCCAGATCCTTGAACTGCAGCAGATTCGAGACCACCTCGCCCGTGAGCAGCGGCCGCGGTGCGCGTTGCGTATAGATCAGCGTGCCGTCGAGATCGCTGCCGCCCACGCGGCTTGAAAATTTTTCATAACGGAACACGCTGCCGCCGGGTTTGATGTTGCCCGTCAGATGACCCTCCGTGGCGTAGGGCGGGGTCTTGGGAAGCGTGATGCCCGTCAATTGATACAGGCGATCGAGGCTTGAGCCTTGCAGCCACAGGCGCAAATCGACGGCAGCCAGATGGGCGGGGTCGGTGACGGTACCGACCAGTGAAACATGCAGGTCGCCGGCCTTGACGTCGGCCTGTACCGGGACGGGCCGCGACGCATCCTGCAGCGCGAGCACGCCGCCGAGCTTGCCGTTACCCGACAACGCCGAATGCTTGTAGCTGCCTGTCGCTGTCCAGCCGATGCCGTATTGCGGCTCGCTCGTCTGTTGCGTGACGGCGGCAGCCGTTCCGCTTGCGGGCGGCTGGGCAGCCGAAGCGGGGCTTCCGGGCGTGGTCGGCGCTGCCGATACACCGGATGCTGCCGACGCCGCAGATGCCGCCGCTTGCGCTTGCGTGCTCAGCTTTTGCGCGCCTCGCTTGCCGACCACTTCGGCCGACGCACTGCGCGACTTGTTTTCCTGCTGTTTCAGGACTTCGCCGATCGGGATCGCATGGCCGAGCGTGTTGACCGTCGCCTGCATCGCCACGTCTTTTTGCTGGTCGGACAGCGCGATGCTGCCCTGGTCGAGCCGGATGTCGTGCAGGTCGAGTTTCCACTCGAGCGGGTGCGCGGAGGACTTGAGCTTGAAGGTCCAGTTGTTTCGTCCGTCGGCGACGCGTTCGAGGTCGATGGAAGGACTCACCAGATGGATGACCGGAATGACGATGTCGTGCGTGATCAGCGGAAGCAGCTTCACCTGGAAGTCGATTTCGTCGAGCGTGGCGAAGTACCGCTGTTTCGTCCAGTCCGGGTTCGCGATCGTGATGTTTCGCGCCGCAAAGGTAGGCCAGAGGACCCACGCACGCCAGCCGGTTTCGCCGCTGGCGCGATGCCAGCTCACGGTCAGGTCGCCGTTGATCGTGAACGTACGACCGATTGCGGCGCTCACCTTGTCGTCGACCATGGGCCGCGCCCGATTCCAGTCGAACGTGAAAATGAACAGCGCGATCGCCGCGATCAGAATGATCAGTACTGCGACGAGCCATGCAACGACTTTGCCTGCCATTCTGGCGATCGTCATTCCGGACGCGTTCGGTAAGGCCATGGCGAAGGTCTTGAGATTTGCGGTCCGGCCCCTCACGGGCCGGCCTTCGGCAGGAAGGCAGCAATTGCCGTACCGCGGGCGGGCCTGTCCGCTGCGGGATGGTCGAGCAGTACCGGGCAGGTATCGATTTTGCTGTCCAAGGCGGGCAGCAGATTTTCTTACCGGATAAAGGAGCAGATCGATGACGAAATCACCTGCAACCCATGACGCGGTACCTGAATCCAGCGACCCGTTCGTGCTGGACCTCAAGAAAATTCGCGAAGACGCGCGCAAGCACATGTCGGACGGCCCGGTCACGCAAACGTACGGCGCGGACCGCACCAAGGTGCTGAAGCTGCTCAACGACGCGCTGGCGACCGAGATCGTCTGCACGCTGCGTTACAAGCGGCATTACTTCATGGCCAGAGGCATCAATTCCGAAGCCGTGGCGCAGGAATTCGCGCAGCATGCGACCGAAGAGCAGGAGCACGCCGACCGGATCGCCGAGCGCATCGTGCAGCTCGGCGGCGAACCCGATTTCGCGCCGGACGGCTTGAAAACGCGTGCGCATTCGGAGTACCGGGAAGGCACGGACCTGACCAGCATGATCGGCGAGAATCTGGTCGCCGAGCGGATCGCCATCGACACGTATCGGGAGATCATCCGCTACCTCGGCGAGAAGGATGTCACGACGCGCCGGCTGTTCGAGGAGATTCTCGCGGTCGAGGAAGAACATGCCGACGATATGGCCGATCTGCTCCAGGGGCGTGGATAGTCCGTTGAAGGCGTAATGGCGGAGAAGTCGGGCAAGGCGCTTGCGAGGCCGGGCGGTAGCGCGGGAAAGGCGTCCGGCCGGGCCGTGCGTTCCGGGAGAATGCTTCAGCCCACGGACGCGCCGGGAAGCGCGAGGCCTGCGCGCCTTCGTACAAGTATGCGGGCGCGGTGTTTCCCGAGCTTGAAATGAAAAAAGGTCGGCTGAAAGCCGACCTTTTTAAAAAACAGATGGTGCCCAGGAGAGGACTCGAACCTCCACGATGTTGCCACCGCTAGGACCTGAACCTAGTGCGTCTACCAATTCCGCCACCTGGGCACGTTTTGCAGTAGCTGCTTGCTGCAAAGAAGCGAAATTATAGCGCCCCAATTATTCCTGTCAACATCTTTTTGCGGCGCATCGCAAACCGGCCGCCACCGTGCGCGGCCGCGGCATTCCCCGTCATTTGGCGACACGGGCGGGTGATAGAATGACCCGCCGCCGTCAATATAGAACTGTCTCGGACGGACACCTCTATGTTGATGCCGTGCACCATCGGTCAACGCAACGAGAACAATCATCGACAAACCCTTGAGCAAATATCCGTACCCCATTCCGAGCCGTGAAGAGATTCTCGGCGTGCTGCGTACGAGCGACGCGCCGCTGGCCGCCAACGACATCGCCGAAGCCCTGTCGATCAAGCGTCAGGAGCGCGAGGGGTTCTTCCGGCGTGTCGCCGCGATGGAGCGCGACGGCCAGATCCGCCTCGACAAGCGCGGCCACTACCAGTTGACCCATCCGTCGAATTTCGTCGCGGGGCGTGTGCAGGGGCATCGCGACGGCTACGGGTTCGTGATCCGCGACGACGGCCAGGACGATCTGTTTCTGCCGAACGGCGAAATGCAGAAGGTGATGCACAACGACCGCGTGCTCGCGCGGATCGTCGGCTACGATCGCCGCGGCCGGCCGGAGGGTCATGTCGTCGAAGTCACCGAGCGCGCGAACAAGCGCGTCATCGGCCGCCTGCTGAACGAGAACGGCGCACTGATCGTCGCGCCGGAAGACAAGCGTATCGGCCACGACATCCTGATCACGCAGAACGTGAAGAAGGCGAAGGTCGGGCAGGTCGTCGTCGTCGAACTGACCGATTTCCCGAGCCGCCATTCGCAGCCGCTCGGCCGTGTCGTCGAAGTGCTCGGCGATATCGACGATCCGGGCATGGAAATCGAAATCGCGGTGCGCAAGTACGGCGTGCCGCACGAATTCAGCCAGCCGGCGCTCGACGAAGCCGCCGCGCTGCCCGACAAGGTGCGGCCGGCCGACCTGCGTTTTCGCGTCGACCTGCGCGACGTGCCGCTCGTGACGATCGACGGCGAGGACGCCCGCGACTTCGACGACGCCGTCTACTGCGAGCCGGTCAAGGTCGGCCGCGGCGACGGCTTCCGGCTGATCGTCGCGATCGCCGACGTGTCGCACTACGTCCAGCCGGGTAGCGGGCTCGATGCCGACGCGCTCGAGCGCAGCACGTCGGTCTACTTCCCGCGCCGCGTGATCCCGATGCTGCCGGAGAAGCTGTCGAACGGCCTCTGTTCGCTGAATCCGCAGGTCGACCGCTGCGTGCTCGCGTGCGACATGGTGATCACCGCGCGCGGCGAGATCAAGGCATACCAGTTCTATCCGGCCGTGATCCATTCGGCGGCGCGCCTGACGTATACCGAAGTCGCGGCCGTGCTGTCGAACACGAAGGGGCCGGAGGCTGCGCGCCGCGCCGATCTGCTGCCGCACCTGCAGGATCTGTACGGCGTCTACAAGTCGCTGTTCGCCGCGCGGCAAAAGCGCGGTGCGATCGACTTCGACACGACCGAGACCTACATCGTCTGCAACTCGCAGGGCAAGATCGAGCAGATCGTGCCGCGTCAGCGCAACGACGCGCACAAGCTGATCGAGGAATGCATGCTGGCCGCGAACGTCTGCGCGGCCGATTTCCTGAAGCGCAACAAGCATCCGGGCCTGTACCGCGTGCACGCGGGGCCGACGCCGGAAAAGCTCGAGAACCTGCGCGCGTTCCTGCGCGGCATGGGTCTGACGCTCGGCGGCGGCGACAAGCCGCATGCGAGCGACTACGCGGCGCTGATGGCGCAGATCCGCGACCGGCCGGACGCGCAGATGCTGCAGCCGATGCTGCTGCGCTCGATGCAGCAGGCCGTCTACAGCCCGGACAACATCGGCCACTTCGGTCTCGCGTACGAGGCATACGCGCACTTCACGAGCCCGATCCGCCGCTATCCCGACCTGCTCACGCACCGCGCGATCTACGCGATCCTGTCGGGCAAGAAGTACGTGCCGAAGGCGCCGGAAGGCTTCGAGCTGAACACCGCGCTGTCGCCGCGCGCCCGCGCGATGCAGCAGGCCGACGACGAAGCGCGCGGCCGCTCGCGTTCGAACACGGCGATCTGGGAAGAGCTCGGCCTGCACTGCTCGGCGAACGAACGCCGTGCGGACGAAGCGTCGCGCGACGTCGAAGCGTGGCTCAAGTGCTACTTCATGCGCGACAAGCTCGGCGAGGAGTACGGCGGGATGGTGAACGGCGTGACGTCGTTCGGCATCTTCGTGCAGCTCGACACGCTGTTCATCGAAGGGCTCGTGCACGTGACGGAGCTCGGCTCGGACTACTTCCAGTACGACGAGATCAAGAACGAGCTGCGCGGCGAACGCACGGGCATCCGCTATCGCCTGTCGGATCGCGTGCGCGTCCAGGTGAGCCGCGTCGATCTCGATGCGCGCAAGATCGATTTCCGGCTCGTGCGCGATACGCCGGTGAAGGCGCCGCGTCCGTCGCCAGCACCGGCCGCCGGCGTCGATCGCAACGGCAGCGGCCCGCGCGTGCGTGCGCTGCCGCCGGCGGAGGAAACCGTGCCGCGCCGCAAGACGGCCGCGAGCGCGCCGAGCGTCGCGGTGAAGGAAGCGCGCGCCGCGCGTGGCGCCGCGAAGAAGAAGGGTGGTGGCGGCGGTGCGTCGGCGAAGCCGGCCGCGAAGAAGGCCCGCGCCCGCAAGAAGTATTGAGCGTTCGGGGCGGCGCAAGCGCACGCCCTGCAGTATCGAGAGACGCCGCGTCACCGGTCATCGGCCGGCCACGCGGCGCTTTCCTTTTCCATGGATCGCGGCTGCGCATGTCGCGCGGCCGCACGTTTGATCGAAGGTTGTTCCAGTCATGTCACGTCTGAAGGTTCTTTACGGTTTTCATGCGGTGACCGCACGTATGCGGCACGATGCATCGACGGTGGCGGAGGTGCTGTACGACCAGACGCGCCGCGACCGCCGCATGCAGGAGTTCCTGCACGCCGCGAAAGAAGCGGGCGTGCGGCTGATCGCGGCCGACGAAACGCGCCTGTGGGGCCTCGCGCATACCGAGCGCCACCAGGGCGTCGTCGCGCGCGTCGAGGACATGCCGCTCGCGCAGAACCTGTCCGAGCTGCTCGACGGCATCAACGGGCCCGCGCTGCTGCTCGTGCTCGACGGCGTCACCGATCCGCACAACCTCGGCGCGTGCCTGCGGGTCGCCGATTCGGCCGGCGCGCACGCGGTGATCGCGCCGCGCGACCGGGCGGTCGGCCTGAACGCGACCGCGGCCAAGGTGGCGAGCGGCGCGGCCGATACGGTGCCGTACATCACGGTGACGAACCTGGCCCGCGCGCTGCGCGAGCTGAAGGAAGCCGGCGTGTGGATCATCGGCACGTCGGACGAGGCGCCGGCGACGCTCTACGAGACGAAGCTCGACGGCCCGGTCGCGCTCGTGATGGGCGCGGAAGGCGAAGGCATGCGCCGGCTCACGCGCGACACCTGCGACGAAGTGATGAGCATCCCGATGGCCGGCAGCGTGGAAAGCCTGAACGTGTCGGTCGCGAGCGGCGTGTGCCTGTACGAAGCCGTGCGCCAGCGACGCGCGAAGGGCTGACCCCGAGGCTGACCCGACCGAGGGCCGGCCCGTCCCGCGCGCGACGCGCGGGCATCGAATGACCCGAACGACGCGTGCCCCGATGCAAGCTCTCCGGAATCCGAGACCGATGACCCCGTTCCGTGTCGGCGTTTCCTGCGCCGTGCTCGGCCTGCTGGCTGCCTGCACGTCGCCGACGCTCGTCGATCGCGACACCTACTACGCCGACACGAGCCTGCATGCGCGCGGTGCCGATTCGCGGATCCGCTTTCTCGTGATGCATTACACCGAAAGCGACGAGGCGAAATCGCTGCGCACGCTGACCGGCGAGTCGGTCAGCGTGCATTACGTCATCCCGCCGCAGCCGCGCACCGAGCGCGGGATGCCCGTCGTCTACCAGCTCGTTCCGGAAGCACGGCGCGCGTGGCACGCGGGTATCAGCGGATGGCAGGGCACGACCGAGCTGAACGCGGTGTCGATCGGCATCGAGAACGTGAACCGCGGCCCGCTCGATCCGCAGCAACGCACCTGGCAGCCGTATCCGCCCGAACAGGTCGACGCGCTGATCCGCCTGTCGAAGGACATCGTCGCGCGCTACGGGATTGCGCCGACGCGCGTGGTCGGGCACAGCGACATCGCGCCGCAACGCAAGATCGATCCCGGGCCGCTGTTCCCGTGGCATGCGCTCGCGCAAGCCGGCGTCGGCGCATGGCCGGACGACGCGACCGTCGCGGCACGGCTCGGCGGCCGCGATCCGCACGCGCCGGTCGACGTGCGGGAACTGCAGATCAAGCTCGCACGCTACGGCTACGACGTGCCGACCGACGGCGTGCTCGACACGCGCACGCGGCGCGTGTTCGCCGCGTTCCAGATGCATTTCCGGCCGTCCGACTACGCGGGCAACCCGGACGCGGAAAGCGACGCGATCGCGCAGGCGCTGCTCGACAAGTACTTCCCCGGCACGCAAGCGGCGGACCCCGCGCCGGCCGCCGACACGCGCTGAATACGCGGCGCATCGGCCGCCGAAAAACGCAGGGCGGTCCGCCGACTCCGGTAAACTGGCGGTTTTCCGCAATCCCGCAGCATTACCACGCCATGACTCAAGACGAACTCAAACGCCTCGTCGGCCAGGCCGCCGCCGATTACGTGATCCAGAACGTACCCGAAGGTGCGGTGATCGGTGTCGGCACCGGCTCGACCGCCAACTGCTTCATCGACGCGCTCGCCGCCGTCAAATCGCGCTATCGCGGCGCCGTGTCGAGCTCGGTCGCCACGACCGAACGCCTGAAATCGCACGGCATCAAGGTGTTCGACCTGAACGAGATCGAGTCGCTTCAGGTGTACGTCGACGGCGCCGACGAGATCGACGCGAGCGGTGCGATGATCAAGGGCGGCGGCGGCGCGCTGACGCGCGAGAAGATCGTCGCGTCGGTTGCCGACACGTTTGTGTGCATCGCGGACGCCAGCAAGCGCGTGCCGGTGCTCGGCGCCTTCCCGCTGCCGATCGAAGTCGTGCCGATGGCGCGCACGGCGATCGGCCGGCGCGTGACCGCGCTCGGCGGCGTGCCCGTGCTGCGCGTGACGAAGGACGGCGCGCCCTACATCACGGACAACGGTAACGAGATCATCGACGTGAAGGGCCTGCAGATCGCCGATCCGCGCGGTTTCGAAGCGCAGGTGAACGCGTGGCCGGGCGTCGTGACGGTCGGCCTGTTCGCCGAGCGCGGCGCGAATCTGTGCTTGCTCGGCACGGAAAACGGCGTTGAAACGATCGTTTATCCGGCTGGCTGAATCTGAATGAGAAGCAGTCCGTAACGGCGCGCTATCTGCCGTCACGGATTGGATATATAAATCTTGTGGAAACCGGGGTCCGGCAGGCGCGGCGCGCTTCCCGGGCCTTTTTTTTAGCCGTATAAATCACCTCGTTCAAAAGAGGGATAACCCTGTCAGGTGTTTACCAGATAGCGAAATATCGTCGAACTCATCAACTTATAGATCATAAGAACAGTAGTAACCAGGGCCGGCGGAACTGCGGAGCAGGTGTTCGCAAATCGACGCACGGGGAGGTGTCATGGAGCAGGGCAAAGACCGGTCACTGGTCGCCAAAGTGATGGATGGGCTTGTCGCGGGTATCGTCGAAGACAAGTACGGCGGCATCTTGCCGCCACAGGACGTGCTGTCGAAAGAGTTCGACGTGAGCCGCACGGTGATGCGGGAAGCGTTGTCGATGTTGCTTGCGCGCGACATGCTCGACGTGCGTCCGAAAGTCGGTACGCGCGTGCGGCCGATGCGCGACTGGCGGATGATCGACGAAGACGTCGTGAGTTGGCGATTCCGGGCAAAGCCCGATCCGCAGTTCATGCGCGACGTCATCGATTTCCGGATGCTGATCGAACCACGCGCGACCGCGCAGGCGGCGGTGCGTGCGACGGCGGCCGACATCGCGGGCATTCGCGAAGCGTTCGATGCGTTCAAGGTGCTGCAGCCGGGCGACCCCGGCTACGACACGGCGGACGAGCTGCTGCATACACGGATCGTCCAGGCGAGCGGCAATCAGTTCTTCCAGCAGATGGCGGCGATCGTGCGCGGGGCGGTGCGTCTCGTGAATCCGCGCGTCGTGCAGAAGGAAGGCGCGCACGACATCGCGGTGAAGGCGCATGCGCGCGTCGTCGATGCGATCGAACGGCGCGACCCGCGCGAAGCCGAAGCGGCCTCGCTCGCGCTGATCGATTTCAGCGCGGACGAGATTTCGCGCGATTTCTCGGTCGACGTGCCGGTGCGTGCCTGACGTTGCGCGTATCGCTCATCCGTGTGCCGGGCCGTTTATCATGACGGCCGGCCGGCAGCGTGCCGGCAACCGTCATACGACCGACACGGAAGATCAGGATGAACGACAACGACCATCGCCCGGTGCGCTTCGGCATCGTCGGTGCAGGCAGCATTGCGCGCCGCTTCGCGCAAAGCCTCGCGCACGTGCCGGGCGCCACGCTCGCCGGCGTCTGGGCCCGCCGCGCCGATGCAGCGGCCGCCTTCTGCGAGACTTACGGCGGCGCGCCTGCCGCGCGCCTCGATGCGCTCCTCGCGAGCGATATCGACGCGGTCTACATCGCGACGCTCCATGACAGTCACGCGCAGTACACGCTGGCCGCATTGGCTGCCGGCAAGGCCGTGCTGTGCGAGAAACCCGCGGCGCTGAACGCCGTGCAACTCGACACGGTGCTGCACGCGGCGCGCGATGCCGGGCTGCTCTTCATGGAGGCGATGAAGCCGCCGTTCTTCCCGCTGTACCGTCAGTTGCGCGCGCACCTGCGTGACGATCCGATCGGCGAGATCCGGCTCGTGCGAGCCGGCTGCGCGTCGTCGTCGGTGCCGGGGGACCATTCCGTCTATCGGCTCGATTGCGCGGGCGGCGCGCTGCTCGATATCGGCATCTACGAGGCGTTCCTTGCCGTCGACTGGCTCGGCGCGGCGCGCGACGTGCAGACGCTCGGCCGCGTCGGCGCGACGGGTGTCGACCTGTTCGCGAGCCTGAACAGCGTGCATGAGAACGGCGGGATCGCGCAGCTCTTTTGCGGTCTCGACGTGATGGGGCGCGGCGACGCGCTCATTGCCGCGGCGGGCGGCCACGTGACGATTCACGAGAAGTGGTGGAACCCCGCGCGTGCGACGATCCGCTACGCGGACGGGCGCACCGTCGAACTCGACGCGCCGGTCGACGGCGGTGGGCTGAACTACGAAACCGCGCATTTCTGCGACCTGCTGCGCGCGGGCGAGACCGAAAGCCCGATCATGACGCACGACCATTCGCGGCAGATGATCGCGATGACCGACGCGGCGCGCGCCGTGCTCGGCGTGCGTTATTCGGGCGAGTAAGCGGGAAGAAGGGTGCCGGGCCCGCGAGCGTGGCCCGGCGCAACTGCGTGGCTCAGTGCCGCGACGGCAGCGACAGGCGCTTTTCGTACCAGCGCTGCACCCATTCGAGGATCTGGCACAGGATCCAGTACACGGCCGCGGCGGCGAGATAGAGCGGCAGCGGCTGATAGGTGGCCGCGATCACTTCCTGCGCGCTGCGCAGCAGTTCGGTCACGGTGATCACCGATACGAGCGACGTGTCCTTGATCAGGCTGATCAGGCTGTTCGACAGGCTCGGCACCGCAATGCGCAGCGCCTGCGGGCCGATCACGTAGCGCAGCGTCTGCCCCCACGACAGCCCGAGGCTGTACGCGGCGAGCCACTGGCCGCGCGCGATCCCGTTGATCGCGCCGCGCATGCTTTCCGACATGTAGGCCGCGACGTTCGCGGACAGCGCGATCACGCCGGCCGGCGTCGGGTCGAGCGAGATGCCGAGGCTCGGCAGCCCGTAATAGATGACGAAGATCTGCACGAGCAGCGGCGTGCCGCGCATCAGGCTCACGTACGCGCGCGCCAGCCACGCGAGCGCGTTGACCCAGATGCGCTCGAAGCCGTCGAGCGCTTCGCTTTGCCGGATGCCCATCATCGCGAGCACGACGGCGCCAAGCAGGCCGAACACCATCGACAGCACGGCGAACTTGACGGTCAGTACGGCACCCTGGGCGAGCACCGGCAGCGATTGGACGAGCAGGGACGTTGTCGACATGGAATACGAAGCGAATGCGTGCGCGAAAGCGCAATCATAAACCGGACCGATAAAACAAAGGGCGGCATCGTTGCGGATGCCGCCCTTTCCGGCCCGCCGTCGGGCGGGAAATGCAGGCGTGCTTACTTGATCGGTTTCGTCACGTCGATGCCGAACCACTTGTCGGAAATCTTCGTGAACGTGCCGTCGGCCTCGAGTTGCGCCATCGCGTCGTCGATCGCCTTCTGGAACTTCGGGTTGCCCTTCTTGAACGGGATGCCCGACGGGTTCGCCGAGCCGACGTTCGCGCCCGGGCGCAACGGCAGATCGGAATTCTTCGTCAGGTACGCGAGCATCAGGCGGTCGTTGAGCGCCGCGTCGAGGCGGCCGGCCGCGAGATCGCGCAGGTACTCGGGCGCGCCCGGGTACGTCTTCACGTCGATGCCCGGCACCGATTTCGCCATGTCCATGTAGTTCGTGCCGAGCGCGACGCCGAGCTTCTTGCCCTTCAGGTCTTCCAGCGACTTGAACTGGCGCGTGTCGTCCTTGCGCTGGATCAGCTGCGCGGACGAGTACGTGTACGCCGGCGAGAAGTCGAGCGTTTCCTTGCGCTTGTCGGTGATGCCGACCTGGTTGGCGATCACGTCGAACTTGCCGGCCTGCAGGCCCGCGATGATGCCGCTCCATTCGGTCGTCACGAATTCGGCCTTCACGCCGAGCTTCGCCGCGACGGCTTTCGCGATGTCGACGTCGAAGCCGACGAGCTCGCCTTGCGGGCTCTTCGAGTTGAACGGCGGGAACGTGCCTTCGAGGCCGACCCGCAGCGTGCCGCGTTGCTTGACCTGATCGAGGAGATCGGCCGCATGCGCGGTTGCCGCAGCGAACGACGTGCCGATCACGCCGGCCACCAGCAGCTTCTTCAGCAGCGAAAATTTCATCGTGTGTGTCCTTGCCCTGTCCGGGTCAATGAGTCGGATAGTGAGGCCGATGATAGCAAAAATGCTATCGATATCTAAATATCGTTTGCTTATGACTATATTACGCGCTGCGTTCGCGGGCAATCGCCTTCACGCACTCCGACACGAGTGCCGGGCCGCGATAGATGAAGCCGGTATAGAGCTGGACGAGCGCCGCGCCGGCCGCCAGCTTCGCGCGCGCGTCCTCGCCCGAGAAAATGCCGCCGACGCCGATGATCGGCACGTCGTTGCCGACTTCCGTATGCAGCTTGCGGATCACTTCGTTCGACGCATCGAACACGGGGCGGCCCGACAGGCCACCGGCTTCGTCCGCGTGCGGCAGGCCCTGGACGGCCGCGCGCGACAGCGTCGTATTAGTGGCGATGACCGCTTCGATCTTGTGGCGCAGCAGCGTGTCGCCGATTTCCTTGACCTGTTCGTCGTCGAGATCGGGCGCGATCTTCAGCGCGAGCGGCACGAGCTTGCCGTGCAGGTCGGCGAGGCGCTGCTGCTTGTCCTTCAGCGCGGCGAGCAGCGCGTCGAGTTCGCCCGCGCCCTGCAACTGGCGCAGGTTCTTCGTGTTCGGCGACGAGATGTTGATCGTCACGTAGCTCGCGAACGGGTACACGCGCTCGAGGCAGTACAGGTAATCCTCGGCCGCGCGCTCGATCGGCGTGTCGGCGTTCTTGCCGATGTTCAGGCCGAGGATGCCGCGATAGCGGGCGGCCTGGACGTTCTTCACGAACTGGTCGACGCCGTGGTTGTTGAAGCCCATCCGGTTGATCAGCGCCTCGGCCTGCGGCAGCCGGAACATCCGCGGGCGCGGATTGCCGGGCTGCGGGCGCGGCGTGACCGTGCCGACCTCGATGAAGCCGAAACCGAGCGCCGCGAGGCCGTCGATGGCCGCGCCATCCTTGTCGAGGCCGGCCGCGAGGCCGACCGGGTTGCGGAACGTGAGCCCCATCACGGTGCGCGGCGCGTCGGGCACGCGGGCCGACAGCGCGCAGGCGAGGCCTGTGCGGCCGGCCGCGCCGAGCGCGCGCAGCGTAAGGTGGTGAGCGTCTTCCGCATCCATTTTGAACAGGGATGCGCGGGCCAGCGGGTAGAGGGAACTGAACACGGGAATGGGGCGGACAGCCGAATGAATGACAACCCGCTATTTTACCGGGAGTTGCACGGCACGGGCGAGCTTCGCTCCGTAGCCGCCGCGACGCGCGTCAGCCCGTGCCGGAATGCCCGCCCGGCAATGGCGCGCGCGCCAGCGCCGCGTCGACGGGCGGCAGGTCGATCCGTTCCGGGTCGAGCGCCTTCCAGCGGCCGTCGATCAGTCCTTCGAGCGGATGGAAGTTCGCCTTGTAGGCCAT
This sequence comes from Burkholderia sp. ABCPW 11, assembly GCF_001523445.1. Classification (NCBI taxonomy): domain Bacteria; kingdom Pseudomonadati; phylum Pseudomonadota; class Betaproteobacteria; order Burkholderiales; family Burkholderiaceae; genus Burkholderia; species Burkholderia sp. ABCPW 11. The sequence continues at coordinate 281,783 of NZ_LOVM01000002.1, read as the reverse complement.
CTTCGGGCTCTCGCGGATCCAGTAGCCGAGGTACACGTAGGGCAGCCCGAGGCTCTTCGCCTGTTCGATCTGCCACAGGATGTTGTAGGTACCGTAGCTCGTGTGCCGGTCGTCGGGCTCGAAGAACGTGTACACCGACGACAGCCCGTCGCCGAGGATGTCGATCATGCTGACCATCCGCAGCTTGCCGGGCTCGCCGCCCGGCGCGTCGAGGTCGCGGAATTCGACGAGGCGTGAATTGATCCGGCTTTGCAGCAGGAACTGTTCGTACTGGTCGCGGCTATCGCGATCCATGCCGCCGCCCGCGTGGCGCGCGGACTGGTAGCGCATGTAGAGCGCGTAATGCTCTTCGTCGTAGTGCAGCGGCGAGACCGTCGCGACCAGCGCGCGGTGCCGCTTCCACATCCTGCGCTGCGTGCGCGTGGGCACGAACTCGCCGGCCGGCACGCGCACCGGCACGCATGCGCGGCAGCCGTCGCAGTACGGGCGGTACGTGAAGACGCCCGAGCGGCGGAAGCCGGCCTTCACGAGTTCGGTGTAGATGTCGGAATTGATCAGGTGGCTCGGCGTCGCGACTTGCGAGCGCGCGATGCGGCCGTCCAGATAGCTGCACGGATAGGGCGCCGTTGCATAGAATTGCAACGCCGAAAGCGGTGAAAGCGGCAGCTCAGTCGGGTGAGTCATGGGCAGCTCTCGATGCAGGGAAGGAGTGCCGCGCTAGCGCTCGGTCCCGGAGGGCGCCGCCGTTTCGGCGGGGCTCGTCAGCGCGGCGAGCACGCGCTTGTCGAACTGCCACGGAATCGGCGGTTCGGCTACCGCGCGGCGCACGTGAGCGACAAAGGCCTTGCGTGCGATCTCGCGGCCGCCGAGCGACGCTAGATGCGACGTATTCTGCTGGCAGTCTATCATTTCCAGCCCCTGCTCGCGAAGGTGTGCGACGAGCGCGGCCAGCGCGATTTTCGACGCATCGGTCACGTCCGCATACATCGACTCGCCGAAAAACATCCGGCCGAACGAGACGCCGTAGAGGCCGCCGACGCGGCGCCCGCCGCGCCACGTCTCGATGCTGTGCGCGTTGCCGGTGCGGTAGAGCGACGTATAGGCGTCGATGATCTCGGCGGTGATCCAGGTGCCGCGCTGCCCGCGGCGCGGCGCCTGCGCGCACGCGCGCATCACGCCGGGAAAATCGTGATCGACGCGCACCTCCCATTCCGGCTCGCGCAGCACGCGCTTGAGCGTCTTGCGCAGCGACGGCGCGACCTTGAATTCGGCCGGCACGAGGATCATGCGCGGGTCGGGGCTCCACCACAGCACCGGCTGACCGTCCGAGTACCACGGGAAGATGCCGCGCAGGTAGGCGTCGATGAGGCGCGACGGCAGCAGGTCGGCGCTCGCGGCGAGCAGCCCGGGGGCGCCGGTCGCGGGACCGAGCGCGCGTTCGATGGACGGAAACGGATCGTCCGGACCGAGCCAGGGAACCATGGGTGCGGGGCTCAGCCGTTGCGCAGCGAGCGGAAAATATCGCCGGTGTGCACGCCGTAGTCGCCGGCGGCGCGATCGGCGAAGAAGAAGCGCAGCGTCTGGCTGACGGTCGGGAACGCGATCTCGTCCCACGGGATGTCGGCCTCGTCGAACAGTTTGACTTCGAGGCTTTCCTCGCCGGCTTCGAAGCCCGGATCGGTGAGCCGCGCAAGGTAGAACAGGTGGACCTGGTGCACGTGCGGCACGTTGAGCAGCGTGAACAGGTTCTGCACCTCGACGCGCGCGCCGGCTTCCTCGAGCGTTTCGCGCGCGGCGGCTTCCGCGGTCGTTTCGCCCATTTCCATGAAGCCCGCCGGCAGCGTCCAGAATCCGTAGCGCGGTTCGATCGCGCGGCGGCACAGCAGGATCTGGTCGCCCCAGACCGGGACCGTGCCGACGACGTTGCGCGGATTCTGATAGTGGATCGTGCCGCAGTGATCGCAGACGAAGCGCTCGCGGTTGTCGCCCGGAGGAATGCGCGCGAGGACTTCGTGACCGCAGACGGAGCAGAATTTCATGTCGAGTGGAAGGGACGAGTTGATGCGAGTGTATCACCGGGCCGCGGCATTCTCGAACGCCCGCGCATGCCGCGGCGTGTCGCGCGAAACGGCGGTCGGGTGTGCGACGAGGGGGCGGCGCCCGGACGCGCAAAAGCAAAAAGCCCGGCGCGAAGCCGGGCTTTTTGCGAAATTCTGGACGGTTGGTTGCGGGGGTAGGATTTGAACCTACGACCTTCGGGTTATGAGCCCGACGAGCTGCCAGACTGCTCCACCCCGCGTCCGTCGAAGAAATAGATTATATGGGCTAACCCGAATGCGTGCAAGTGTTTTCTGATGACCGGATGGCGGGCCCCGGTGGGGCCGGTACGGGGAAGCACGTGCGCTAGAATCGAGCGGTTTGTGTCGTCATTCCGGCAGCGGCCCTGCGCGATCGCCTCGGCGCCGTTGCGACTTTCACTACTGCATCGACGGATTCATGGACATCGCTCACGATCTGCAATCGATCGGCGCGCAGGAACAGGCGCTCGTGTTTCCCCATTTCGACCCGGCCCGCGCATGGGCGCTCGGCAACCGCATGCATGCGCTCGCGACGTCGCGCGGTCATGCGATCGCGATCGACATCGTCACGTTCGGCCAGCCGCTGTTTTACGCGGCGCTCGCCGGCGCGACGCCCGACAACGCCGACTGGGTGCGCCGCAAGCGCAACGTCGTCGCGCATTTTCGCCGCAGCTCGTACGCGATCGGCCTGCGCATGCAGCAGGCCGGCGCGACGCTCGCGGACAAGCACGGGTTGCCGGTCGCCGAGTATGCGTCGCACGGCGGTTCGTTTCCGCTGACCGTCGCCGGCGCCGGCGTGATCGGCTCGATCACGGCGTCCGGGCTGCCGCAGCGCGCGGACCACGAGTTCGTCGTCGAGGCGCTGTGCGCCGAGCTCGGTCACGACTATGCGGTACTGGCTCTCGCAAGGAGCTGAGCGATGCAACTGCCCGGTTACGCATGGCTCGCGATCGCGATCGTCGCGGAAGTGATCGGCACGTCCGCGCTGCGCGCGGCGGACGGTTTCACGCGCTTGTGGCCGTCGGTGCTCGTCGTCGCCGGTTACGGCGTCGCGTTCTACTGCCTGTCGCTCACGTTGCGCACGATGCCCGTCGGCATCATCTATGCAGTCTGGTCGGGCGCCGGCATCGTGCTGATCACGCTCGTCGCGATGCTGCTCTATCGCCAGGTGCCGGACCTGCCGGCGGTGATCGGCCTCGGGCTGATCATCTCGGGCGTCGTCGTGCTGAACCTGTTTTCGAAGATGCAGGCGCACTGAGCGTGCGCCTGCCGTTTGCCGGATGACCTTCATGACCGATTCCACTTCCGCCGCCGTTTCCGCCGAATCCGCCCAGCCCGACGTGCGTGCGTATGTCGCGAACCGCATCGGCTTTCTCGAACTGAACCGGCCGAAGGCGTTGAACGCGCTGTCGGTCGGCATGATCCGGCTGATGCAGCAGGCGCTCGATACGTGGCGCGACGATCCCGACGTCGTCGCGGTCGTCGTGCACAGCCCGCATCCGCGCGCATTCTGCGCGGGCGGCGACGTGCGCTTCTTTCACGACGCGTGGCAGCGCGGCGACCACGATGCGGTCGACACGTTCTTCATCGAGGAATACACGCTCAACCATGCGATCTTCACGTATCCGAAGCCGTACATCGCGTTGATGCACGGTGTCGTGATGGGCGGCGGCATGGGGATTTCGCAGGCGGCGCGGCATACGGGCGGCCTGCGCGTCGTGACCGACTCGACGAAGATGGCGATGCCGGAAACGCGCATCGGCCTGTTCCCGGACGTCGGAATGAGCTGGTTCCTCGCGCGTACGCCCGGCGCGATCGGCCGTTATCTCGCGGTGACGGGCGCGACGCTCGACGCGGCCGGCGCGCTGTACGCGCAACTCGCCGACGTCTATCTGCCCGATGCCGCGCTGCCGGCGTTGCTCGACACGCTGCGCAGCGTGCGCGTCGACAACGGTGCGCAGGCCGTCGCCTGCGTGACCGAGGCGGCCGCCGCGCACAAGGTCGTGCCGACGCCGGACACGTCGGCGCTCGCCGACGCGCGCGCCGGGATCGACCGGCATTTCGCGCAGCCCGACCTCGACGCGATCCTCGCGTCGCTCGACGCCGAGCAGGATTGCGCGGCGGTCGACGGGTGGGTCGAGAAGGCGACCCACGCGATGCGCGAGCAGCTGTCGCCGCTGTCGATGGCCGTGTCGCTCGAAGTCGTCGAACGCGCGCGCGGCGCGACAATGGCCGATTGCCTGCGGCGCGATCTCGATCTCACACGCTCGACCTTCGCGCGCGGCGACGTGATCGAAGGCGTGCGTGCGCTGATCGTCGACAAGGATCACCAGCCCGTGTGGCGTTTCAAGTCGGCCGCCGACGTCGACCGTGCCGACGTGCTCGCGATGTTCGACAGCCCGTGGGCGCCCGACACGCATCCGCTGCGCAAACTGAAAGACTGACGTCGATCGGGCACGACCCGTGCGTTCGATCGACGCGCGAGGCAGAAACGAAAAGGCCGCGTGCATGTGCACGCGGCCTTTTTCATGGACGTCGGCCGGTCCAGGCCCGAGGGGTGTGTCGTCCGGCCCGGCGTTATTCGTCGCCCGCGTCGTCCGACATGAAGGCGCGCATGAACACGAGCGCGCCGAAGCCCCACACCGCGTTCGCCGCGAAGCCGGCCGCGAGCACGGGCATCATGTTGCCCGACGGCCAGATACCGCGCAGCGGATCGATCGCGAACACGCGGGCGGCCGTCAGCACGATACCGCCGAACACGAGCGCGCCGACCCACGATGCTTCGCGTTCCGGCGAGACGCGCAACAACCACGCCATCGGAATCGCACAGCACGCGCTGATCAGCGCATTCGCGACAAATTCAGGAATGCCGAGCGGCGCGAACGGTTGTGTCGAGAAGCCGGTCGCGGCGATCAGGTCGGCCGTGTGAAGGAGGGCGAGGGTGGCCTCGCGGAAGAACAGGGCGGCCAGGAAGCCGGACAGGAAGGGCAGGATGACTTTCTGCATCGATGAGCGCATCGCAGGCGCGCACGGCTGGGGCCGGGCGCGCGGAGTTATTCGGATAGGTGCGTCATTATAGGGCCCCGCCGCGGCGATATTCGCTCCAGCGTCGTGCTAATCACGAAAGCGGAAAACCTAAGCTCAAAAAAATCGTTCCAAAGCCCTGTACCGATCCCTAGACTGATTTCCCGGAAACAGCCGTGCGATCGCGTCCTCGTCCGCTGCACGGCCTGACCGGCGAGCCATCCCGATTCGAATGCACACCATGCATGCGTCGCTCATCCACGACGCGAGCAGGGCGATGTTTTTCCAAATTTCGGCAGTGACAGTCAAGCAGGAGCAGCAGATGAATGTGTTCTGGTTTATCCCCACGCACGGCGACAGCCGCTATCTCGGCACGGCCGAAGGCGCACGTGCCGCGGACTACGATTACTTCAAGCAGGTCGCCGTGGCGGCGGACACGCTCGGCTACGACGGCGTGCTGCTGCCGACCGGTCGTTCCTGCGAGGATGCGTGGGTCGTCGCGTCGAGCCTCATTCCGGCAACGCAGCGCCTGAAGTTCCTGGTCGCCGTGCGCCCCGGCATCGCTTCGCCGGGGCTGGCCGCGCGGATGGCCGCGACGTTCGACCGCCTGTCGGGCGGCCGCCTGCTGATCAACGTCGTCACGGGCGGCGATGCGGCCGAGCTCGAAGGCGACGGTCTCTTCGCCGATCACGACACGCGCTACGAGATCACCGACGATTTCCTGAACATCTGGCGCGGGCTGCTGGCCGCGTCGCACGACAACGGCGGGTTCGACTATATCGGCAAGCACCTGCAGTCGAAAGGCGGCAAGGCGCTTTATCCGCCCGTGCAGCACCCGCATCCGCCGCTGTGGTTCGGCGGCTCGTCGCCGGCCGCTCACGCGATCGCCGCCGATCACATCGATACCTACCTGACCTGGGGCGAGCCGCCCGAGGCCGTCGCGAAGAAGATCGCCGACATCCGCGCCCGTGCCGACGCGCGCGGCCGCAAGATCCAGTTCGGCATCCGCCTGCACGTGATCGTGCGCGAGACCGAGGACGAAGCGTGGCGCGACGCCGAGCGGCTGATCAGCCGGCTCGACGACGACACGATCGCGCGTGCGCAGAAGGCGTTCGCGAACATGGATTCGGAAGGCCAGCGCCGGATGGCCGCGCTGCACGGCGGCAAGCGCGGCGGCCGCGAGGCGCTCGAGGTCTATCCGAACCTGTGGGCCGGCGTGGGGCTCGTGCGCGGCGGCGCCGGCACGGCGCTCGTCGGCAATCCCGAGCAGGTCGCCGAACGCATGCGCGAATACGCGGATCTCGGCATCGAGACGTTCATCCTGTCCGGCTATCCGCACCTCGAGGAGTCGTATCGCTTCGCGGAGCTCGTGTTCCCGCTGATCAAGGGCAAGGGCGTCGAGAAGGCGGCCGGCCCCCTGTCGGGGCCGTTCGGCGAGATCGTCGGCAACAACTATCTGCCGAAGACGAGCCAGAGCTGAGCGAGGAGGCTTGCGATGACAACGAAAACGTCGGCGACGGGTGTCGCCGTGGCCGCCCGCGCATGGCGCGGCGTCGCGCCGTGGCTCGTGCCGCTCGCGTTGCTGGTGGCGTGGGAAGTCGGTGCGCGCACCGGCTGGCTGTCGACCCGCGTGCTGCCCGAGCCGGTGGCGGTCGTGCGCGCGGCGTGGTCGCTCGTGACGTCGGGCGAAATGTGGGCGAACGTGAAAGTGAGCACGTGGCGCGCGCTGTTCGGCTTCGCGATCGGCGGCGGCGTCGGCCTCGCGCTGGGGCTTGCGACCGGGCTGTCGAAAGCCGCCGAGGTCGCGCTCGATTCGACGATCCAGATGATCCGCAACATCCCGGCGCTCGCGATGATCCCGCTCGTGATCCTGTGGTTCGGCATCGACGAGAAGGCGAAGCTGTTCCTCGTCGCGCTCGGCGTGTTCTTCCCCGTCTACATCAATACCTATCACGGGATCCGTTCGGTCGACGCGAACCTGATCGAGATGGCGAAGAGCTACGGCGTGCGCGGCTTCGCGCTGTACCGCGACGTGATCCTGCCCGGCGCGTTGCCGTCGATCCTCGTCGGCGTGCGTTTCGCGCTCGGGCTGATGTGGGTGATGCTGATCGTCGCGGAGACGATCTCCGCTCAGTCGGGCATCGGCTACATGACGATGAACGCACGCGAATTCCTGCAAACCGACGTGGTGGTGGTCGGCATCCTGCTGTACGCGGTGCTCGGCAAGCTGGCCGACGTGCTGGCGAAATGGCTCGAACGCGTGACGCTGCGCTGGCACCCCGCTTATCAATCAGGAGCAAAGGCATGAATGCGACGACCTCGGCGGCCGCCTACGGCCCGCTCGCCGGCGCAGACCTCGAGGCCGAGCTGGCGCAGGCCCGCGTCGCGGATGGCGATGCGCGCGATGCGGCGATCCTCGAACACGACGGCGGTGCATCGGTCGTGCCGCTCGCGCGGCGGCGCGCGGGCGGCTCCGCCCTCGACGATGCGGTCACCTTGTCGGGCGTCAGCAAGCGCTTCGGCACCCGCACGGTGCTCGACAACGTCGAGCTCGGCATCGCGCGCGGCAGCTTCGTCGCGATCGTCGGCCGCAGCGGCTGCGGGAAATCGACGCTGCTGCGTCTCGTCGCGGGGCTCGAGCAGCCGAGCAGCGGCGCGCTCGTGACGCGCGGCGAGGGCGGCGGCGTGCTCGATACGCGGATCATGTACCAGGATGCGCGCCTGTTGCCATGGAAGACCGTGCTGCAGAACGTGATGCTGGGCCTCGGCCGCGGCGCGCGCGACCAGGCCCGCGCAGTGCTCGACGAAGTCGGGCTGCTGGAGCGCGCGAACGACTGGCCCGCGCAATTGTCGGGCGGGCAGCGGCAGCGTGTCGCACTGGCCCGCGCGCTCGTGCACCGGCCGCAACTGCTGCTGCTCGACGAGCCGCTCGGCGCACTCGATGCGCTTACCCGCATCGAAATGCATGCGCTGATAGAGCGCCTGTGGCGCGAGCACCGGTTCACCGCGCTGCTCGTCACGCACGACGTGCAGGAGGCCGTTGCGCTCGGCGACCGCATCCTGCTGATCGAGCAGGGGCGCGTGGCGCTCGACCAGTCGGTGCCGCTCGACCGGCCGCGTGCCCGTGCGTCGGCTGCATTTGCGGCGCTGGAGGATCGCGTGCTGAAACGCGTGCTCGCCGGCGGCGCCGGTACGGCCGATCAACACGCGGAACAAGCAGCAGACGAGGTTCGACCGGTCGGGCAGATCCGCTGGGCCGTTTAATTCCGGGCGGCTCCGGCCGCCCGTTCTGAGACTTTTTTTTCGGAGCGATCATCCCGATGAGCATCACTGCAATCAACGTACGGAACCAGTTCAAGGGCAAGGTCAAGGAGATCATTCGCGGGTCCGTGGTTTCCGAAGTCGACGTCGAGACGCCGTTCGGCATCGTCACGTCGGTGATCACCACCCGTTCGGTGGACGAACTCGAACTGAAGGTCGGCGCCGAAGTCGTCGCGCTCGTGAAGTCGACGGAAGTGTCGATCGCGCGCCTCTGAGCGCGTGTGTCGCGCATCGGTGCGGCGCCGCCGGGCTGGCGACGTGCCCGATGGCGCCGCATTTGCATCCGCGCAGCGCGTTTGCCTCGGTATTCGACTCCCGGACGAAGTGCTAGGATGGAACGACACCGATGCCGGAGGCGAACGCATGACCCCCATCCTTTCCCCCGAAGCCATCGAGGCGCTGAAATGGATCGACCAGTTCGGCGACAGCCGGCCGGTTCCCGCCGCATTCGACGGCGTCGTCCATGCGTTACTGAACGACGGGCTGATCTATCTGGCGACGGCCGACCGGGTCGATCTGACGGCCGATGGCCGGTCTTTCTTGTCCGACGAATACGATTGAGCACGCGGCGCCGGCCGCTCAGGCGGCCTCGCGCGGCGTCGTCACGGAGCGTGCGATGGAACCGAGAGGCAGCGACCTCGGCGATTTCAGCGAGCCGTACCGCGGTTTCGAGATCGAGGTGAAGACCGAGCAGGTCTGGGACGGCGAACATGCGCACTATCGCGTGCTGCAGGGCGAGGCCGTGCGGATCGACTGGCGGCCGGTCAAGGTCGACGGGATGCTGTTGAGCGAGCGGCGCGTGATCGAATGCGTGCTCGACGAGGCACGCCGGGCGGTCGATGCGGAGCTGGGCGACGGCTAGCGCACGCGTCGGGCGGGGGTGGCCAGTATTGCGGTAAAATATCCGGTTGTTTCCGCGCCGTCTGGCCTGTACCCGATTCCATGTCCGTTCCATCCTCGCTTCCTCCCCGCCGTGTATCCGTCGCGCCGATGCTCGACTGGACCGACCGTCATTGCCGGTCGTTTCACCGCACGCTGACGCGCAACACGTGGCTGTATACGGAGATGATCACGACGGGCGCGTTGCTGTTCGGCGACGCCCAGCGGCATCTTGCGTTCACGCCGAGCGAATCGCCGATCGCGCTGCAACTGGGCGGCAGCGAGCGGGACGATCTCGCGCGCGCGGCGAAGCTCGGCGAGCAGTGGGGCTACGACGAAATCAACCTGAATTGCGGGTGTCCGTCCGAGCGCGTGCAGCGCGGCGCGTTCGGCGCATGCCTGATGAACGAGCCGCAACTCGTTGCCGACTGCGTGAAGGCGATGCGCGATGCGGTGTCGGTGCCGGTGACGGTCAAGCACCGGATCGGTGTCGATGCGGTCGAGGACTACGCATTCGTGCGCGACTTCGTCGGCACGGTGGCCGAGGCCGGTTGCGAGACGTTCGTCGTGCACGCCCGCAACGCGATCCTGAAGGGGTTGTCGCCGAAGGAGAATCGCGAGATCCCGCCGCTCAAGTATGACTATGCGTATCGGTTGAAGCGCGATTTTCCGTCGCTGGAGATCGTGATCAACGGCGGCATCACGACGCTCGATGAAGTCGAGCAGCATCTCGAGCACGTCGATGGCGTGATGCTCGGCCGCGAGGCATATCACAACCCGTACGTGCTGGCGGAGGTCGATGCGCGCTTCTACGGGGCGACCGCAGCGGTGCCGACGCGCGAAGAAGCCGAGGCGCAACTGATCGCGTATTGCGCGGCCGAGCTGAAGCGCGGCACCTACCTCGGTGCGATCGTGCGGCACGCACTCGGGCTGTATCGCGGCATGCCGGGCGCGCGTGGCTGGCGTCGTGTGCTGTCCGACAACAAGAAGCTCGCGCGCGGCGATCTGGCCGTGTTCGACGAGGCACGCGCGCATCTGAACGAAGCCGAAGAAATTTTTGAAAAAAAGGCTTTGCAAGATTCAAAAGTGTTCGTATAATCTTGTTCTTCGCTGCTGAAACAAAACAGCGAAACGAAGCAAGCAGTATCAGTGGTGGCTGTAGCTCAGTTGGTAGAGTCCAGGATTGTGATTCCTGTCGTCGTGGGTTCGAGTCCCATCAGCCACCCCAACGAATTCAAGCAAAAAGCCCGGTTCATTGAACCGGGCTTTTTGCTTTCCGGCGTTCGGACACGGTCACGACGTGTTTTGGTCACGGCGTCTTTAACGAAGTGGCGCGCCGTATTCAATGAATCAACCGCGATGCCATCTCGGCCTCGCGCTTCAAAAGACCGATAGCGCTAAAGCGCACTGCGCGACAGCAGCATCAAGCGCATGGAAACGGACACCCTATACGCAAGACAATCGAATGCCATAGCGATGAATTCGACGGTTACGAAATCATCGTCTCGTTCGTGCGGCCGGCACCCGGCGGCACGTGGATGGCGAACGTTCGGGTTCGCACAGACGGAATCGAGTGGCCTTGGCGACATGACTTCGATGTCGAACATCCGACCGCGGACGAAGCGAGGCGGGCAGGAATCGAAATCGGGCGTGCGATCGATCGTGCGTGATATCGACCGATAGATAGCACCACTTGTCCGGCACCTCCGATGTGGAGACGGGCATGGCGATGAGCCCCCGAGCGTGCTTCGTATCGCGCGTCCGTGTCGTTGCGCAGGCAACGGCCGCATCAATTTGTCCGCGATGCTTCCTTTTCGCCTAAGGTTCCTGCGCGCCGTGCCGTTATCTTGCCTGGACAGCCCTCGTGCCTCGAATGCTGATCCGTTTTCTTGCCTGCTCGCGCAAAACGCGAGCAGGCTTTTTTCGTTTACGACCGCGCGTAACAAGCCGATTGGCGGAATCGAACAGGGGCTTGGCGCAAACCGACAAAGCGCGACAGTCTTACATTCATGTAATGTGTGACCTTCCTCGTGCCCTCATGCTTTGCAGGGCCGTTCGATCCCGACGACCGCAGGCGGTGTCGGGATTTTTTTGCCCGCGTGCCGACCTTCCGACGACGAGCCCGTGCGAAGTGCATCCCGCAAGCACGGTATATTTTGCGAAGACACATGCCGATCAAGAGAACGAGCACAAGGAGTTGCTACCGATGCCGGACACCCGGACCACACTGCGCGCCGCGACGGTGCACGACGCGAACGACATTGCTCGCCTGCACACGCTGAGCTGGCAAACCGCTTATAGCCATATTCTTCCAGCCGCCTATCTGTCCGACGAGGCGCCGACCGAGCATGCGATCCGGTGGCGCAAGTATTTCGATCGCAACGAGCGCGACTGGGGCTTCGTGCTGATCGCCGAGTCGAATGGCGAGCCGGTCGGCTTCGTCAGCGCCGAGCGCCCCGTCGATCCGGCGCTGGGTGTGTTGCTTGACTGCCTGCACGTTCATCCGTCGCATCACGGCAGCGGCACGGGCAAGTGCATGATCGAAGCGGTTCGCGCATGGGCCCGGTCGATCGGCGTGGACAAGGTCCATCTGCAGGTGCTGGAGGGCAACGTGCGTGCGATTGGGTTCTACGAACACAACGGCTGGCAATTGGCCGGAGTCGAAACGAGCCGCATCGGCCGGACGGAAGTCACCGACCGGATTTACGCGATCCAGGCTTGAACGCTTTGCCGGCGTCGGCGTGCCGCGCACGCGCGTGCAGCCGCGGCCGGCCTGCTACGGCATCGCGGCCGGTGAAATCCGAACGGACTTCGCCATCATTCGCCGCAATACCGGACCAGCAAATCGGCTTCGGTCTCGTGGATTTCGACAGGCAGGACCGTCGCGCCGGCATAGGCGAGATAGCGTGCGCGATGCTGGCCGTTACGGAACGACGCGACGCCGAGTTTCGACAGGCCGGGAATGCCGAGCAGCGTTCGCGTTCTCGTCTCGCGAAACGTGATGAACGGCATGTCCGGAATCCGGTCCCGGTCCGGATCGAGGAATTCGCGAATGCCCGCGGCCTTGCCGGGTGCCCAATACTGAACCGACGGCAGCACATAGTCGGTGGTGTCGCGGTCGGCGCAGGTCAGCAGTTTCTTCAAGTCGACCGTCACGACCCGATGTCGAGAGTCGTCGGACGAAAATACCCGCTTGAGGTGCGTGTAGGCATAGGGAGCGTGCCCGGGAAGCTGGACGATCCAGACATCTACGTCGCCTCGTCGTGCGTGAGCGAGCGTCATTGATTTCCTCTGGTGGCGCAAGCGGCCCTCGTGATTCGAGTTTAGCAGCGCGGACGGCTGTGCAGCGGTTCGATACCAAAAACAGGAAAATGGAGCGACTTACCGGCTCAACCGACAAAAAGAATGGGAACGATCATGTGTTGACGGTCCAGATCGACAGGTTGCGAGAATATCGCGATACTGCCAGCGAGAATGAAACCCGGCGCGAAATTCACGCAAGATTCACACGGTGTCGCGAAGCACGCCGGACATCGTAAAAAATGAGAGGGCGCATTGAGCGGAGAAGCCATGTCGTTGAAACTCGAGATCGAATATCTGGATTACTGCTTCACGGCGACGCTCGAAATCGCCGAGTCCGGCCGTACCGTCGTCGTCGACAGGCAGCTCGAGTCCGAGGTGCGAAGCAAGACGCTCGCGTGGATCGTATTTGATCGTTTTCTGGAGCGAAACGATTTCGCCGACGAGGCGGACGCGCGCGCCAATATCGTCGACTGGCTGGAGCGGCTTGCCGATCCGAGGCCCGTCGCATCGACCGAGATAGCGAAGATGAGCGCGGGGGCAACCGGCGCGGTGGCGGCAAATTCGTCGACAGCCGAAATCGTCGGCGGCGCCGCTATTGAAATCGTCAGCAATCTCGACTGGATCGATATGGCTGCCGACTGGTTTTCCAGTGGCTCGTTGTAGCGACGAACTTGTATTTTCATGACGCAGATCATTGCGCGCAAGAAATTCCGTACGGAAAAACGAGACGGGAATCGCATCGCGCGAAAAAATAGAATAATCCTGCTTTGACAATACTTGTGATTTACCGGAAGCTGCGCCTTTGGGCCTGAAAAAGCGGCTTGATTAAAAAATAAAACGCCGGGATGAAAAGACGAACGCCGTCTCCCGGCTTTTCGTCAACGAGGCCGGTAAGCAATGCGTCGTGCTTGAATCGTGACGGTATTCGCCGGCACGCGAGCATGCCGGTTGCCGTCACGTTGTCACTAAAGGGTGAGTTGCCGCACAGACCGCCGCGCGACTCGAGATCACAATTTGACCGGTTGACCGTTCTTCCCCGGCCCGGTCAACCATTTCCCCGCTCGCTCGCGCAGGAGCGGGGGCTTTTTGCCCCCCGACGCCGGAAAATTGCGTCGGCGGAACCGGACAGGCGTTCGGCGGACTGCGCGACGGCACGCGTTCGCACTCTCACATCCGTTCGCCCGATCCGTTCGAATTGCTTTCCTCGTGCCTGAGCGAACCCTCAGGCCCATCGCCGGTTTTTGCCGGCGATGCCTTGATCCCGGCAGCGCGCAACAACGCTGCCGGGATGTTTTTTGCGTCGCATGCGTGACGTCGCATCAGGCGCCGCGGGCATCGCGCGCCGCTCAGCCGGCCTGTTCGACGCTGGTCTCCCATCCATCGTAATTGCCGCCGAGTGCGCGCACCTCGCGATTGAGCACGATCGTATGGCGCGTGATATCGGCGAGGGCCATCGTGCCTTCGTGCGAAAACCGCACCGCCGACTTGCCGTCTTCGGTCGGCGCGACCGACTCGACCGGATAGCCTTTCGCTTCGGCCCAGTCCGCGAACTGGTGTGCGTCGCTCGGGTCGGGGAAGTACGCCCAGTGCATCACGCGCCGGCTCACGTCGGCGACGTCGCCTTGCTGCCGCAGCGCCTCCAGCGTGCGCATGTCGCGCATGATCTGCCAATCGTCCTCGGTCGGGTAGAGCGTCTGCCAGTATGTCGTCTTGTCCGGGTCGTCCTGATGGGCGTACTGAAGCGCATAGGTCGTCCGGTCGGCCAGCGAGTCGACGATCTCGGCGGCCGCCTCTTCGTCGAAGGGCACGTAGAAAAGAAAATCCCGGTTGCCGTCGACGGTGATGCGGCCGACTTGCACGCCGTCTTTCGCGGTGATCGCGGCGTCGAGCAGATCCTCGATCTTGGCGAGATCGGCGAATTCGTCGCCGGTCGGCAGACCGTCGGGCGATGGATGCGCGAAGGGAACGCGCACGCTGAGCACCGACGTGCGCGGATCGCCATCCGCGATTTCCGCAAAGCCGTGGTTGAAGCTGATGAAAGCCTGATGGTCGCCCATTCTGGCAGGGAAGGTTCCCCAGGCGTCGCTCATGTGTTTCTCCCGTACACGATCGTCTGTTGACGGTTGCAAAGCGTCCCAATGTATCATCGAAAATCGCGTTGGCCGGAGCCGCGCACGTGATCGCGGGCCGTGCGCGCCGCGCGGGCAAGGTCCGGGCCGTTCGCAGCCCGCAGCGTGCATGCGGCGGGCTGCAAAAACTCAAAGGAGATGCCGATGTCGACGTTTGCGGTGAATGGTGTCCGAATCGATCCGCTCAGCGCGCGCGTGACGCACGTGCGCTGGGCGGCCGTGAACCCGGTCGATCGCTCGTGGGCGGCGGCGCCCAGCGAGGCCCCGGTGGCGGACGTGGCGCGCGCACTCGCGTCCGGCAACGATGTCCGCGCGATCTTCTCGGCATCGGACACCACTGCGATCGGACCCAGGCTGAAGCGCGTGCTGTATCGCGATGCGTCCGAAGGCATCGAGCTCGACATCGATGCAACCAGCGAGTCGCGCACGTTGCGCGATCTGCCGCAAATCTGACTGCGAGCCGGTCCCCCAAAACGAATCGCGCGAACGCGCCCATGATCATGCCCAGATCCGCCATCGCTTCGCTGGCATTCGCGCTTTGTTCGGCGCTTGCCGCCTGTCAGACCGCGTCCGGGCCGTCGCCCGTGCAACCGTCGCCCGAGACCGCGTCGGCGACCGTCCCCGCGTCTTCACCGCCGGCCGCGCCGATCCGCGGCATGGGCCTCGCGCCTCATCTGGCGGGGCAGAGCCACTGGGCCATCGGTCAATGCACGACGAACGGCACGGTCAAGGTATGTAATTGACCGACGTCGGCGCAATGGCGCGTAATTCGCGCGAGCGGGATCGGAAAGCCGGCATGTCGCCCGCGTCGATGGCCCGGCGGCCGTCGACACGGGCCAGCGTGCAATGAACAGACGCGAAACGACGGATTCCGGCTGGCATGTCGATCCCGTCGCGGAAACGGTCACCGGCCCGTTGCCGGTCGCGCTGGCAGTCGGCGGCCGAAGGCTGAAAGATCGTGTGCGCGGGGCTGGCTTCGGCGAGCCGGTGCGGTTATGCGGCCGCCCCGACGCTCTGGCCCGTGGGGGTGCTGGCCGCGCTGCTGGGGCTGTCCAGCGCCGCGTTGTTCATCTCGTCGCGGCGCCAGATGGCGCTGCAGGTCGACGAGACGGGCTTCCGGCTGATCGGTTCCGCCCGCGAAAAACCTGTCACGCGTTGGTGTGACGTCACGGAATTCCGGATCGTCCGCGTCGCCGGTCATCATTACATCGGCTACCAGTTCTCCGTACATTCGTCGCGCACGAAGGTGCCGGGTGGCGTGATGTTGCCGATCGGCCGGTTTGTCGATCTTCCGCTCGACGCGGTGGCCGAGTTGCTGCAGGCCTGCCGCCGTCATTTCGGCCAACCGACGAGCAGGCCGCCCGAACCCGCTGACGAGGCCCCGGGCGTCCTGTGCACTCGGTGGCTCGGCCAAACAAAAAAATCCCGCATGTCGTGTCGATTTCCGCGGGAGTCGTCCGTCGTAGCATCGGAGGCGTGCCCATCGCGCGTCCGTCCCGATTTTCGATACGACAACCGACTGAAGGAGCGACACCATGTCCACGTCCGTCAAGCCGATCCCGGAAGGGATGCGCACGCTGACCCCGCATCTGATCTGTGCGGGTGCGACCGCAGCCATCGACTTCTACAAGCGCGCATTCGATGCGACCGAACAGTTTCGCCTCGCGATGCCCGACGGCCGGCTCGCGCATGCGTGCCTTGCGATCGGCGATTCGACGCTGATGCTGGTGGATGAAATGCCCGAGCACGGTGCGCTCGGCCCGAAGGCGCTGAAAGGCACGCCCGTCTGTCTGCATCTGTACGTGCCGGACACGGATGCCGCGATCGCGAAGGCGGTCGAGGCCGGCGCGACGATCACGATTCCCGCCGCCGACATGTTCTGGGGCGATCGTTACGGGCAGGTCGAGGATCCGTTCGGGCATCGCTGGTCGCTGGCGACGCATCAGCGCGACCTGACGCCCGAGCAGATCGCGGACGCAATGGCTAGTGCGCCGCCTTGCGGAAGCTGAACCGACGTCCCTGCACGACCGCGGCCGAGCGGCGGCGCGGCGGCTTGGGTTGCGCGCTGCCGCGCCGGCGCGGCTCATCCGCGGTCATGCGCCGGTCGTCTTGCCGCGCTGCTTGTGTTCGTCCATCCGGCGATCGGCCGATGCGAGCAGGTCGGCGACGGTGCAATGGCGTGCGGGATCGTACGCAACGTGCGCGACGCTGAAACGGATCGCGTAGCCGCGTGCGTCGGCTGCATTGCGCTGCGCGAGCGTCTGCGTCGCCCGTTCGACGGGCTCGGCGACGTCGGCGGATCGGTGGCGCTCAACAGCACGACGAACTCGTCGCCGCCGCGCCGCGCGACGACGTCGCTGTCGCGCAGCGCGTCCGCCAACGTTTCCGAACACGTATCCCGCATTCCTCGATGCATCGCCACGCTGCACGTCTCGCGGCTGCGGTGATCGGCTCCGTGAGGGGCGGCGAAGATGCTGTGAGAAGCGGGTGTCATCGGCTCGTGTTTCGTTCCGATGCGGCGTCGCACGGGCGATACCTCAAGGTGCGCGTCGCGATGCCGTAAACAGGACAAGTCCAATCGTTCATCGCATCCCATCGCACCATGGTTCGAATTCTGTACGCGGACTATCTCGCGTTTGCGCTGTATCTCCTTTACCCACTGGTGCAGAACACGCTGATGTTCAGCACCGATTGCGTGCGCAGCGTGCTGCCGATGGGCGATCGCGGCTTGTCGGCGAATCCGGCAAGCGATGCGGACGGGCACGCGAACCGCTGCGTGTCGGGCGCGCATGCCGGCGCAGTGATCGGGCGGGTGCCCGAAATCCATTGAACGTGGCGGCGTCGCCCGTGATGGGCGCTTCGCGAGCCGGCATGCTGGCCATTTGGCCGAATTGAGCATCGCGCCATGCTCGCCGATCATCTGTCACGCGGCGGCAAAAAATGCGAGCGGTCGAGCGTCGGGCGAAAGCGCGTGTCGCGCGTCAGTAGCTGGAGCGGTACGGCGTGCCCTGGTCGAAGCGGCTTTGCCAGTGCGTGAGGTAGCGCGACGCGAGTTGCGGATTGTTCCAGACCACGACGACGTTCTCGGAATTGCGGCTGGCGGCCGACGCACTGTAGTTGAACGAACCCGTTTCGACGTGCTCCGCGTCGATCACGAGGTACTTGTCGTGATGGATCGCATAGGCGTCGATCGTGCGCGTCGGAATGCCCGCGTTGACGAGCAGGTTCAGTGCCTGCTTGCTGCTCTTCGCGCGATTGCCCTTGTCGTCGACGACCACCGCGACATTCACGCCGCGGCGCTTGGCGGCAAGCAGCGCGCGCGCGACGGGCGGCGACGTGAACGAGTAGGCGGCGACCCGGATCGAGCTGCGCGCCGCCCCGATCGCTTTCAGCACGAGCGCTTCGGCGCCGCCGTCGGGCGAGAACGCCGATTCGACGACCTGCGTCGCGGGTGCTTCGTGAGTGGGGGCCGGCAACCATCGCGACACGAGATCGATTGCTTGCTGGAGCAGCGATTCGCTTTGCGTCTTGCCGAAGGCGGCGAAGGGGGTGGCGAGCAGGGAAGCGGCGAGACAGGCGGCAGCGAGGCGATTGCGCGACAACATCTTGGACAGCGAATAATTTCGAGACAGCGGGCCGTGAGTGTAACGCACGCGTGGCGGCCCGGTCACGTGCGGATGCGAAGCGAGGGGCCGCACGATGATCGGCAGCGGCGATGAGGGTGACGCAAAGTTGCGTTGTGCAACTCGTGTATGCGCGCGGGGCGGTCAACGGACAGCGGACAGCGCCGGCGATGGCATGCGATTGCATTCGCCGTTGCAGGACCCGCGTGTGCGAGCAATGCGTGCTTCCGGTCGGACTGACTCGGCCCCCATGCGGCCTGTCGCCGAAGCGTGCGTGCAACGGGCGCGTCTGACGGACATCCGCGCGTAGCGCATCGTCAATCCGTGGTTACAGGCGCGCCGGCCTCATCGGGCGCGATCCATCCGGGCCCTGGCTCGGGCTGCACGTCGCGCGCGTCGAGCGGCTCGCCACAGGCCGAGCATACGGTCACCGCGTGCATCAACTGGCCGCAGGTCCGGTGGCGCAATTGCAGCGGCGGCCCCTGGCCGTCGTCCTTCCAGCGATCGCCCCACGCCATCAGCGCGAGCAGCGCCGGGTAGAGGTCGCGGCCTTTTTCCGTCAGCCGGTATTCGAAGCGCGGCGGGCGTTCCTGATACGCGCGTTTGACGAGCACGCCTTCGTCGACGAGGCGCGCCAGCCGTTCGGCCAGCACGTGGCGCGTCAGGCCGAGCTGGGCCTGGAATGCATCGAAGCGGCGGCAGCCGAGGAAGGCGTTGCGCAGGATCAGCATGGTCCAGCGGTCGCCGAGCACGGCGAGCGTGCGCGCGACCGAACAGTTTAGCGTGCCGATGTCATCCCATTTCATCGTCGAGTCTCTTGCCTCTTGCGGCGGTCTTGCGGCGGTTCAGCGAAATAGCGGGTTCGATTATAGAACCCGCCTTCGGTTGCAACGGGCGCAGCCGCGTTGACAACGGCCGGCATCGTTGACAATAATGGGTTCCAATTTAGAACTTACTCGCGCGGCGACGCGCTTTCAACCCGGAGACAACCCGATGAATCCGCTTTCCCTGTCTGGCCTCGATTTGCTGCGTGCCGCCGTGTCGGGCGACGTGCCACTTGCGTCGATTTCGGAGACGATCCCGATGCGTCCGCTCGATGTCGAGCTCGGTTACGTGAAGTTTTCGGCGCGGGCGGACGGCCGCCACCTGAATCCACTGGGCGGCGTGCACGGCGGGTTCGCCGCGACGGTGCTCGATTCCGTCACCGGGTGTGCGGTGCATTCGATGCTCGACGCGGGCGTCGGTTACGGCACCGTCGATCTGCACGTGAAGATGCTGCGGCCCGTGCCGCGCGACGTCGACCTGATCGCGGAAGGGCGCGTGATTCACCTGTCGCGTTCGCTGGGCGTCGCGGAGGGCACGCTGAAGACGCCGGACGACAAGATCGTCGCGCATGCGTCGGCGACCTGCTTCATCCAGCGGCCGCAGTGACGGAGGGCGGCGGCAGCGTCGTCCGGGCAGCGGGCGCGTGAGCGCGCCGGGCAGCCCAAAAGCCGCTTGTAAGCGTGCGCGGCGCCAGCCTGAAGCAACCGCTTCGATGTGATAGCGTTCCTGCTTTCCACCGACGCGACAGGAACAGCATGGAATACCGCACACTCGGCGATTCGGGCATCGAGGTCAGCCTGATCGGTCTCGGCACGATGACGTGGGGCGAGCAGAATTCGGAGCGCGACGCGCACGAACAGATCGACTATGCGCTCGGGCAGGGCGTGACGCTGATCGACGCCGCGGAGATGTATCCGGTGCCGCCGAAGCCGGACACGCAGGGCCGCACCGAGCAATACATCGGCACCTGGATCGCGCAGCATCGCGCGCAGCGCGACCGCATCGTGCTCGCGACGAAGATTGCCGGGCCGGCGCGGCAGCCGCACAATCCGCGCCATATCCGCGGCGAGGGCAACCAGTTCGACCGCAAGAACCTGACCGAAGCGCTCGACGGTAGCTTCAAGCGCCTGCAGACCGACTACGTCGATCTCTACCAACTGCATTGGCCCGATCGCAGCACGACCACGTTCGGCCGTCCCGCGTATCCGTGGGTCGACGACGCATACACGGTGCCGATCGAGGAAACGCTCGGCGTGCTCGCGGAATTCGTGAAGGCCGGCAAGGTGCGCGCGATCGGCGTGTCGAACGAAACGCCGTGGGGTGTCGCGCAGTTCCTGCGCGCGGCCGAGCGGCTCGGGCTGCCGCGCATCGCGAGCATCCAGAATCCGTACAGCCTGCTGAACCGCACGTTCGAAAACGGGCTGTCGGAATTCACGCATCGCGACGGCGTCGGCCTGCTCGCGTATTCGCCGCTCGCGTTCGGCTGGCTGTCCGGCAAGTACGAGAACGGCGCGCGTCCGGCCGGCGCGCGCATCACGCTGTTCGAGCGCTTCCAGCGCTACAGCAAGCCGCAGGCCATCGAGGCGACGTCGCGTTATGTCGGGCTCGCGCGGCGTCACGGGCTGTCGCCCGCGCAACTGGCGCTCGCGTTCGTCAACAGCCGCCCGTTCGTGCGCAGCAATCTGGTCGGCGCGACGTCGCTCGAGCAGTTGAAGGAGAACATTGGCAGCATCGACGTAACGCTGTCCGACGAGATTCTCGCCGAGATCGACGCATTGCACGAACGGCAGCCGAATCCGGCGCCGTAAACGGCGCGCGGCCCGCGCGCGCGGCAGCGATGCCACGACGGGCCGTGTCGGCGGCGCATGGCTGCGCCGTCGTGTCCCGCGTCAGCGCATCTTCAGCCGCGTGCGTGCGACGAACAGCGCGGCGAGGCTCAGCAGCGCGCACCCGATCAGATAGAGCGCCGGCGACAGCCGGTTGCCGGTCGCGCTGATCAGCCAGGTGATGACGAACGGCGCGAAGCCGCCGAACAGCGTGACACCGGTGTTGTAGCTGACCGCGAGCCCGGTGGCGCGTGTCTGCGACGGGAACAGTTCGGCCATCAGCGCCGGCAGCGCGCCGCAATACATCGCCTTCAGCGCGCCGATCCAGACCAGTGCGGCGAGCATCGTCGCGAACGACGCGTGGCGTGTGAGCCATGCGAACGTCGGCCACACGGTCACGAGCATCAGCACGGCGGCGACCGCCATCATGCGGATCCGCCCGGTGCGGTCGGACAGATGGCCGACGACCGGCGTGACGAGCGTCAGCACGAAGCCGGTCGCGAGCGTCGCCGCAAATCCCGTCGAGGCCGGCAGCCCGAGCTGCTTGATCGCGTAGGTCGGCATGTACAGGATCATGTAGTTGATCGCGGTCGAGATCACGAGCGCGCCGATCGACAGCAGCAGCCGCAACTTCTGGGCCGCGAACAGCTCACGCACCGGCGCGTCGGAGCGCGCCTGCGTCTTGAATTCGACGCCTTCGTCGACGTAGCGGCGAATGTACAGCCCGACCGGACCGATCGCGAGCCCGAACAGGAACGGCACGCGCCAGCCCCAGCTTTCGAGTTGCGCGGAAGTCAGCGTGGCCGTCAGCAGCGCGCCGAAGCCCGACGCGAGCAACGTCGCGAGGCCCTGGCTCGCGAACTGCCAGCTCGACATGAAACCGCGCCGCTGCGGCGCATGCTCGACGAGAAACGCGGTCGAACTCGCGAATTCGCCGCCCGCTGAAAAGCCCTGCATCAGCCGCGACAGCATGATCCCGAGCGGCGCGAGAATGCCGATCGACGCGTAGGTCGGCATCAGCGCGATCAGCAGCGTGCCAGCCATCATCATCGCGATCGACAGCAGCAGCGACGCCTTGCGGCCCGCGCGGTCCGCGTACGCGCCGAGCACGAAGCCGCCGATCGGCCGGATCAGGTAGGACAGCCCGAACGTGCCGAGCGTCAGCATCAGCGACGTCGCTTCGCTCGTGGCGGGGAAGAACAGCTTGGCGATCGTGACCGCGAAGAAGCCGTAGACGATCAGGTCGAACCATTCGAGCGCGTTGCCGATCGACGCCGCGAAGATGATGCGGCGGATCTTCGCGGCGCTGGGGTGCGCGGCGTCCTGCGAGGTCAGGGTGGTCGTATTCATCGTGTGTGCAGTCCCGTGAAAGGGGCGAAGCGCGTTACAGGGCGGCGCCGGCCGCGGCGGCTGCCGCGCGGCGAACGGGCGGCGCGTCGTCGCCGAGATCCCAGAAGAGGCCGGCCATCATCTGCAGCCCCTCGCTGACGACGCTCGCGAGCAGATGCTCGTCGGGCGCGTGCTGCGAGCACGCCGGGTACGAGTGCGGCACCCACAGCGTCGGCAGCCCGAGCGTGTGGGCAAACACCTCGTTCGGCAGCGTGCCGCCGAGATTCGGCAGGATCGCCGGCTTCTTGCCGGTGGTGCGCGCGAGCGACGCGACGGCCCAGCGGACCCACGGATCGTCCGGCGGCACGCGCGTCGCCGGTGCGCCGCGTTCGACGTCGATCTCGATGTCGGCGAAGCCGTGCGCATCGAGATGCGCGCGCAGATGCGCATGCAGCGCTTCCCAGTCGGTGCCGACGACGAAGCGCAACTGGCAGTGCGCATACGCGGCGGGCGGAATCGCGTTGACGGGATGCTCCGGGTTGCCGGCCTTGAACGCGAGAATCTCGAACGTGTTCCAGCCGAATACGCGCTCGGCGGCGGACAGGCCGGGCTCGCCCCAGTCGGCGTCGAGCGCCGGGTCGCCGGGGCCGCCGCCGACGGAGAGATCGGCAAGCGCGTCGCGCACGGCAGCCGGGATCGGCGGCGGGCGCAGCCCCGCGACGCGAATCGCGCCGCGCGCGTCGACGAGGCTCGCGAGCGCATGCGCGAGCACGATCGCCGCGTTGCGCAGCAGTCCGCCCCAGTTGCCGGAGTGATGTGCGCCGTCGCGGGCGTGCAGGCTCAGCTTGAAGTTGACCGCGCCGCGCGAGCCGAGAAATACCGTCGGGCGCGCGGCGGCGATGCGCGGGCCGTCGGACGCGATCAGCACGTCGGCCGCGAGCGCGTCGCGTTCCCGGCGGCACAGCGCGTCGAGGCCCGGCGACCCGGTTTCCTCGCCCATCTCGATCAGCAGCTTCGCGTTGAAGCCGAGCCGGCCGCCGCGTGCATCGAGCACGCTCGCCAGCGCGGCCAGGTTGATCGAGTGCTGGCCCTTGTTGTCGGCGCTGCCGCGGCCGTACCAGCGGTCGCCGTCGGCCGTCAGCGTCCACGGCGACAGCGGCGCGCGCCACTGCGCGTCGTAGCCGCGCACGACGTCGCCGTGGCCGTAGATCAGCACGGTCGGCAGCGCGTCGTCTTCGTGGCGCGACGCGAGCAGGAACGGGCCGCCGCCGTCGACGGGGTTGTCGACGATCCGCGACGTGAAGCCGAGGCGGGCGGCCTCGGGCGCGATCTCGTCGGTCAGGTAGGCGCGCAGCGCGGCGCCGCTGCCGCTTTCCTGGCTTTCGGTGCGCAGGCCGACGCGGCGGCTCAGGGTCGTGAAGAATGCACCGGACTCGAACTGGTTCAGTGCGTGCTGGATAGCGGCGGTACGGCTCAAATCGTGTCTCCTCCGAGGGTTCGCTGCGCGCGGGCCGCGTACGCAACGTGAAGTGCGATCGATTCTAGAAAGCCGGTTTTTTTGTCACAATGATCGAATTTCGAACCTTTCTTTGCCGAAAAGGCAAAGCAGCGCGACCGGATGCGGCGCGGAGACAGAACGATGGCGGCTTTCCTGCATGGTCTGGCGTTGCGATATTTCGTCGAGGTGGCGCGTACCGGCTCGATCAGCGACGCGTCCGCGCGGCTGCACGTGGCCGTGTCGGCGATCAGCCGCCAGATCGCGAAACTGGAGAGCGAGCTCGGCGCGCCGCTGTTCGAGCGGCGACCGCGCGGGATGGCGCTGTCGGAGGCCGGCGAGCGGCTGCTGGCGTTCGCGCAGCGCAGCCTGCTGGAGGCCGAACACGTGATGAAGGACATCGGCGGGCTCGACGCGCTGCACGGCAGCCTGCTGAAGATCGCGTGCTCGGAGGGGTTCGCGATCGATTTCCTGCCCGGCGTGCTCGCGAGCTTCAAGGCGCGCCACCCGGGCGTCGATTTCACCGTGTGGGTCGTGTCGCCGGCGGACGCGACCCGGCGCGTGCGCGACGGCGATGCGGACATCGCATTGACCTTCAGCCTCGCGCCGGAGAAGGGCGTGCGCGTCGACCACACCGAACGCGCGCCGGTCTTTGCGCTGGTCCGGCACGATCATCCGCTCGCGGCGCGCGACGCGGTGTCGCTCGCCGACGTTGCGCGGCACGCGCACGTGCTGCCCGAGGCCGGCACGACGGTGCGTCAGTTGATCGACATCGCGTGCGCGCTCGACGGGCTGCTGCTCGAGCCCGAACTGACGAGCAACAACACCGCCGCGATGTACGGCTACGCGCGGCGCACGGGCGCGGTGATGTTCACCGGGCTGTTGTCGGTGCGCGATCGCTCCGATGCGGACGGCTTCGTCGTCGTGCCAGTGACGAACCCGCAATTGCGCGAACGCAGCATCCAGGTGCAGACGATGGCGGGGCGCGATCTGCCCGCGTCGGTGCGCGCGTTCCGCGACCACCTGATCGACGCGATGCAGGCCGCCTCGCCGCCGCCGACCGCCGCGCGACGCCCGGGACGCCGGCCCGTGAGATAATCGTCAATCCGCCTTCCGTGCCCATGCGGCTCCCCGAGCCGTATCGCCCCTGTTCGACGCCAAATTGAAGAACCTGATTGTCACCCTCGATCGCGCCGGCGAGTTCGACGAGATCATCGACGTGCGCACGCCGCTCGAGTTCGCCGAGGATCATATTCCCGGCGCGCTGAACGCGCCCGTGCTCAGCAACGAAGAGCGTGTGCTCGTCGGCACGATGTACCGCCAGGTATCGCCGTACGAGGCGACGCGCGTGGGCGCGGCGATCGTCGCACGCAACATCGCGCGCCATCTCGATACGACGTTCGCCGACCGGCCGCGCAACTGGCGGCCGCTGATCTATTGCTGGCGCGGCGGCAAGCGCTCGGGCTCGATGACGACCTGGTTCAACCTGATCGGCTGGAAGGCACGCCAGCTCGACGGCGGCTACAAGGCGTACCGCCAATCGGTGTGCTCGACGCTCGACTCGCTGCCGACGCGCTTTCGCTACATCGCGCTCGTCGGCCATACGGGCTGCGGCAAGACGCGCCTGCTGAACGCGCTGCGCGACGTGGGCGCGCAGACGCTCGATCTCGAAGCGCTCGCATGCCATCGCGGCTCGCTGCTCGGCGCGCTGCCGGGCAGACCACAGCCGGCGCAAAAGGGGTTCGATTCGGGGCTCGTCGAGACGCTCGGGCGTTTCGACCCCGAATGGCCGGTGTTCGTCGAGTCGGAAAGCCGCAGGATCGGCCTCGTGCAGTTACCGATCGCGCTGATCGACGCGTTTCACGCGGGGCCGTGGGTGCAGGTCGAGGCGGCCCACGACGAGCGGATCGCGTTCCTGCTCGACGATTACGCGCATCTGTTCGACGAACCCGATGCGTTCAAGGCGCAGCTTCATCGGCTGATCGGCCTGCACAGCCGCGAAGAAGTGACGCGCTGGAAGGGGCTGATCGATGCCGGCGCGCGGGCCGATTTGTTCGCCGAACTGATCGACAAGCATTACGATCCCGCCTATGCGCGCACTTACCGCGCGACGTACAACAAGCCGAACCGGGCGCTGACGTTCACGTTCCGGCCCAACGCAGCCGACGTGCGCGATCAGGCGCGCAGGCTGCTGGCCGAACTCGCGCGAGCCGGACTGCCCGCATCGGCCGCGCTTGCCGCCGGCGCGACATCCGAAACCGACAAAGACCAATCGACGACCACCGCACGATGACGACCACACGCACCCAACCCACTCCGGCGCTCGGCTGGATGACCTTCCTGCTGATCGCGGTCGCGGGCCTGTTCTATGTGAAATGGTTCCCGTACTACAACAAGGCGTTCGTTGCCGCCGAGCACCATTCGATCGGCCAGTCGATCCTGATGGGCACGTCCGCGGCCGCGCCCGAACCGTCGCTGAAGGCGGCGCTCGACTATGCGTGGGCGTACGGCAAGGCGATCTGGCAGGCGATGGTGCTCGGCCTGCTGCTCGGCTCGGCCGTGCAGGCGCTGTTGCCCGCGCACTGGGTGGCGCGCGTGCTCGGCCGCACGGGATTCGGCAGCGTCGCCGCGGGCGGGCTGCTGTCGCTGCCCGGGATGATGTGCACGTGCTGCGCGGCGCCGGTCGTGGCGGGCTTGCGTGCGCGCCACGCGTCGCCGGGCGGCGCGGTCGCGTTCTGGCTCGGCAATACGGTGCTGAACCCGGCGGCGCTGGTGTTCATGGGCTTCGTGCTCGGCTGGCACTGGAGCGCGCTGCGCGTCGTGCTCGGCATCGCGATGGTGTTCGGGATCGGCTATCTGCTGAACCGCATCGCGCGTCCCGAAGACCGCAGCATCGACGATGCGCAGCTCGCGGCGCTGGCGGCCGAGCAGGCTGCAGCCGGCAATCCGTTCGTCCGCTGGATGAAACTGCTCGCGCGCATGGCCGTGCGGCTCGTGCCCGAATACATCGTGCTCGTGCTGCTGCTCGGCGCTGCGCGCGCATGGCTGTTTCCGCATATCGGCCCGGACATCGGCAATCATCTCGGCTGGATCGTCGCGTTCGCGGTTGCGGGCATGCTGTTCGTGATCCCGACGGCCGGCGAGGTGCCGATCATCCAGGCGATGCTGTCGCTCGGCATGGGCGTCGGCCCGGCCGCCGCGCTGCTGATGACGCTGCCGCCGATCAGCGTGCCGTCGCTGGCGATGCTCGCGCGTTCGTTCAAGCCCTACGTGCTGGCGATCGTCGCGGCGCTCGTCGTCGTGTTCGGGATCGCGAGCGGCTTGCTCGCGATCGCGTTCGGGTTCTGATGCATGCAAACGGCGCGCCCGTCGCGCGCCATCGTCGTATTCATCCGGCGCCGCCGCTTCACGTGTGCGGCGCCTTTTACAAGAAGCAAACAGGAAAACGCATGACCCAACCGAAGATCCATCCTCGACTCGAAAAGGCGCTGACGCGCGGCGATCTCGCGATCCGCCAGGCCAATTCCGCGCGGGCGACTGCCGTGCTGCAGGCACTCGGCACGATGATCATCGAGGCCTCCGCAACGATCGGTGTCGAGGCCAGCATCGACATTCCGCAAGGCGATCGGATTTACGATCCCGTCAACGGCCTGTGGCCGCAGAAGATGCTGGTGTCGTTCGACGGCCCGGTGGACGAAGCCGACAAGGAAGAGTTGCGCACGGTCTATCTGCTGGCCGACGATCCGGGCACGCAGTTTCGCGTCGAATGGCATCGCGCGGACGGCAAGCTCGGCCGGCAGGAAGGCGGCCCGCTTGCGACCGTCGCGTTCCTGACCGACGTCGAAATTCCGTGGAGCGACGACGACGAGTAATGTCGTCGCATGAAGCCGGCGGCCGGTGCGCCGGCCGTCAGCGCATCATCCGCCGCCGGAACAGCCATGCGGACAGCAGGAACCCACCGACCGCGTAGCCGGCGAGCACCGCGACGTGCAACGCGATGTCGGTCGCCGGCCGGCCGAGCATCGCAGGGCGGATCAGCTCGACCGCGTTCGCGAGCGGCAGCGCCTGCGCCGCGTGCTGCGCGAGCGGCGGCAACTGCGCGATCGGGAAGAACACGCCCGACAGCAGCAGCATCGGCGTCAGCACAAGCGTCTGATAGAACATGAAGAAATCGTACGACGGGGCGAGCGCCGTGACGATCATCGCGATGCTGGCAAACGCGAGGCCGGCCAGCGCGATCACGGGCAGCACCGCGAGCATCGACGGAAACTGCGCGTAGCCGAGCCCACCCGCGACGAGCATGATCGCGCCGCCCGACAACATCGCCTTGCTGGCCGCCCAGACGATCTCGCCGAGCACGATGTCGCCGAGTGCGAGCGGCGTATGCATGATCGCTTCCCACGTGCGTTGCACGTGCATCCGCGAGAAACCCGAATACATCGATTCGAAGCTCGCGGACATCATCACGCTCGAGCCGACCGTGCCGGCCGCGAGAAACGCGATGTACGACACGCCGTCGACGTGGCCGAGCATCAGGCCGAGCCCGAAACCCAGCCCGAACAGATAGATCATCGGATCGGCGAGATTGCCGAACATCGACGCGAGCGCGAGCTTGCGCCACACGAGATAGTTGCGCCGCCAGACGGCGATCCAGTTGCTGGCGTTCGCCGGCATCGCTATCGCGAAGCGCGATTCGCGCGGCGGGGCCGATGGCGTGGTGGCGGAATAGTGACGGACGTCCATGGTCGATCAATCCTGCATCTCGCGGCCCGTGAGCCGCAGGAACACATCCTCCAGATTGGCCGGGCGATGCAGATAGCGCAGCCCCGTACGGCCCTTGAGTCGTGCGCTGACCGGCTCGGGATCGGTCACATAGCAGAATAGCGTCTCGCCGCTGATCTCGGTGTGCTTCGCGAATGCCGACAACTCGTCGCGCAGCGCGGCCGGATCGGGCCCGTAGATCTCGATCACGTCGCAACCGATCTCCGATTCGATCAGCGCGTGCGGCGCGCCTTCGGCGATCTTGCGGCCTTCCTCGATCACGCACAGCCGATCGCACAGGCGCTCGGCTTCCTCCATGAAATGCGTGGTGATCAGGATCGTCTTGCCGCGTGCGAGCAGCGAGCGCAGCCGCTCCCACATCAGGTGCCGGGCCTGAGGGTCGAGGCCCGTCGTCGGCTCGTCGAGCACCAGCACATCGGGATCGTTGACGAGCGCGCGGGCGAGCGTAAGGCGGCGCTTCATGCCGCCCGACAGCTCGCCGACTTTCGCATCGGCCTTGTTCTCGAGCTTCGCGAATTCGAGCAGCGGCGGCACGAGTGCGCGTGCAGCCTGCGCCGACATCCCGAAATAGCGGCTGAACACGAGCAGGTTTTCCCGGACCGTGAAGTCGGGGTCGAGGTTGTCGAACTGCGGGGCGACGCCGACCCGCCGGCGTGCGTGTCGCGCACGCGATGGAACCGGTTCGCCGCACAGCGAAATGGCGCCAGCATCGGGATGCGCGAGGCCGAGCAGCATCTTCAGCGTCGTGGTCTTGCCGGCGCCATTCGGCCCGAGCAGGCCATAGCATTCGCCGGCCATCACGTTGAAGGACAGACCGTTGACGACGAGTTTGTCGCCATAGTGCTTTTCGACGTTGCGGAAATCGATCGGTGCGACGGGCATGGGCGGGCTGTCGTTGTAAGCGGGCGCGTTCCGCTACCGGTGCGTGGCGGGCTGGCGAACGGATCGCGCGAATGCGTGTCACACGGGCATGGTCGAAGCACACGATGCCGGCGCGACGCGGCCCGCTCGAGATGGAACGGGCCATTCTAGTGCATCGGCTGCATCGCTTCAGCGCATGCCTGCACGGTGCGATGCAGGTGCGCACCGATCGTGCACCGCATCATCGCGCACGCGCCGCGCGGGGCGAATCAGCGTTTTCCATCCCTTGCGTCCTGAATTGCGGCGCACCATGATGAATGCGTAGGCTCGTTGTTGCGATAGGGAGGCTCCATGGCTAGCTACAACAAGATTTTGCTGTGTTACGACGGCACGCTCGAGGGGCGCAAGGCGCTGCGTTGCGGCGCCAATCTCGCGATGGACCTGAAGGCCGAAACGCATTTGCTGTCGGTCGTCGACATGCGTTCGAGCATTGCGCAAAGTGCAGGCTTGCTGACCGATGTCGCATGCGGCCGCTTCGAGGAAACCGCGCGCGAAATTCTGCAGGAAGGCGTGAACTGGCTGCGCGAGCGCGGCGTCCAGGCCGAGGGCCATTTCGCGTTCGGTTATCCGATCGACGAAATCGCGAATCTCGCGTCGGAGCTGAAGGTCGATCTCGTCGTCGTCGGGCACCGGTGCCGCAGCGGATTGTCGAGATGGTGGATGGGGTCGGGCAACACGCAACTGCTCGATCGCGTGAACTGCAGCATTCTGGTGGCGTGTTCGTCGGCGGAAGAGCAGAAGGCCGAAATCGCACGCGAGCGTGAAGCGACCATCGCGAGCGGCAAATGATCTAAAGGCCGGATGGCCGTCTGACCGGCGATGCATGTCGGTCAGACGTCGCACTGCACCGGCAGTGCGCGTGTCGAGCGCGGCCTGCTATGCATGCAGGTCGATGCCGGACAATTTCCACGAGAACAGCCCGAAGCGGTGGAAGATCGCCGCATAACGCGTGCCGTCGGCGCTGCGCTGATACGTCACGACGAATTCATCGATATTTCGGTAGCCCGCGCTGGTTTGCTGCTGATGCGGCGCTGGCGTTGCTTCGCTCGGGCTGGCCGGTGCAGCGGGTGCGGGCGCCGGTGCCGGCGACGATGCCGCCGAAGCGGCCGCGTTGCCGCCCGGTGCGCCGGCACTTGCCGGCGCCGGATTGGCGGCCGGTGCGGCAGGCGTGTTGCCGGGTGCATTGCCTGCTGGCGGTGGGTTCGACCATTCAGGCGGGCGCTCGCCCGGATTGCCGCGTGGCGGCAATCCGTTCATCAGTGCGGCCACGCCCTCCGGGGTCGCGTACGCATCGACCAGCGGGCCGATTAGCGCAGAGCCGATCAGCGCGCCAATCACCGCGAACGGATTATTTTTCTTCACGGCGTCGATCCGACGCATCAACTCTTCCGTGACCTGCTGCTTCAGGCTGATGCGCAGCGACGGAAAGTCGACATATTCGCTGATCGCCTGCGCATCACGCGCATCGATCGCCGATTTCAGGCGGCCGAGCGCGACATACGGCGACGCGTACGCATAGCCGAGCGTCGCAATGACGGCGACGACCAGCACGACGATCAGCAGGGGCTTGAGGCGCCGTGCGCGGCGCGACGATTCAGTCACGTTGCCTCCGGTGCGGGAACGTTCCGCAATCAGAGACCGCCCGGCGTGGCCGATCGTTCCTCTGCAATGCAGCGATCGATCATGCGGCACACGGCATCGATCGTACCCACCATGATCAGGCGCGAGCGACCGTGATAGACGCGCACCGGCGCTCGGCGTGCGGGTTCCGCGTGATTCAGACCGGCATTCAGCGATACCCGCGCGAACGCGGGGAGCGCTGACGGCAGCAGGGACGCCTGCCGTTCGACTGCGACTTCTTCTTGCACTGGCGCCGCCGCGGACAGCGGTGCGCATGGCGTGCGGCCGCGCAGATGACGCAGGCGACCGAATTGACGGAAAGGCAGCAGGCGGGCAAGGCGTTCCATGATGTTCTCCTGGCGAGATGGAATGTCAGAGTTCGCCCGAGCGGATCAGCCCGACGGCGATGCCTTCCAGCGCGAAATCCGCGCTGCCGGCCTTGACGAAGATGTTTTCGTAATCCGGGTTCTCCGCGATCAGCTCGAGGCCGCCGGGCCGGCGCATCAGGCGCTTGACCGTGACGTCGTCGCCAAGACGCGCGACGATGATCTGGCCGTCCTTCGCTTCCGTGCGCTTCTGCACGGCGAGGAGGTCGCCATCGAGAATGCCGGCGTCGCGCATCGACAGGCCGCGCACCTTCAGCAGGTAGTCGGGCTTGCTGGTGAACAGCGCGGGATCGCATGCGTAATGCTGCGAGATGTGCTCCTGCGCAAGGATCGGGCTACCGGCAGCGACGCGGCCGACGAGCGGCAGCGACAGTTGCATCAGGCCGGCGTGCGGCAGCGTGAACTGGTGCGGGGTGTCGTCGATGCCGAGCAGCCGGATGCCGCGCGATGCGCCGGCGGCCAGCTCGATCACGCCCTTGCGTGCCAGCGCGCGCAGATGCTCCTCGGCCGCATTCGGCGAGCTGAAGCCCAGTTCGGCCGCGATCTCGGCGCGGGTGGGCGGGAATCCGGAGCGCTCGATCGCGCGACGGATCAAGTCGAACACTTGCTGCTGACGGGCGGTGAGTTTGGTCATGGCTCAACTGTATGGATAGACAGTGAGCTGTATTTTTATACAGTACTTGGTGAATTTCAAGTGTTACTTGAGGTTCGACGCGATCGCGCCGGTTCCGGCGTGATTTCGCGACGCCCGGACGCCGGTTTGTCCGCCGCAACCGTCCGTCCCGTATGCGTTAGCACTTTTGAGTATTAAAAAATGAGGAACGATTATTTTTAATCATGTAACCCGTTCGCTAGACTGGCCCGACATCGCAATACCGACAACACTGGAGAACCAAGGATGGCGAAGCGCAATACGGGGCTGGTGGGCGGGGTGGGCCGCCTGATCGCAACACTCGCGCTGGGCGCGGCGGCGGCGCTGGGCGTCGCGACGCATGCGCAGGCCGATACGACTTTCCTGAACGTGTCGTACGACCCGACGCGCGAGCTGTATCAGGATTTCAACCAGGCGTTCGGCAAGGAGTGGAAGGCGAAGACGGGCGAAACCGTCAACTTCAAGCAGTCGCACGGCGGATCGGGCGCGCAGGCGCGCTCGGTGCTCGACGGCCTGCAGGCCGACGTCGTCACGCTGGCGCTGGCGTACGACATCGACGCGCTCGCGAACAAGGGGCTGGTGAACAAGGATTGGCAGAAGCGTCTGCCCGACAACGCGTCGCCGTATACGTCCACGATCGTGTTCCTCGTGCGCAAGGGCAATCCGAAGGGGATCAAGGACTGGGACGACCTGACCAAGCCGGGCATCTCGATCGTCACGCCGAATCCGAAGACCTCGGGCGGCGCGCGCTGGAACTACCTGGCCGCGTGGGCATACGCGCTGCACAAGCCGGGCGGCAACGAGCAGACGGCGAAGGAATTCGTCACGAAGCTCTACAAGAACGCCGGCGTGCTCGATTCGGGCGCGCGGGGCGCGACGACGAGCTTCGTGCAGCGCGGGATCGGCGACGTGCTGATCGCGTGGGAAAACGAGGCGTTCCTGTCGGTCAAGGAATTCGGTACCGACAAATTCGAGA
Source organism: Burkholderia sp. ABCPW 11 (assembly GCF_001523445.1). Lineage (NCBI taxonomy): Bacteria > Pseudomonadati > Pseudomonadota > Betaproteobacteria > Burkholderiales > Burkholderiaceae > Burkholderia > Burkholderia sp. ABCPW 11. The sequence continues at coordinate 248,614 of NZ_LOVM01000002.1, read as the reverse complement.
TCGTCGTGCCGTCGGTGAGCATCCTGGCCGAGCCGCCCGTCGCGGTGGTCGACAAGGTGGTCGACAAGAAGGGCACGCGCAAGCTGGCCGAGGCCTACCTGAATTTCCTGTATAGCCCGCAGGGCCAGGAAATCGCGGCGCGCAACTATTACCGGCCGCGTTCGAAGAACGTGCCGGCGGAGCTGACCAGGCAGTTCCCGAAGCTGAAGCTGTACACGGTCGACGACACGTTCGGCGGCTGGACGAATGCGCAGAAGACGCATTTCGCGGACGGCGGCGTGTTCGATTCGATCTACAAGCCGCAGTAACGCCATAACGACAAGCGGCGCGCCACGACAGCGCGCCGCATCCCCGACGGGCCGCCGGCGCGATTCACTGCGCCGGCGTTTGCGTCGGGCCCATGAGCAGCATCGACCCAGCAAGAGCATCCGATGACGACGTACACCTTTCGCAAGCCGAGCGCGCTGCCCGGTTTCGGCGTGACACTCGGCATCACGGTGGCCTATTTGAGCCTCGTGGTGCTGATTCCGCTCGCCGCCACGTTCCTGAAGACCGCGACGCTGTCGTGGGAGCAGTTCGTCACCGCCGTCACGTCGCCGCGCGTGCTCGCGTCGTACCGGCTGACGTTCTCGGCCGCGTTCGGCGGTGCGCTGATCAATGCCGTGTTCGGCTTCCTCGTCGCGTGGGTGCTGGTGCGCTACACGTTCCCCTTCAAGCGCCTCGTCGATGCGATCGTCGACCTGCCGTTCGCGCTGCCGACGTCGGTAGCCGGCATCTCGCTCGCGGCCGTCTACGCGACCAACGGCTGGGTCGGCCAGTATCTGGCGCCGCTCGGCATCAAGATCGCGTTCACGCCGGCCGGCGTGCTGGTCGCGCTGACCTTCATCGGGCTGCCGTTCGTCGTGCGCACCGTGCAGCCGGTGCTCGAGGATTTCGAGCGCGAGCAGGAAGAAGCCGCCGCATGCCTCGGCGCGTCGCGCTGGCTGACGTTCCGGCGCGTCGTGCTGCCGGCCGTGCTGCCGGCGCTGCTCACCGGTTTCGCGCTCGCGTTCGCGCGCGCGCTCGGCGAATACGGATCGGTGATCTTCATCGCCGGCAACGTGCCGATGAAATCCGAGATCACGTCGCTGCTGATCATCACGAAGCTCGAGCAGTACGACTACGCGGGCGCGACTGCGCTGGCGGTCGTGATGCTGGTCGTGTCGTTCCTGATGCTGCTGCTGATCAACACGCTGCAGTGGTATCTGCAGCGCAGGACGAGCAAGGGCGCGAGCGGTCCGGCGCCCGTCGCCGTCAGCGCCGTCGCCGCAGGAGGCCAGCAATGAGCCAGAAGGCCACCGTCGTGCTGAAAACCCCGTCGCCCACCGCGCGCGCCGCGAAGCGGCTCGACCCCGTCAGCGAATCGCGCGTCGTGCGCTGGCTGCTCACGGGCATCGCGCTGGCGTTCCTCGCGTTCTTCCTCGTCGTCCCGCTCGCCGCGGTGTTCGTCGAGGCGCTGCGCAAGGGCGTCGGCTTCTATCTCGAATCGCTGGCCGATCCCGATGCGTGGTCGGCGATCAAGCTGACGCTGACCGTCGCCGCGATCGCGGTGCCGCTGAACCTCGTGTTCGGCGTGTGCGCATCGTGGGCGATCGCGAAGTTCGAATTCCGCGGCAAGGCGCTGCTGACGACGCTGATCGACCTGCCGTTCTCGGTGTCGCCGGTGATCTCGGGCCTCGTGTACGTGCTGCTGTTCGGCGCGCAGGGCTGGCTCGGGCCGTGGCTGCAGGATCACGACGTCCAGATCATCTTCGCGGTGCCGGGCATCGTGCTCGCGACGATCTTCGTCACGTTCCCGTTCGTCGCGCGCGAGCTGATTCCGCTGATGCAGGCGCAAGGCACCGACGAGGAAGAGGCCGCGCGCGTGCTCGGCGCGTCGGGTTGGCAGATCTTCCGCCGCGTGACGCTGCCGAACGTGAGATGGGGCCTGCTGTACGGCGTGATCCTGTGCAATGCGCGTGCGATGGGCGAGTTCGGCGCGGTGTCGGTCGTGTCCGGCCACATCCGCGGCGTGACCGACACGATGCCGCTGCACGTGGAGATCCTGTACAACGAATACAACTTCGCGGCAGCGTTCGCGGTGGCGTCGGTGCTGGCGCTGCTCGCGCTCGTCACGCTCGCGCTCAAGCTGATCGCCGAGCGTCATCTCGCGGCCGAACTGGCCGACGCGCACGACGCCGTTCCCGCACATGCCGGCCCTGTCGGCGCCGTTTCGTCGAAATCGTAAAGAGGCAACCAGAATGGGTATCACCGTCCGTAACCTTCAGAAGCGCTTCGGCGATTTCACGGCGCTCGACAACGTGTCGCTCGACTTTCCGCCCGGCGAACTGGTCGCGCTGCTCGGGCCGTCCGGCTGCGGCAAGACCACGCTGCTGCGCGTGATCGCGGGCCTCGAGCACGCGGACGCCGGCCAGGTCGTGCTGCAGGGGCTCGACGTGGCGTCGGTCGGCGCACGCGACCGCCAGGTCGGCTTCGTGTTCCAGCACTACGCGCTGTTCCGCCACATGACGGTGTTCGAGAACGTCGCGTTCGGGCTGCGCGTGAAACCGCGCCGCGAGCGGCCGTCGGAAGCCGCGATTCGCGACAAGGTGCATGAGCTGCTCAAGCTCGTGCAGCTCGACTGGCTCGCGCAGCGTTACCCGTCCGAGCTGTCGGGCGGCCAGCGCCAGCGCATCGCGCTCGCCCGCGCGCTCGCGGTCGAGCCGAAGGTGCTGCTGCTCGACGAGCCGTTCGGCGCGCTCGACGCGAAGGTCCGCAAGGAACTGCGCGGCTGGCTGCGTCGCCTGCACGACGACCTGCACATCTCGACGATCTTCGTCACGCACGACCAGGAAGAGGCGCTCGAAGTGGCCGATCGCATCGTCGTGCTGAACCGCGGCCACGTCGAGCAGGTCGGCAGCCCGCAGGACGTCTACGATCATCCGCAAAGCGCGTTCGTGTACGAGTTCCTCGGCGCGGCGAACCGGCTGCCGGGCACGGTTGCCGGGCGTGGCTTCGTCGCCGAGGGTGCGGCTGCGCCGATCGAGGTCGACGCCGACTTCGCGGGCCCCGCGAACGCTTACGTGCGGCCGCACGATCTGCAGCTGTGGCCGGCGGGCGAAGGCCACCGCGACGGCATCGCGGTGGACGTGCGGCGCGTGATTCCGCTCGGCGGTTCGGTGCGCGTGGAGCTCGAGGCGCGCGCGGGCGGCGCGCTCGAGGCGGAACTCGACCGCGACGCATGGCGGGCGCTTTCGCTGCAGGTCGGCGACGGCGCGACGGCCGTGCCGCGCGCCGTGCGGGTGTTTCCCGCACGTTGACGAGACAACGCAGGGCAGAGGGCGGGATTCGCTCCGATTCGACAATCAAACAACGACAGCCTAAGAGGCATACCCATGAATTTTCAGCAATTGCGGTTCGTGCGCGAAGCGGTGCGCCAGAACATGAACCTGACGGAAGTCGCGAACGTGCTGTACACGTCGCAGTCGGGCGTGTCGAAACAGATCAAGGATCTGGAAGATGAGCTGGGCGTCGACATCTTCATTCGGCGCGGCAAGCGGCTGACGGGGCTCACGGAGCCGGGCAAGGCGGTGCACCAGCTGATCGAGCGGATGCTGCTGGACGCCGAGAACCTGCGCCGCGTCGCGCGCCAGTTCGCCGATCAGGACAGCGGCCACCTCGTCGTCGCGACGACGCACACGCAGGCGCGCTACGCGCTGCCGAAGGTGATTCGGCAATTCACCGACGTGTTCCCGAAGGTGCATCTCGCGCTGCGCCAGGGCAGCCCGCAGCAGATCGCGCAGATGATCCTGAACGGCGAGGCCGATCTCGGCATCTCGACCGAGGCGCTCGACCGCTATCCGGACATCGTCACGTTCCCGTGCTATTCGTGGCACCACACGGTCGTCGTGCCGAAGGGCCATCCGCTCGTCGGCCGCGAGAACCTGACGCTCGAGGAGATTGCCGAGTACCCGATCATCACGTACGACCAGGACTTCACGGGCCGCTCGCACATCGACCAGGCGTTCGCGCAGGCGGGCGCCGTGCCCGACGTCGTGCTGACCGCGATCGACGCGGACGTGATCAAGACCTACGTCGAGCTCGGAATGGGGATCGGCGTCGTCGCGGCGATGGCCTACGATCCGCAGCGCGACACGGGGCTCGTCGCGCTCGACACGCAGCACCTGTTCGAGGCGAGCACGACGCGGGTGGGCCTGCGCAAGGGCGCATTCCTGCGCGCGTATGCGTACCGGCTGATCGAAATGTTCGCGCCGCATCTGAACGAAGCGGAAATCGCGGGGCTGTTGCGCGAAGCCGTTTGATGGCGCATGTCGCACGCCGTCCGGGCAGATGCCGCGGACGGTGCGCGACACGCGCCGCGCATAGCCTGCCGTACACCGCACCGGACGGCGGCGGGGATTGCCGCCGGCACGTCCGAATCATCGGCCGAGGCATCCGATCAGGTGCGTCGCGTCAGGACGACCGGCACGCGTTCCCGTGCCCACGGAAAAACAAGAACGATCTGCAACGCCGAATCTCGGTGCGGAACGCACGATCGGCAACCATCCTCATTCACGAAGCAGCGCGATACGAATCGCCGGTTCAGTCACAGTCGACCACATATCGGGCGGTGGATGCCGGCGATCCGCGTGCCGATCGCGTCGTTCGCGCCGAACCGCTTCATCATCGGCCCGCCGCCGGCGACGCGCGTCGGCGAGCCGCCTTCGGCATCGCGACTGTCGCATTTGCGCGTCGTGAAGCGCGCTCGCGCGCTCCGAATAAACCCTTAAATATTGATCAGACAGGTTGCGCGCCGAAGCGAATCGGTACAGCATAGCCTTCACTCCGCCGGCGTCCCGCCGGCGGTGGCGCGTCGACGACAGCGCGCGCCAGGCAGTCGGCCGTCTGCCTTGCTTCCATTCCGTGGTACCGACAGCAGCATCGATGGCCATTGCCCGGGTAGTGTGGCGCAAACGTTTGCTCACATTAAAACAACAACCGAATAACAATCCGGCCCTTCGGGCCAGTCGCCAGGAGATGTGTATGAATGTCCGCTTTCGCCGTCGCTTCCTGACCGCCGCGCTCGCCGCCGTCGCGGTGGCCGCCGCACCGGCTGTCCACGCGCAATCCGCAGCCAAGCCGAAGGTCGCACTCGTGATGAAGTCGCTTGCCAACGAGTTTTTCCTGACCATGGAAACGGGCGCGAAGGAATACCAGAAACACAACGCGAACCAGTTCGACCTTGTCACCAACGGCATCAAGGACGAGACCGACACCGCGAACCAGATCCGCATCGTCGAGCAGATGATCGTCTCGAAGGTCGATGCGATCGTGCTCGCGCCGGCCGATTCGAAGGCGCTCGTACCGGTCGTGAAGAAGGCCGTCGACGCAGGCATCGTCGTCGTGAACATCGACAACCGGCTCGATCCTGACGTGCTGAAGTCGAAGAACCTGAACGTGCCGTTCGTCGGCCCGGACAACCGCAAGGGCGCGCGCAAGGTCGGCGATTACCTCGCGAAGCGGCTGAAGGCGGGCGACCAGGTCGGCATCGTCGAAGGCGTGTCGACGACCACCAACGCCCAGCAGCGCACGGCCGGCTTCCAGGACGCGATGAAGGCGGGCGGGATGAAGGTCGTGTCGGTGCAGTCGGGCGAATGGGAGATCGACAAGGGCAATGCGGTGGCCGCCGCGATGCTCAACGAATATCCGAACCTGAAGGCGCTGCTGTGCGGCAACGACAACATGGCGATCGGCGCCGTGTCGGCCGTGCGCGCGGCCGGCAAGCAGGGCAAGGTGCTCGTGGTCGGCTACGACAACATCAACGCGATCAAGCCGATGCTGAAGGACGGCCGCGTGCTCGCGACCGCCGACCAGTACGCGGCGAAGCAGGCCGTATTCGGCATCGACACGGCGCTCAAGGCGATCGCCGAGCATCGCAAGCAGGCCGACATGTCCGGCGTGGTCGAGACGCCGGTGGATCTCGTGACGAAGTAACGCCGCACCGGTCCGGCCGCCGCCCTCAAGAATCCGGCGCGGCGGCCGTTATCCGGTGTGAGCGCGATCACGGCCACTGCATGCACATGCACTTGTGAGCGTCATATCCGCGCGCCTCGTGCGCGCGGCCGCAACCAGGATCGCGATGGAACCGACCTTCCAACCCTCCCGTTCAGCCCACCCCGTGCTGTCCGTATCCGGCATCGGCAAGACCTATGCCGAACCCGTGCTCGCCGACGTCACGCTGACGCTCGACGCGGGCCAGGCGCTCGCGCTGACGGGCGAGAACGGTGCCGGCAAGAGCACGCTGTCGAAGATCATCGGCGGGCTCGTCGACCCGACCGCCGGCACGATGCAGCTCGGCGGCCACGCCTATGCGCCGGCGAGCCGCACGCAGGCCGAGGCGCTCGGCGTGCGCATGGTGATGCAGGAGCTGAACCTGCTGCCGACGCTGAGCGTCGCCGAAAACCTGTTCCTGAACCGCCTGCCGCGGCGCTTCGGGATCATCGATCGCGCGCGGCTGCGCGACGACGCGCGCGCGGCGATGGCGCAGGTCGGGCTCGACGCGGTCGATCCGGATACGCCGGTCGGCGCGCTCGGCATCGGCCACCAGCAGATGGTCGAGATCGCGCGCAACCTGATCGGCGACTGCCGCGTGCTGATTCTCGACGAGCCGACCGCGATGCTGACCGCGCGCGAAGTCGAGCTGCTGTTCGAGCAGATCGACCGGCTGAAGGCGCGCGGCGTCGCGATCGTCTACATCTCGCACCGGCTCGAGGAACTCGCGCGCGTCGCCGAGCGCGTCGCGGTGCTGCGCGACGGCCGGCTCGTGCATGCGGGCGACATGGCGGCGACCACGTCCGACGGGCTCGTCACGCTGATGGTCGGGCGCGAGATCGGCGAACATATCGATCTCGGCGAACGTCGTTTCGGCGCGCCGCGGCTCGCGGTGTCGGGCCTCACGCGCGGGACGGCCGTGCGCGACGTGTCGCTCGAGGTACGCGCGGGCGAGATCTTCGGCATCTCGGGGTTGATCGGCGCGGGTCGCACCGAGCTGTTGCGGCTGATCTACGGTGCCGACACGCCGGATGCCGGGACGATCGCGGTGGGCCAGCCGCTGAAGCCGGTGCGGATCGCGTCGCCGGTCGATGCGGTGCAGCAGGGCATCGCGCTGATCACCGAGGATCGCAAGGGCGAAGGGCTGCTGCTGTCGCAGTCGATTACAGCGAACGTGTCGCTCGGCCAGCTCGACCGGCTCGCGCGCGGCGGCATCGTCGATTCGGCGCGCGAGACCGCGCTCGCCGAGCAGCAGATCGACGCGCTGCGAATCCGCACGCACGGGGCGACGCAGCCGGTCGGCGAGTTGTCGGGCGGCAACCAGCAGAAGGTCGTGATCGGCCGCTGGCTCGCGCGCGACATGGGCGTGCTGCTGTTCGACGAGCCGACGCGCGGGATCGACGTCGGCGCCAAATTCGAGATCTACACTTTGATGGGCGCGCTCGCGCGCGAAGGCCGCGCGCTCGTGGTCGTATCGAGCGACCTGCGCGAGCTGATGCTGATCTGCGACCGGATCGGCGTGATGTCGGCCGGCCGCATGACGGCCGTGTTCGAGCGCGGCAACTGGACCCAGGATGCGCTGCTGGCCGCGGCGTTCGCCGGCTTTGGCCGCGAGACGCCGGCGGCCGCCATGCAGCATCCGGATGCGGGGCAGGCGCGCGGCGCCGCTCCGGGCACTTCGACGACAGGACCACAGCAATGACCCAGTCTCCCGTATCCCCGACCGACGCAGGCGCGCAGCAGGACGTGACGGGGCGCCGCGCGCGCACGCTGTCCGGCACGCGGCTCGGCCTGTCGAACTATCTCGGGCTCGCCGGCGCGCTGGCCGCGATGATCGCGCTGTTTTCGGTGCTGAGCGCGCACTTCCTGACCTACGACACGTTCAGCACGATCGCGAACCAGATTCCCGATCTCGTCGTGATGTCGGTCGGGATGACCTTCGTGCTGATCATCGCCGGGATCGACCTGTCGGTCGGCTCGGTGCTCGCGCTCGCCGCGTCGATGGTCAGCGTCGCCGCGCTGAAATGGCAGTGGGGGCCGCTGCCGGCCGCGCTGATCGGGATCGCGGTCGCAACCGCGACGGGCACGCTGACCGGCGCCGTCACGGTCGGCTGGCGGATTCCGTCGTTCATCGTGTCGCTCGGCGTGCTGGAGGCCGCTCGCGGCCTCGCGTACCAGCTGACGAATTCGCGCACCGCGTATATCGGCGACGCGTTCGATTTCCTGTCGAACCCGATCGCGCTGGGCATCTCGCCGGCGTTCCTGATCGCGGTCGCGGTGATGATCGCGGCCCAGTTCGTGCTCACGCGCACGGTGTTCGGGCGCTATCTGATCGGGATCGGCACGAACGAGGAAGCGGTGCGACTTGCAGGGGTTAACCCGCGGCCGTATAAAATTCTCGTATTCGCACTGATGGGCGCGCTCGCGGGGCTCGCGTCGCTGTTCCAGATTTCGCGGCTCGAGGCGGCCGATCCGAACGCGGGCGCGGGCCTCGAACTGCAGGTCATCGCCGCCGTCGTGATCGGCGGCACGAGCCTGATGGGCGGGCGCGGCTCGGTGATCAGCACGTTCTTCGGCGTGTTGATCATCTCCGTGCTGGCCGCGGGGCTGGCGCAGATCGGTGCGAACGAGCCGACGAAACGGATCATCACGGGTGCGGTGATCGTGGTGGCGGTCGTGCTCGATACGTATCGCAGCCGGCGTACGCGCGTGCGGTAAGAAGACACACAGAACAGACCAGAGAGAAACGGGAAATGGCGACGATCAAGGATGTGGCGGCCATGGCGGGCGTGTCGTTTACGACCGTCTCGCACGTGGTGAACAATTCGCGGCCGGTGTCCGCGGATGTGCGTGCGAAGGTCGAGGGCGCGATCCGCGAGCTGAATTACGTGCCGTCGGCCGTGGCGCGCTCGCTGAAGGCGCGGGCGACGGCGACCATCGGCCTCGTCGTGCCGAACAGCACGAATCCATACTTCGCGGAGCTTGCGCGCGGCATCGAGGATCAGTGCGCAGCCAACGGCTATTGCGTGTTCTTCTGCAATTCGGACGACGATCCCGTGAAGCAGCGCAATTACCTGCGCGTGCTGCAGGAAAAGCGCATCGACGGTCTGATCGTCGCGTCGGCGGGCGAGGACGCGGTGCTCGCGCAGACGCTCGCCGATATCCACGCGCCGCTCGTCGTCGTCGATCGCAACATCGAGGGGCTCGCGGCCGATCTCGTACAGATCGACCACGAGCGCGGCGCGTATCTGGCCACGCGCCATCTGCTCGAACTCGGGCACGCTAAGATCGGCTGCATCACCGGGCCGACCGACACCGCCGTCAGCGCGATGCGCGTGCACGGCTTCATCCGTGCGATGGCCGAGCGCGGAGTCGACATCGTGCCGGGCGCGATCGCCGAAAGCGATTTCTCGTGCCTGGGCGGCTATCACGCGGCGTCGCGGCTGTTCGAATCGGTGCGGCCGAGCGCGATCTTCGCGGGCAACGACCTGATGGGAGTCGGCGCGCTGCGCGCGGCGGCCGAGCGCGGGATGCGCGTGCCCGACGACTGCTCGATCATCGGGTTCGACGACATCGAATTTTCCCGCTACACGTATCCGGCGCTGTCGACGGTCGGCCAGTCGGTGCGCGCGCTCGGCGAAATGGCCGCGCAGACGCTGATCGAACGGATCGGCGGCGGTTCGAGCGCCGTGCCGAGCCGCCGCCGCGTCGTGTCGCCGCGCCTCGTGCTGCGCGAATCGACGGCGGTCTATCGCGAGCCGGCCGCGCCGGGCGCTCGCGCATGACGGCGACCGCCACGGGCGCCGGCCGCGTGACGGTGGTCGGCAGCCTCAACATGGATCTCGTCGTGCGGGCGCCGCGGTTGCCTCTGCCGGGCGAAACGCTGGCCGGGCACGCGTTCGCGCAGGCAGCGGGCGGCAAGGGCGGCAACCAGGCCGTCGCCGCCGCCCGGCTTGGCGCGCACGTCGCGATGATCGGCTGCGTCGGCGCGGATGCGCACGGCGCGGCACTGCGAGCGGGCCTCGAGGTCGAGGGAATCGACTGCACGGGGCTCGCGACGAGCGCGTCGGCGTCGACCGGCGTCGCACTGATCGTCGTCGACGATGCGAGCCAGAACGCGATCGTGATCGTCGCCGGCGGCAACGGCGAGGTCACGACCGACACGATTGCCCGGCACGAGGCCGCGCTCGCGGCGGCCGACGTGCTGATCTGCCAGCTCGAGACGCCGCCGGACGCGGTGTTCGCTGCCTTGTCGGCCGGGCGCCGGCTCGGCCGCACGGTGGTGCTCAATCCGGCCCCGGCCGTCGCGCCGCTGCCGAACGGCTGGCTGCCGCTCGTCGATTACCTGATCCCGAACGAGGTCGAGGCGGCCGCGCTCACCGGGCTGCCGGTACGCGACCCGGCGGAGGCCGAAGCCGCCGCGCGCTCGCTGCAGGCCGGCGGCGCGCGCAACGTGCTGGTCACGCTCGGTGCGCGCGGCGTGCTCGCGTTGACGGCCGACGGCGCCGCGCGACACTATCCGGCGCCGGCGGTGCAGGCGGTGGACACGACGGCGGCCGGCGACACCTTCATCGGCGGCTTTTCCGCACGGCTCGCGGCCGGCGCGGACGTCGACACGGCCATCCGCTTCGCGCAACGCGCGGCGGCGCTGTCGGTCACGCGCGCAGGCGCACAGCCGTCGATTCCGAGCCGCATCGAACTGGCCGACTAGGGCCGGATCACCGCTTTCCGGTTCCGCTAGCGGCCCGTCCGTCGCACGAGACGGACGGCCGCGTACCGGTGCGCCTTTCTCCTGTTCGCCATTCCGACCCGAATTGCGTCAATTATTCAGTCATTTGTAATAAACAGACGAATAATTCGAAATAATGACGCCAAAACCATCAAGTTATGCGCCACACGGTCGTAAATGCACCGAGTGAAGCAATGCTTCGAGCCAACGGGCGAGGCCCGTTCATGACGACGCAATACAGGATGGATGATGGTGTTCAGGAACCTGACGATTCGTGCGCGCATCGGTTTGACGATGGCGTTTCTGGCGGTACTGCTGGGTATCACCGGCGTGCTCGGTCTGTACGGAATGACGCGTTCGAACGATTCGACGCGCGAGATTTTCACGAACCAGATGCCGAGCGCGGTCGACGTGTCGGTCGCGGAAATGTTCGCCGCGCGCGAGCGCCTCGCACTCGACCGGGCGGCGCTGCTGGTCGGCACGCCCGATTCCACGGCTGCCATCGAGCGCAGCCGCGCGATGCGCACGCAATCCGACGCATGGTGGCAGAAGTACCTCGCGCTGCCGCGCGGCGCCGATGAGGATCGCCTCGCCCAGGACGTCGTCGCCCGGCGCAAGGTGCTGCAGGATACCTGCGACGCGTTCGCGAGCGCGATCGGCACGGGCGATCACGACCGGATCGGCGACGGCGCGAAGCAGCTTCAGGCGCGCTATAACGAACTGGCCGTGGCCGGCGAAGCACTGCGCAACTTTCAGTTCACCAATGCGCAGGCGCGCTTCGATCGGGCGGAATCGGTGTTCGAGACGATGCGCGTGCTGTCGATCGTCGTGCTGCTGGCCGGCATCGGGGCCGCGGCGCTGTCGTGGCTGACGCTGAGCCGCGCGATCGGCCGCCCGATTGCCGATGCGCTGTCGCATTTCGACGCGATCGCCGCGGGCGACCTGCGCCGGCCGATCGTCGTCGATCGGCGCGACGAGATGGGGCAGTTGCTGGAAGGCCTCGCGAGGATGCAGCGCGGGCTCGTCGACACGGTGCGCACCGTGCGCGGCGGCAGCGAATCGATCGCGACCGCGGCCCGCCAGATCGCGGCCGGTAACATCGACCTGTCGTCGCGTACCGAGGAACAGGCCGCTGCGCTGCAGGAAACCGCGTCGAGCATGGAGCAACTGACCGGCACCGTGAAGCAGAATGCGGACAATGCGCGCCAGGCAAGCGCGCTGGCCGCGAATGCGTCCGACATTGCAAACAAGGGTAATACGGTGGTGGGCCAGGTGGTCGGCACGATGGGCGAAATCAACGACAGCTCGGCGAAAATCGCGGACATCATCGCGATCATCGAGGGAATCGCGTTCCAGACCAACATACTTGCGCTGAATGCGGCCGTCGAAGCCGCGCGGGCAGGCGAGGAAGGCCGCGGCTTCGCGGTCGTCGCCGGCGAAGTGCGCAGCCTCGCGCAGCGTTCGTCGAGCGCGGCGAAGGAAATCAAGACGCTGATCGACGCGTCGGTGGAGCGTATCCGGACCGGCTCGACGCTGGTCGACGAAGCCGGGCGCACGATGAACGACGTGATCGGTGCGGTCCAGCGCGTGACGGACATCATGGGCGAGATCGCGGCGGCGTCCGAGGAACAGAGCGGCGGGATCGACCAGGTGGCGCGCGCGGTCGCGCAGATGGACGAGGTCACGCAGCAGAATGCGGCGCTCGTCGAGGAAGCCGCGGCCGCCGCGCAGTCGCTCGACGAACAGGCGATGCGCCTGCGCGAAACGGCGGCGGTATTCCAGCTCGACGACGAAACGGCGCGCGCGGACACCGTCGTTGCGGTGGCGCGGCATGCGCCGCGCGCATCGTCCGCGCCGGCGGCGGCGCCGGTACAGGCCGCTGCGCGTGTCGAACGCGATGCCGCGCCGAAACGCGTGACCGCCGCGATGCCGGCGCGCAAGCCTGCCGCCGTATCGGCTGCGCCGGCGCCCGCGCCGGCCGTCGCGAGCGCCGGCGGGGACGACTGGGAGACGTTCTGATCCGCGTGCGCCGCGTATCTATCCCCATTTGGTGACGAACGACGCCCGCGATCCGCGGGCGTCGTCGTTTCTGCGACAGGCCGAATGTGACAGCGCGGACGATCGATCGGGCACAGGCACGTGCGTCGCGCATCGTGCGTGACGCACCGACGGATTCGCGCGGAGGCGCTGCGTGCGCGTCGTGTTCCCGCGTTCGTCGTACGGGTATGTCCGTACGGGACTGCGAAAAAAATTTGTAACGGTGCGGGCGGCGTGTCATCGCGCGCGGCCGCTCGAACGTATAGGGATGAAGGGGAGAGGTGGCGACGTCGGAGGTGTCCAACGCACGAGCCGTTTCGATGTTCGACGAGACGCGGCGGATGCAGTTTCTGCGGCTCGGGAGGTCGATTGTAAAACGACGAAATGCGTTGTCCAAGCGGTGTTGTCGAGAATGACGAACTTCATACGAAGAGTTCGTGAAAAAAAATAAGAAAGGGTTTAGGATGAATTCGAACGCGCTTGCTTCTGCGCAGTCATAGAAGGCAGGCACGTCTTCAGACTCAGGCGAGGGAGGTAGCATGGATATTTACAGCAGCTTCGCGAACCGCTTCGAAAAAACGCGAGAGGAAGAGCTCTCGCTGGAGGAGTATCTCGCGCTCTGCAAGAACGATCCATCCGCGTATGCGACGGCGGGTGAACGCATGCTGGAAGCAATCGGGGAACCTGAACAGATCGATACCCGCAACGACCCGCGCCTGTCGCGGATCTTCGCGAACAAGGTCATCAAGGTGTATCCGGCATTCCGTGAGTTCTACGGAATGGAGGAGGTGATCGAGCAGGTGGTCGCGTATTTCCGCCACGCTGCGCAAGGTCTTGAAGAGAAGAAGCAGATCCTCTATCTGCTGGGCCCGGTGGGCGGCGGCAAGTCGTCGATCGCCGAGCGTCTGAAGCAACTGATGGAGCGCGTGCCGTTCTATGCGCTGAAGGGCTCGCCCGTCAACGAATCGCCGCTCGGGCTGTTCGACTACGACGAGGATGGTCCGATCCTCGAGGAACAGTACGGCATTCCGCGCCGCTACCTGAAAAGCATCCTGAGTCCGTGGGCCGTCAAGCGCCTGCACGAATACAACGGCGACATCCGCCAGTTCCGCGTGGTGCGACGCTATCCGTCGATCCTGCGGCAGGTCGGCATCGCGAAGACGGAGCCGGGCGACGAGAACAATCAGGACATCTCGTCGCTGGTCGGCAAGGTCGATATCCGCAAGCTCGAACAGTACGCGCAGGACGATGCCGACGCCTATAGCTACTCGGGCGGCCTGTGCCTCGCGAACCAGGGCCTGCTCGAATTCGTCGAAATGTTCAAGGCGCCGATCAAGGTGCTGCACCCGCTGCTGACCGCCACGCAGGAAGGCAACTTCAAGGGCACCGAAGGCTTCGGCGCGATTCCGTTCGACGGCGTGATTCTTGCGCACTCGAACGAATCGGAGTGGAAGGCCTTCCGCAACAACCGCAACAACGAGGCGCTGCTCGACCGGATCTTCGTCGTGAAGGTGCCGTACTGCCTGCGCGTGTCGGAAGAGATCAAGATCTACGAGAAGCTGATCCGCAACTCGTCGCTGGCCGAGGCCGTGTGCGCGCCGGGCACGCTGAAGATGATGTCGCAGTTCTCGGTGCTGTCGCGCCTGCACGAGCCGGAGAATTCGAGCCTGTTCTCGAAGATGCAGGTGTACGACGGCGAAAACCTGAAGGATACCGATCCGAAGGCGAAGTCGTACCAGGAGTATCGCGACTACGCGGGCGTCGACGAAGGGATGACCGGCGTATCGACGCGCTTCGCGTTCAAGATCCTGTCGCGTGTGTTCAACTTCGATACGAGCGAGGTTGCGGCGAACCCGGTGCACCTGATGTACGTGCTCGAACAGCAGATCGAACGCGAGCAGTTCCCGCCGGAAACCGAGCAGAAGTACCTGTCCTTCGTGAAGGACGTGCTCGCGTCGCGCTACGCGGAGTTCATCGGCAAGGAGATCCAGACGGCGTATCTCGAATCGTATTCGGAATACGGCCAGAACATCTTCGATCGCTACGTCACGTACGCGGACTTCTGGATCCAGGACCAGGAATTCCGCGACCACGACACGGGCGAGAGCTTCGACCGCGCCGCGCTGAACGCGGAGCTGGAGAAGATCGAGAAGCCGGCCGGGATCAGCAATCCAAAGGATTTCCGCAACGAGATCGTGAACTTCGTGTTGCGCGCACGGGCGGCGAACGCCGGCAAGAACCCCGTGTGGACGAGCTACGAGAAGTTGCGCGTCGTGATCGAGAAGAAGATGTTCTCGAACACCGAGGAGCTGTTGCCGGTGATTTCGTTCAACGCCAAGGGTTCGGCGGAGGAGCAGCGCAAGCATGAGGACTTTGTGAACCGGATGGTCGCGAAGGGCTATACGCCGAAGCAGGTGAGGCTGCTTTGCGACTGGTACCTGCGCGTGCGCAAGTCGTCATGACACGCGCGGCATCGCGCCCGGACGGCGAGTCCGCCCGGGCGCTTTCAGAGGCGCCGCCCGCATGACGGCAGACGGCATGCGCGGCGAGTGCCCCGGCAGATCGACTTTCGAGCGGGAGACCGGGAGTGCTTCATCAAATCATCGACCGCAGGCTGGCCGGCAAGAACAAGAGCATCGCCAATCGCGAACGCTTTCTGCGTCGCGTCAAGAACTACATTCGTCGTGCCGTGTCCGACGCGGTGCGCGACCGTAGCATCAAGGATATCCAGAGCACGCAGAGCATCACGATCCCGCGCAAGGACATCGCGGAGCCGAATTTCCGGCACGCGCCGGGCGGGCGTCGCGAATACGTGCACCCCGGCAACGAGGACTACGTGCGCGGCGACAAGATTCCGCGTCCGCAGGGCGGCTCGGGCGGCGGCGGGAGTCAGGCGAGCAACGAAGGAGAAGGGCAGGATGACTTCGTGTTCGAGCTGTCGCGCGACGAGTTCATGCAGTACTTCTTCGACGATCTCGAACTGCCGCGCCTCGTGAAGACGCACCTGCTGACGGTGCCGAGCTGGAAGAACGTGCGCGCGGGCTGGTCGGCGGAAGGTACGCCGAACAACATCGACGTCGTGCGTTCGCTGCGCAGCGCGCTCGGCCGGCGCATCGCGCTCGGCTCGCCGCTCGTCAACGAGCTGCGCGAGCTCGAGGCGCGGCTCGAAGCGCTGAAGAACGACACCGAAGACCGCCGCGCGGAAATCGCGACGCTCGAAGCCGAGATCCACCACCTGAAAGGGCGCATCTGGCGGATTCCGTTCATCGATCCGTTCGACCTGCGCTACATCAACCGCGTGAAGCAGCCGCAACCGTCGAGCCAGGCCGTGATGTTCTGCCTGATGGACGTGTCGGGCTCGATGGACGAGCAGCGCAAGGATCTCGCGAAGCGCTTCTTCATCCTGCTTTACCTGTTCCTCAAGCGCAACTACGAGCGCATCGAAGTGGTGTTCATCCGTCACCACACGCGCGCCGAGGAAGTGGACGAAGATACCTTCTTCCATTCGACCGAAAGCGGCGGCACGGTCGTGTCGAGCGCGCTCGAGCTGATGCGCAAGGTGATGAACGAGCGCTACTCGCCGACCGAGTGGAACATCTATGGCGCGCAAGCGTCCGACGGCGACAACTGGACTGACGATTCGCCGAAGTGTCGCAAAATCCTGGAAGAGGATATTCTCACCAAGACGCGTTACTTCGCGTATATCCAGGTCGCGCCGGAAGAGCAGAATCTGTGGCTGGAATACGCGCAACTGGCCCTGTCGCAACCGCATCTCGCGATGAAAAAAGTGGAATCGGCTGCGGACATTTACCCGGTGTTTCGCGAATTGTTCGAAAAGCAGGTGGAAATGTCATGACGACCCGCCATCTGCACAACGAGTCGCGCGGCTACGAGCCGCGCCCTTCCGGCGACGACACGGCCGGCCCTGCCGCACCGCAGCAACGCGTGCAGGCCGAGCCGTCGCCGCCGGCCGCCGACTTGCCCGGTTCCGGGCAAAAGGAAGCGCGTATGAACGTTGCCGAACGCAAGCCACTGCCGTGCCCGTCCGACTGGACGTTCGAATTGCTCGAGGAATACGACACGCACATCTCGCAGGTCGCCGAACAATACGAGCTCGACATCTACCCGATCCAGCTCGAGCTGATCAGCGCCGAGCAGATGATGGATGCGTATGCGTCGGTCGGGATGCCCGTCAACTACCGCCACTGGTCGTTCGGCAAGCACTTCCTCGCGACCGAAAAGAGCTACCGCCGCGGCCAGATGGGCCTGGCCTACGAAATCGTCATCAATTCGAACCCGTGCATCGCGTATCTGATGGAAGAAAACACGATGACGATGCAGGCGCTCGTCATCGCGCACGCGGCGTACGGGCACAACTCGTTCTTCAAGGGCAACTACCTGTTCCGGCTGTGGACCGACGCGCACGCGATCATCGACTATCTCGTGTACGCGAAGAACTACGTCGCGGAATGCGAGGAGCGCTACGGTCTCGATCGCGTCGAGGAACTGCTCGATTCGTGCCACGCGCTGATGAACTACGGCGTCGACCGTTACAAGCGGCCGCAGAAACCGTCGCTGTCGAAGGAAGCGGCGCTGCGGCGCGAGCGCGAGGCGTACCTGCAGTCGCAGGTCAACGAACTGTGGCGCACGCTGCCCGGCAAGAAGCCCGAGCTGACGGAGGAGCAGGAAGAGCGCTATCCGCCCGAGCCGCAGGAGAACCTGCTGTATTTCGCGGAGAAGAATGCGCCGCTGCTCGAACCGTGGGAGCGGGAAGTGATCCGCATCGTGCGCAAGATCGGCCAGTATTTCTATCCGCAGCGGCAGACGCAGGTAATGAACGAAGGCTGGGCGACGTTCTGGCACTACACGCTGCTCAATACGCTGTACAACCAGGGGAAGCTGGAAGACGGCTTCATGATGGAGTTCCTGCATTCGCACAGCAACGTGGTCTACCAGCCGCCCGTCACGAAGCCGTACTACAGCGGGATCAACCCGTATGCGCTCGGTTTCTCGATGATGAGCGACATCCGAAGGATCTGCGAAGCGCCGACGGAGGAGGACTACAAGTGGTTTCCGGAGATCGCGGGCACGCCGTGGCTGCCGGCGATGCACTATGCGATGCGCAACTTCAAGGACGAGAGCTTCATCGCGCAGTACCTGTCGCCGAACCTGATTCGCGAGATGCGGCTCTTCTCGGTGCTCGACGACGACATGCGCGACTCGCTCGAGGTATCGGCGATCCACGACGATTCCGGCTATCAGTACGTGCGGCAGGCGTTGTCGCGGCAGTACGACATCCATCATCGCGAGCCGAACATCCAGGTATGGGCCGTCAACACGCGCGGCGACCGTAGCCTTACGCTGCGTCACTTCATGACCGACAACCGCCACCTGTCGAACGACAGCGAAGAGGTGCTCAAGCACATGGCGCGGCTCTGGCAGTTCGACGTGTACCTGGAAAGCGTCGACGAGGCCGGCACCGTACGCAAGCGCTACGAGTGCCGCTACGTGCCGCCGGAAGTGCGCGTGTGATCGTCGCCAAGCGAAAATGTTTGCATCGGACGCCAGCCTGAAGGCTGGCGTTTTCATGTGACGAACGCGTGGCGGGAGAAAAATTTTCTACATCCGGACGAACCCGGAGCGCTTGTTACTTTACATTTCGCTAAAATCCCGTAGCGCCGTGCGCCGGAACCGGTGCCACGTGCGACCGCACGCGGCGGCCCCAGCCGTCTCGCCCAGAAAGTACTAAAAGGAACAGACCAACCCATGGACGTCCAGACCGACCAAGCTGCGCTGTCCGCGCATGACACCCGGCGGCGCGTGTTCGCCATCGTCGGCGCCTCATCGGGCAACCTCGTCGAGTGGTTCGACTTCTATATCTACTCGTTCTGCGCGCTGTACTTCGCGCCGGCATTCTTCCCGAGCGGCAACACGACGACCCAGCTGCTGAACACGGCGGGCGTGTTCGCGGCCGGCTTCCTGATGCGTCCGATCGGCGGCTGGCTGTTTGGCCGCATCGCCGACCGTCACGGCCGTCGCACGGCGATGATGATCTCGGTGCTGATGATGTGCGGCGGCTCGCTCGTGATCGCGGTGCTGCCGACCTATGCGCAGATCGGTGCGCTCGCGCCGGCGCTGCTGCTGGTCGCGCGCCTGTTCCAGGGCCTGTCGGTGGGCGGCGAGTACGGTACGAGCGCGACCTACATGAGTGAAGTGGCGCTGAAGGGCCGTCGCGGCTTCTTTGCGTCGTTCCAGTACGTGACGCTGATCGGCGGCCAGCTGTGCGCGCTGCTGGTGCTCGTGATCCTGCAGCAGACGCTGTCGGCCGGTGAGCTGAAAGCGTGGGGCTGGCGCATTCCGTTCGTGGTCGGCGCGGCGGCCGCGCTGATCTCGCTGTACCTGCGAAAGTCGCTCGACGAGACGTCGACGAGCGCATCGCGCGACAAGAAGGACGCCGGCACGATCCGCGGCGTGTGGCAGCACAAGGGGGCGTTCTTCACGGTGGTCGGCTTCACGGCCGGCGGCTCGCTGATCTTCTACACGTTCACGACGTACATGCAGAAGTACCTCGTGAACACGGCCGGCATGCAGGCGAAGACGGCCAGCAACGTGATGACCGTCGCGCTGCTCGTCTACATGCTGATGCAGCCGGTGTTCGGCGCGCTGTCGGACAAGATCGGCCGCCGCACGTCGATGATCCTGTTCGGTTCGTTCGCGGTGATCGGCACGGTGCCGCTGATGCATGCGCTGAAGGACGTGACGAGCCCCGTGGCCGCGTTCGTGCTGGTCACGGTTGCGCTGGCGATCGTCAGCTTCTACACGTCGATCAGCGGCCTCATCAAGGCCGAGATGTTCCCGCCGGAAGTGCGCGCGATGGGGGTGGGCCTGTCGTATGCGGTCGCGAACGCGATCTTCGGCGGCTCGGCCGAGTACGTCGCGCTGTGGTTCAAGTCGATCGGCAGCGAGGAAACCTTCTACTGGTACGTGACCGTGCTGTGCGCGATCTCCCTGATCGTGTCGTGGCGCATGCGCGATCCGAGCAAGGAAGGGTATTTGCGCCACGAGCCGTGATCGGCCGCGGAGCATAGCCCGGCCGGCGGCCGGCGCTGCCCGCCGCCACGGATAGCCAGCGGCGCTCCTCCCGGACGGCGGAGCGCCGTTTCGTTTATGGGGCGCGCCGACTCGGAAGCTCATCCGCACGGCGACGATATCGATATCGCAATCGCTTCGTTGTCGACGATGGTCGATCCTTTTATGCTGGACCCGTAGTTCGTGTGACACCTCCTTGACTGGGATTCGCGCCCGCTGCTTGCAGCGGGCGTTTTTTTTGGCGCTGCGTTCGTTGCCGCTCGAGGCGGCGGGAAGGCAGCGCCGGACCCGAACAACGCATATGGGACAAGTCGGTAACGACGCGTATATCGATGCGATTGCGAAACGACCGGCGGCCCGCAATGACGAATCGGCATGGAAAAGGAAAATGCTGATTCTGGTGTGCAATATTCTCGATTGGTTACCCTTTTAAAATGAGTCGCGAGGGGCGTGCACATGAGATTTTTCTGAATACATGTCAATTCCAATGAGAAAATTATTGGATGGGAGATGATTTGAAACTGTTGTTAACAAAATAATGCAATTGGCCTGGATTTTGCGCGTGCAATAACGGACGCTCGCCGGGCCTTCTTTCGCCTCGTCGTTCCGTTATCGACTATCGGTCGAAGTGCCGTGCGCCCTTGCTGCGCCAGCATCGTCGGCTGCCTGCCGCTCGCGATTGCCGCGTTCATTCGAATTCCACATGCTTCGATAAGCGAATGGAATAATTCGTACCCGTACGATATCGATAAATCATTTTGATTAATAGAATTTCGCTGGCCGTCAAATTCGCGGATGAGGTCAGCCTTTCTTCCGGAATAAGACGACCAGGTTCGTGCTGCGGGCAATCGGCGAAACGATCGAATGCCGGCACGTGAACGGGTTGTTCCGAGAAAACATCTATTTTTAAAGGAATTCAACGATGAAGATGAATCTGCTCCGGGGTTGCGTCGCCGCAGGTATCGCAAGTGCTGCGCTCGTGCCGTCGGTTTCCCACGCATTCGACGGCGAGCTCGCGTTCTACGGCAGCATTTCCGACGTCACCTGCAACATCGACGGCGCAGCGCCGGGCGCCGGCAACCGCAAGGAAGTGCAACTCGGCGACCGCATCGGCACGGACACGTTCACCGAAATCGGCAAGACTTCGAATCCCGTCACGTTCAACCTGAACATCGGCGGCAATGCAGGGTGTACCGACGGCACGAAGGTTCTGGTCGAATTCGATCAGCGGTCGATCAACATCAATCCGGTGACCGGCAACCTGAAACTCGTCGGCACCAAGCCGGCGGAAGGCATCGAAATCCAGCTCAAGGATGCGGGCAACGGCAAGAACGGCAAGATCATGCTCGGTCAGCCGCAGAACATCGCGGATGCCCAAGTCGCGACGGTCGCGAACAACACCGCCACGCTGACCTATACGGCGCAATACGTATCGACGGCCGCGCCGGCTGCGATCAAGACCGGTTCGGGCAACTCGTTCATCCGCTACGTGCTCGCGTACCACTGATCGATGCAATCCCTGCTCCACGTCATGAACCTGTCCATTCGTTCCCTTCGTGTGCAAGCCGTGGCCGGTGTCGTGGCGTGGGCCGCCTGTGCCGCGCCGGCACAGGCGGCACTGCTGCTGGACGGTACCCGGGTGATTTTTCCGGAGCATGCCCGCGATGTGACGGTCCGGATGAAAAACGCCGGTACCGAGCCGGTACTCGCGCAGAGCTGGATCGACGACGGCCGCGCCGATGTGCCGCCCGAGGAGATGCGCACACCGTTCCTGGTTGCGCCGACCTTGGTGCGCGTCGAAACCGGACGCAACGCCGTGCTGCGCATCACGAACCTGCAGGCACAACTGCCCGCCGACCGCGAATCGGTGTTCTGGCTGAACGTGCTCGAGGTGCCGGCAGTGACGCAGGACGCGGACAACCGCTTGCGCTTCGCGTTCCGGACCCGCATCAAACTGTTCTACCGGCCCACGGCGCTCGCGAACGACGCCGACACCGCAGCGGACAAGCTGGTCTGGAAAGTATCGGCCGATGCGGCGCCTGCGCGCGGGCAGCCGATATCGCTGGAGGTTTCCAATCCGACGCCGTACTACGTGTCGTTCGGCATGGTGGAGGGCGACGTCGGCGGAACCTTCGTCCCGGCCGGCGGCGGGATGGTCGCCCCGTTCGGGTCGCAGCGCTTCCCGTTGCCCGCCGCCGCCGCGCGTTCGCAGCGTCCGACGGCCGTGCGCTACATGGCGATCGACGACTACGGCGGCCGCAGCACGATAACTAAAAAATTGACCGATTGAGCAACAGGTTCACATAGCACATCTCGAAGGCACGACACAGCATGCCGGATCACGAAAATAGATTCGGCATGCGAAACAACTGTATCCTCATGCTGAGTTCGGCTGGTTTTCAATTTTCATGTGCGCCGCGGTTTCTGCAGCGTCCTTGTCTGCTGGCCGTCACATCCGTGTTCGCATCGATCGCGATGGTGTCGGGGACGGACGGTTTCGCCGCGACGGCGGATACGGTCGAGCCGGCCGGGCGGGACGGCACGCGCCGCTCGACCGCGAACGCGGCATTGAGCGTGTCGACAGGCGGGGACACGCACTTCGACGATTCGATGCTGATGCACGGCGCGGGCAGCGAGCCGATCGATACGACGCCGTTCGCACGGCCGAACGCGGTCGTGCCCGGCATGCATCGCGTCGACCTGATCGTCAACGGGCAGTGGCGCGGCGTGGAAGACATCATGTTCCGTCATGATGTGCGCGGTGACGTGCTGCCTTGCTACGATCGCGCGCTGCTGCAGCGCGCGGGCATCGATCTGGATCGAAGCGCGCGCGGCCAGGATGGCAGCCAGCCGCCGAATCCGATGCCCGACGGGTCGATCTGCGATGCGTTGTCCCGCTACGTGCCCGGCGGCGCGCTGTCGTTCGACGCGGCCGAGCAGAGGCTGTATTTGACTGCGCCTCAGCTCTACATGCGGCTCGCGAGCCAGAGCACATACGTCGACCCGTCGCATTGGACGAACGGCGTGCCGGCCGCATGGCTGAACTACAACGCGAGTGCGTTTACGACGCGTTCGAGCGGTTACGAGTATTCGCAGTTCTATACGGGCCTGTCGATGGCGGCGAGCGCCGGGCCTATCCGGATCCGTCACAACGGCAACCTGACGTGGTCGCAGCGCAGCGGCGCGCGCTATCAGCGCGGCTACGTGTATGCCCAAACCGATCTGTCCGACTGGCGCGCGCAGTTGCTGGCGGGCGAGAGCTCGACCAGCGGTTCGATGTTCGACGCCGTGTCGTTTCGCGGCGTGCAAATCGCGAGCGACGACAGGATGCTGCCCGACGAGCAGCGCTACTACGCTCCCGTCGTGCGCGGCGTCGCGCAGTCGAACGCCAAGGTGTCGATCTATCAACGCGGCTATCTGGTGCACGAGACGACCGTCGCGCCCGGACCGTTCGCGATCGACAATCTGCAGGCGATGAGCTACGGCGGCGACCTGAACGTGACGGTGACCGAGGCCAACGGAGAGACGCGCAGCTTCGTGGTGCCGTTCGCGACGACGGTGCAACTGCTGCGTCCGGGCAGCACGCGGTTCAGCGTGATGGCGGGGCAGGCGATCGAACTCGGCGACGATATCGGCAAGCAGTACGTCGGCCAGTTCACCGTGCAGCGCGGCGTCAGCAATGCCGTGACGGCTTATGGCGGCGCCGCGTTCGCGAGCCGCTACCAGTCCGCGCTGATGGGTGTCGCGCTCAATACGTCGATCGGCGGCTTCGGGGCGGACATCACGATCGCGCGCACGCAGCCGCGCGGCAGCGAGCGCCTGACCGGTTCGAGCATTCGCGTGTCGTACAGCAAGAACCTGCCGAACAGCGGGACGAACTTCTCGCTGCTCGCGTATCGCTATTCCACGAAAGGCTATCTCGGCCTGCGCGACGCGATGCTGCTGAACGGCCGGGGCGATCAGGGCGCCGGGGCGGCCACGTTTGCGCGTTTGCGCGATCGGGTCGATCTCAACGTGAGCCAGCAGATCGGGAGTGCGGGCAGCGTTTATGCGAACGGATCGGCGCTCAGCTACTGGGCGGGCGGCGGGCGGACGGTCAGTTTCACGCTCGGCTACAGCACGCAGTGGCGCGATGCCACGGTGACCGCGTCGGTGCAGCGCGTGCGCAACCTGTCCGGACGCGAGCCGTCGTTCGGGGGTGGCGCAGGCAGCACGCTCGCGAGCGTGAACGTGTCGATTCCGCTGGGCCGCAATTCGCGGCGTGCGCCGATCTTCAGCTCGCTCGTGACGCATGACAGCAGCGCCGGCACGAGCGCCACGGCGAGCCTCGCGGGCCGCTTCGGCGAGCGGGGCGACGGATCGTACTCGCTGGCGTCGAGCTATGACGGCAACAATCGCGCATCGTCGGGCAGTTTCGGCATCGGCTATCAGCGGCCGGCCGTGTCCGTGTCGGCGAATCTGGGCATCGGGCGCGACTACCAGCAGGCTTCGGCGAACGCGACGGGCGGCCTCGTGCTGCATCCGGGCGGCCTGACGCCGGCACCCACGTTGAGCGAGACCATCGGCGTCGTGCACGCGCCGCACGCGCGCGGCGCACAGGTCGCGAACACGAGCGCGCGCGTCGACCGCTTCGGCTACGCGATCGTGCCGAGCCTCATTCCGTATCAGCTCAACAAGATCGACATCGACCCGAAGGACATTCCGGAGAACGTCGAGCTGAAGACGGTGTCGCGCAGTGTTGCCCCGCGCTCGGGGTCGATCGTCATGCTGTCTTACGACACGCTGAAGGCGCGCGCGCTGCTGATCGACGCACAGACCGACGAAGGGCGGCCGCTGGCGTTCGCGGCACGCGCGTTCGACGCACGCACCGGCGCGGCGCTCGGCGTGGTCGGCCAGGGCAGCCGACTGTTCGTACGCAGCGCCGCGGACGACGGCCGGATTCGTGTCGAATGGGGACCGCGTGCGGACCAGCAGTGCGTGATCGATTACACGATACCGGCTGCGCAGCGTGCGGGGACGGGCTACGTGATGCTGACGGGTACCTGCCGCGCGGCGACGGTGACGCGGGACGCCGTCGCATCGCGAGCCGAGCACGACGGAGGGCGCTAACACGATGCATCGTTCACGCTTTCGTGATGTCCCGCTTGCGCGGCTGTCGTCGCGTCGTGGGTGCCGCCGCCCGGATACCGGTCGCGTCCTGCGCGCGCTCGTGCTGGCCTGTGTCGCGAGCGTCGGCGCGGTCCGGTGCGAGGCGTCTCTCTCCGTGGTCGGCACGCGGTTCGTCTATCCGGGCAATGCGCGCGCGCTGACGATCCTCGCCCGCAACGGCGGGAGCGCCCCGATCCTCGTGCAGGCGTGGCTCGACGACGGCGACCCGGATGCCGATCCGAGCCGTCTGCGCGTGCCGTTCGTCGTCGCGCCGCCGCTTGCGCGGCTCGATCCGGGGCAGCCGCTGTCCATTCGCGTGCAGGCCGTCGGCGGCGGCCTTCCCACGGACCGCGAGGCGTGCTTCTGGATCAATCTGCTCGAAGTGCCGCCGGCCGCGCCGACTGGCGAGCACGTACTGCGCATCGCGTACCGGCTCAGGATGAAGCTGCTGGTTCGGCCGCCCGGTCTCGATGGCGAACCCGACGACGCGCCGAACCGGCTCGTATGGACGCACGGCGGCACGCAGGCCGCTGCATCGGTCGCCGCGCGCAACCCCACACCGTACTACGTGACGCTGACGCGCCTGTCGGTGAACGGCGAACCCGTCGTGCTGGAGAGCGGCGCGGTGGACGTCGCGCCGTTCGGCCGGGCCGAGATTCCGATCGGCATGCGGGCCGGCGCGGGCGCGATCGTGTTCGACGCCGTCGACGAGAGCGGTGCGTCGCACGAATACCGCGCGCGGGCCGCGCCGCCGTGACGAGCGGCACGTCAATGTTTGCAGGACCCGTCCTGCCGGGGGTATCGGCAGGGATTCAACTACAACAAGGGAAAACGAAAGTGAACAAGACCTATGCTCTGGTGTGGAACGACCGACAAGGCGCCTGGCAGGTCGCCGGCGAACGGGTACGCCGGCGCGGCAAGTCCAGCACGCGAGCGCGTGTCGTCGCGGTGCTGACGCTGCTTGCGGGCGGCGCAGCGACGTCCGTGCATGCGCTGCCGACGGGCGAGACGATCGTGTCCGGGAAAGCCGACATGCTTCGCTACGACAACGGGCAGCAGATGTCGATCAACCAGCACAGCGACAAACTGGTGACGAACTGGCAGTCGTTCAACGTCGACAAAGGGCAGCGTGTCACGTTCAACCAGCCGGCCGCGACGTCGATCGCGCTGAACCGGGTCGTCAGCCAGGACGGCAGCGCGATCTACGGCAACATCGACGCGAACGGCCGCGTGTTTCTCGTCAATCCCAACGGCATCCTGTTCGGCAAGGGTGCGCAGGTCAATGTCGGCGGGCTGCTGGCGACGACGCTGGACATCAGGAACGAAGACTTCGACGCAGGCCGCTTCCGGTTCTCCGGCCGGAGTCCGAGCGAAGTGCAGAACTTCGGCAATCTCGTGGCGCGCGAAGGCGGGTCGGTCGCCCTGCTGGGCGCGCGCGTGTTCAACAGGGGAATCGTCCAGGCACAGATGGGCACCGTTGCACTGGCGTCGGGCAGCGACGTCACGCTGAACTTCGACGGCGGCAAGCTGCTCAGCGTGCAGGTCGACCAGGGAACCGTCAACGCGCTCGTCAGCAACGAACAA
The DNA here is from genome assembly GCF_001523445.1 of Burkholderia sp. ABCPW 11. Taxonomy (NCBI): domain Bacteria; kingdom Pseudomonadati; phylum Pseudomonadota; class Betaproteobacteria; order Burkholderiales; family Burkholderiaceae; genus Burkholderia; species Burkholderia sp. ABCPW 11. The sequence continues at coordinate 221,958 of NZ_LOVM01000002.1, read as the reverse complement.
TTGCTGAAAGCCGACGGCGGACAGGTGCTGATGAACGCCAAAACCGCCGATACGTTGCTGCGTACGGTAGTCAACAATCAAGGCACCATCGAGGCGCGCACGCTCAGGAATACGGCGGGCCGGATCTCGCTGGATGGCTACGATGCCGGCACCGTGAACGTCGCTGGTGTGCTGAATGCGAGCGCGACGGCACCGGGCAACGGCGGCACGGTCGACACGCGCGGCGCGGACGTGAAGGTGGCGCTCGGTGCAACGGTCGATACGCGCGCGACCAACGGTCGCGGCGGCTCCTGGCGCATCGCATCGTCCGACGTGTCGGTCACGGCCGGTGCGAACCAGCCCGGTACGATCGTGGCCGACACGCTGTCGCGCAATCTCGCGACCACCGATGTCGAGCTGGTCGCCGATCGCGGCCACACCTCGGTCGACGGAGCCGTTACCTGGGCCGGCGGCAATCGCTTGACGCTGGCCAGCCGGCAGGGCGACGTGTCGATCAACGGCGCGCTGCGCGCGACAGGCGCGAATGCACACTTCGCGATTAACGCACACGACAACGTGCGGATCGCGGCGCCGATCGCGCTGACCGGCGCGAATGCGCTTCTGACGCTCGACTACGGCGTCGCGCAATCGCTGACGGGCGGTGCGGCAGTGAAGCTGTCGGGGGCACGGGCCGGTTTCGAATCGAACGGGTATCGCTATACCGTGATCCAGAACCTGCAGCAGCTGCAGGCGGTCGATGCGAATCTCGACGGGCTGTACGTGCTCGGCAACGACATCGCGGGTTCCTATTACGGCTCCGCGTTCAAGACGATTGGTTCGGGAGCACAGTTCTCCGGTGTGTTCGACGGCCTCGGCAACACGATCAGCAACCTCAACATTACGAGCAGCGACCCGTACGCCGGGCTGTTCGGCCGCAACACCGGCACGCTTGCCAACCTCAACCTGAAGTCGTTGCGCGTCAGCGCCGCGGCGGGCGTCGGTCCGGTGTCCATCGGCGGGCTGGTGGGCGAAAACGCCGGCAAGATTTCGAACGTGACCGCAACCGGCATGCAGGTCAATGCGAACGCCAACCGCAGCAATGCGCTGGGTGGGCTGGTCGGCACCAATCTGGGCGAGATGTCCCGCGCATCGTTTGCCGGATATGTGACAGGCAACCACATGTCGTATGCGGTCGGCGGCCTGATCGGCGAGAACCGCGTCGGCGAGCTCTCCGGTGTCGTGTCCGACAGCGAATCGAATGCGACCGTATTCGGCGGTGCATCGAATCTCGCGTCGATCGGCGGGCTCGTCGGCGTGAACCGGGGCGGCGACATTCTCCGGTCGACGAGCCGCGGCACCACGTCGGGCGCCAATATCGCCGGCGTGAACGTGGGTGGACTGGTGGGGGCGAACCTGCTCGGCATGATCGAGGACTCGGCCGCGCTGGGCCGCGTGACAGGCGGCTCGGGCGGTACGGTGGGCGGCCTCGTCGGCAGCAATACCGGCAAGATCGTCAAGTCGAGTGCGAGCGGCATCGTCGACGGTCGATATGCGCAAGCGATCGGTGGTTTCGTCGGGTTGAACCAGGGGATCGTGACCGACAGCAAGGCGCTGGGCGAGGTCTGGAGCGCATCGACGGGTTCGACGGGCGGCTTCGTCGGCATGAACCTGGGTCCGAACGCGATCATCGACATGGCGGAAGCGCATGGCGCGGTGAAAGGCGGCCAGGGCACCAACGGCGGCTTCGTCGGCAGTCATCTCGGCGGACGGATTGTACACGCGGTCGCGCGCGGCAAGACGACGGGCGGCAACTACAGCAAGACGGGCGGCTTCGTCGGCAGCAACGCGGCCGAACTGGGCAACGTCGATGCGAGCGGCGACGTGTCTGGCGGGTTTGGCGCGTCGGTGGGCGGTTTTGCCGGCGCCAACACGACGTCCGGCACGATCGAGGCCGCGTCGGCAACCGGCAACGTGACGGGCGGTGGGTCGAGCACGGTGGGCGGTTTTACTGGCGAAAACCTCGGTACGGTGCGTGACGCGTCGGCATCGGGCATGGTCGGCGCCGGCTGCTATTCGACACTCGGCGGCTTGATCGGCATGAACACCGGATTTGTCGAGCGCTCCGTCGCGAGCGGGCGGGTCAACGGATCGTCGGGCCAGACCTTCGGCGGCCTCGTCGGTATCAACCGAGGCATCTTCCGCAACAGCATCGCGTCCGGCGAAGCTGCGCTGCAAAAGATCGCCGGTCTCAATCTCGGTGTGATCGAGTAATGCAATGGCTGGCGGGCGTGCCGATCGGCACGCCCGCCAGCCAGCGATACAAAGGTGGGGCAGCATGAAGACGATTCAATGGTGCAGGCCCGGGCGTATCGGCCGGGCGATACGACGCCTGACGATGATGGGATATCTGATGCTTGCGTTCGGCACGCACGTCATGGCGCAAAGCGGTAGTAACGCGACGGCGCTGGATTGCAGTTTCAGCAACGTCGAAGCGACACCCTGGCAAATGCAGACGCCGTTGACGAGCACGACACCGAACAACGCGATCCTGTACAAGCGCACCGTTTCGCTCATGGTGACGTTCAAGTACGGCAGCATGGCTCCGACGGCACACGAACTCGTGAGTGCGGCACATTGGACGCCGGGCAGTATCGTCGCGGACAGCGTCGCGCAGACGAACGTCGATGGCATCGGCTTCAAATGGGCGGGCGTATCCGATGACGGCGTCGAGCGCACGCTGCAGCAAGGCACGCTGCCGGTGGCGACCGCGAAGCAAGCACTCATCCAGCCGGGCGCCGGGGGTACCGATTCGCGAATGATGCGCTTCCGACAATTCCTGGTGCTCGCCAAGCCGGTTTCACAATTGCCGCCGGGCAAGCTGGTCGTCAAGAACCTGCCGGGCAATCCGACCGTCGCGATTTACGCGCTCGACTTGCCGAAAGGTGTCGCAACGGTCGGCGGCACCGTGGCGGTGCCCGAGCAGACAAGCCCGCCGAACCTTTGCAAGCAGTTGAAGGCTTTCGTCGGGGTCGGCAACGTGTGCATTGGCAGCGAGTGCGAGATTCATGTGCCGAACCGCTGCGAGGTGCAGTCGAAGGAGATCGTGCCGGTGACGCTCGGCAACTTCTCGATCAGCAATTTTCCGAGCCTGAACGCGACGTCGAAGCCGGTCAGTTTCGATATCGCGCTCAGCCAGTGCGCAGCGTCGGCCAAGCCGTCGATCAGCTTCCGCGACAAGGCCGCGCAGCCGAATCCCGACAAGACGCTGCTGCAACTGAGCGCGCCAGCAGGGCAGACGGTCGCGCGCGGATTCAACATCGTGATGACGAACGCGCTGACCGGCGAGCGGATCGCGTACGGCGAGCCGGGCGCAGCGACCGAGTATCCGATGCGACGCACGGGCGACATGGCGGTGATGCCGCTGCGTGCGCAGTACATCCGTACCGGCGCGGACGGGGAACTGGCGCCCGGCTATGCGGGCGGTGGGGCGGAATTCTCGTTCACGTTTCCGTGACGCGGCGCGCGATGCGTGCCTCATCACGAAACCCGCAGAGCAAAGCACCATTTATTGGTTCGAGTTCGCCGCGCGCGCTGATACGTTAGCGGCTTCGCGACGACACACTTCGTCGCGATGTTCTTCGAACCGTGCCGCCGCGCGATCCGCGGCGGCCTCCATAACAAATCAGGTCGTGCTCATGAAAATCAACACGCTCGCTACGTGGCTCATCGGGGTCGCGCTCGTTACCGCAGGCACCGTCGCGCATGCGGACCGTCTCGACGACATCAGGAAGGCCGGCGTGCTGCGCGTCGCGACGTTCGACAGCAATCCGCCGTTCGGCTATGTCGACGCGAAAAGCAACCGCATCGTCGGTCTCGACGTCGATTATGCGAAGGCGCTGGCCGACAAGCTCGGCGTGAAGCTGCAACTGCAACCGACGAACCCCGCGAACCGCATCCCGTTCCTGACGTCCGGCAAGGTCGATCTCGTGCTCGCGAATTTCACGATCACCGACGAACGCGCGAAGCAGGTCGACTTCAGCATTCCGTATTTCTCGTCGGGCCAGCAGTTTCTCGCGAAGAAGGGCGTGCTGAAATCGGCCGACCAGTTGAACGGCCTGCGCGTCGGCGCGGACAAGGGCACGACCAACGAGATCACGCTGCGCGAGAAATTCCCGAAGGCAACGATCGTCGCGTACGACGACACGCCGTTCGCGTTCGCCGCGCTGCGCGCCGGCAACGTGCAGGCCATCACGCAGGACGGCCCGAAACTGATCGGCCTGCTCGCGAACGTGCCCGACAAGCAGAACTACGAGATCCCGGCGTTCACGATCTCGAACGACTACATGGGTGTCGGCGTGCCGAAGGGCGAGACGCGCCTGCTCGGCTTCGTCAACGACACGCTGAAGGGGCTCGAGGCGAGCGGTCGCGCCACGCAGATCTACGACGCATGGTTCGGGCCGACCACGAAAACGCCGCTCACGCGCATTTTCCGTATCGGCGACAAGACCTGACCGGTCATGCACGTGCGCCGCGATCGGCCTGAACGTCGGCCGTGCGGCGCTTTTCGTTTTCATCCGAACGTGCGCTTCGCGCGCGCCACAGCATGCTCGGGTTGGCTCCCAAATATCTGTCCTGGCTCTGGCAGGGCTTCCTGCTGACACTCGGCCTCGCGGCCGCGTCGGCCGTCGCCGCGACCGTCGGCGGGCTACTGCTCGCCGTGATGCGGCATGCGCGCGGCAGGGCGCCGCGCACGGTCGCCGCCGCATACGTCGTCGCGTTTCGCAACACGCCGCTGCTCGTGCAGTTGCTGTTCTGGTATTTCGGCGTCGCGTCGTTGCTGCCCGATACGTGGGTCGCGTGGCTCAACGCGCGCCATGCGGTGAGCGTGGGCCCGTTGACGCTCGCGTGGCCGTCGTTCGAATTCGTCGCGGGCTGGGTCGGCTTGAGCGCCTATACGGCGGCATTCGTCGCCGAGGAATGCGAAGCCGGCCTGCGCGGCGTGCGACGTGCGCAACACGATGCGGCGGCCGCGCTCGGACTCACGCCGATGCAGTCGCTGCACTACGTGGTGCTGCCGCAGGCCGTGCGCATCGCGCTGCCGCCGCTGTTCGGCCAATACATGAATCTCGTGAAGAACTCGTCGCTCGCGATGGCGATCGGCGTCGCCGAGTTGTCGTATGCGTCGCGGCAGGTCGAGACCGAAACGTTCAGGACGTTCGCCGCGTTCGGCGTCGCGACGCTGCTGTACGTCGCGGCGGTGGCCGCGATCGAGGCCGGTGCGTACGCGGCGACGCAATGGCGCGACCGGCTCGGAGCGGGGCGCTGACGATGGATCTTTCGCTGCTCGTCTCCAATTTGCCGTACCTGCTCGTCGGCGCGTTTCCGGACGGCCCGCTCGGCGGTGCCGCGCTGTCGCTGGTGCTGGCGCTCGCGTCCGCGATTGCGTCGGCCGGGCTCGGCGTGGCGCTCGGCGTCGCGATGGCGCTCGCACGCGGCCCGGCGCGCGTGCTGCTGCTCGCGTTCATCGGCTTCTTTCGCGCGATTCCGGTGCTGATGCTGATCTTCTGGACGTATTTCCTGATGCCCGTGCTGCTGCACATGGATGTGCCGGGGCTCGCGACGGTCGTGTGCGCGCTGGCGCTGGTCGGCGGCGCGTATCTCGCGCATGCGGTGCATGCGGGGATCGTCGCAGCGGGCGACGGGCAATGGCAGGCCGGGCTGTCGCTTGGCCTCACGCGCTGGCAGACGGTGCGCTACGTGCTGCTGCCGCAGGCGATCCGGATCATGACGCCGTCGTTCGTCAACCAGTGGGTCGCGCTCGTGAAGGACACGTCGCTCGCGTATATCGTCGGCGTGCCGGAACTGTCGTTCGTCGCGACCCAGGTGAACAACCGGCTGATGGTGTATCCGGCGCCGATCTTCCTGTTCGTCGCGGCGATCTATCTGGTGCTGTGCACGTCGCTCGACGGCGCGGCGCGGTGGTTGCTGTCGCGGCGCCCGAGGGCGCCGCGCATCGCGCAGGCGGCGGAGCGCACCGAACCCGCGCGGTGACGGCGTGCCGCCCGATGCAGGCGGCGGATTTCCGGTGATGAAGATGGGGGCCGCGTCGCCGCTGGTCGAGCGGCGACGGGCGTGAGCATGCTGCTGTGGCCGCGGTGCGATTCTTGGCGTGATTGCCGGCGTTCGCGCGTCAGGACGCGCTGTAATGCGTATCGAACACCGCGCGCAGCGTCGACGAACCGGTCGCGAAATCGCCCCACAGCGGCCCGTCGTTCTGCGTGAACGCGAACGGCGTCGTACTGATCGACGCGAGGCGCAAGCGCCATTGCGCGGCTTCCTGACGGAACGCGGTGAGCTGCATGTCGGACAGCGCCGTCTGCGCGCTCGCGAGCGTGACGAGCGGATCGACCGGATCGTTCGCGACTCGCACCTCGAAATGCAGGTGCGGGCCCGTTGCGGCGCCCGTCATCCCGACCGAGCCGATGCGCTGGCCTTGCTTCACGGTTTCGCCGACCTTCAGCCCGCGCGCGAACGCGGACAGGTGCGCGTAGTAGGTCGAATAGCCGTCCGCATGATCGACGATCACATAGCGGCCGTAGCCGCCCGGATCGGTGCCGACGAACGACACGACGCCGTCGGCGGCCGCATCGACCGGCGTGCCGCTGGGCGCGGCGAGATCGACACCCGTATGGAACGCCATCGCCTGCGACAGCGGATGGATGCGCTCGCCGAAGAACGAGCTGATGCGCGTCCACTTGACCGGCATCGTGAACGCGGCAGCTTCGAGCGGCGAACCGTCGAGCGTGTAGTACGCGCCGTGCTCGGCGCCGGGCGCGCGGAACCAGATCGCGCCGAACGTGCGGCCGGCGACGCGCAGCTCGAGCGCGGTGACGCGCGGCGTACCGTCGTTCGTGTCGAACGCGATGCGGTAATAGTCGCCGCGCTGCGCACTCGCGCGCATCGCGACCTTGCCGGTGACGAGATCGCCGAGCTGGATGCGCACTTCGGGCGGCACGTCGAGACGGTTCAGCGTATCGGACAGCGTGAGCTCGATGTCGCCCGCGCGCATCCCGTGCTGCTGTTCGGGCGACGCGAACTGGAACAGGCTCGCATAGCCGAGCATGTCGTTGCGATGCGCGCTGAGCGGCGCGAACAGGCCCGGCTGCAGGCTGCGATCGTTGCGCTCGACGTGTTCGTTGCGCTCGCCGATCGTGCGGGCGAGCTCGCTCGTCACGAAATGCTGCGCGGTGGGAAACGGCGTATCGGACAGCACGCGCTGCGGCAGCGCGGCCGTGCCCGAGTCGACGGCGCCCGGCAGTTGCGACACCGCCGGCAGCGCGGCGGCGAGGCCGAATGCGGCGAGGGCGCCGAGCACGGCGGCCGGCACGAGCGCGCGCACGGCGCGCTGCGCGCGGCCGGGCGCGACGGCATCAGGGGTTACGACGGACTTGACCAAAGTGTCCACATCCAGGAAAGCGGTTCAAAGGGGTGTGGGCGGGGGCCACCGGCGGCACATCGTCGAAAGGCGACGGGGCGGGCGGCGGGCGTGCAACAAAACAGGCCCCGCCAGGGGCCTGTGTCGTTTCCGTTCGACCCAACGCGCGGGGCGGGCCCGCTTCGAACGGCGGCGTGCATACCGGGTCGAACCCGGTATCACGCAGACGCTAAAGAAAAATGACAGCGTCAGTCTACCGATGTTCCGCGAAACGTTAAAAATTTTAAAGGGGGTCAGCTCATTCGTTTCGCACTGCGGTAAATCGGGTTAAATCAGCATTTGTTACGACGATTTTGGCCGGTCAGGCAATTTTTGCGCGCGTCGGCGGAGGGCGGCGGAGGTGCGGACGGCGTCGAAACCGGCGTCGAGCATCGCCTCGGCGTCGTTCCACAGATTGCCGCGCAGCCGGTTGGTCCAGATCATCGACGCGAACACGCCTTCGAGCAGCGACACGAGATAGACGGCGGCCAGATGCACGTCGAGATCGGCGGCGACTTCGCCGGCGGCGATCGCGCGACGCAGCAGCGCCTTGGTAATGCGCAGCATCTGCAACTCGAGCAGCATGCGCCGCCGTTGCAGCGCACCGTTTTCCTCGCTCTGCTCGCACTTCGTATAGAGAATCACCAGCACGCGCTGCATGGGGCCCGGCTCGCCGCATTCCTGCAGGTAGTGCGACGCGGCGCGCCGCAGCGTCGCGAACGGCGGCAGGCCGTCGCCCGCGTCGAAACCTTCCGAGGTGCGCGCGAACGCGCGGTCGCACATCGCCAGACACACTTCCATCTTGTTGCGGTAGTGGCCGTACACAGCGCCCCGCGACATCCCGGCGGCCTCGGCGAGGTCCGCCATCGCGGTTTGCGCGACGCCGCGCTCGAGCAGCACGAGTTCGGCGGCGTCGAGGATACGGTGCTTGATGGCGAGCGATTCTTCCCGGGTCTTGCGGGCCATGTCGTGAAATTCCTTACAGTTCGCTGTCGTTTTATTGAGACAATGTGCGGGCCAGATTGAAGTCGCCTGTATTTAATCAGTCGTGACTGATTATAATCGGCCACCCTGAGCCGCCGCATTGTATCGGCGGCGAGTGATCCGAGGTCAGAACATGAATAACAAACGCACCCTGTGGCGCCGCATGCGGCTGGCGCCGTTCGCGCTCGCAGCCTTGCTGGCCGTGGCCGGATGCGGAAAGGGCGACAAGGACGCCGCGCCGGAGACCGCGAAGCAGGCCACCGTCGTGACGGTACGCCCGACGGCCGTGCCAATGACCGTCGAACTGCCGGGCCGGCTCGACGCATACCGGCAGGCGGAGGTCCGCGCGCGGGTCGCGGGCATCGTCACCGCACGTACCTACGAGGAAGGCCAGGAAGTGAAGCAGGGCGCGGTGCTGTTCCGCATCGATCCCGCACCACTGAAGGCCGCACGCGATGCCGCGCAGGGCGCGCTCGCGAAGGCGCAGGCCGCCGCGCTCGCGGCGACCGACAAGCGTCGCCGTTACGACGATCTCGTGCGCGATCGCGCGGTGAGCGAGCGTGACCACACCGAGGCCGTCGCGGCCGACACGCAGGCGAAGGCCGAGGTCGTATCCGCGAAGGCCGAACTCGCGCGGGCTCAACTGCAGCTCGACTACGCGACCGTCACCGCGCCGATCGCGGGCCGCGCACGGCGCGCGCTCGTGACCGAGGGCGCGCTCGTCGGCCAGGACCAGGCGACGCCGCTCACGACCGTCGAGCAGCTCGATCCGATCTACGTGAACTTCTCGCAGCCGGCCGCCGATGTCGACGCATTGCGTCGCGCGGTGGAGAGCGGGCGCGCGACGGGCATCGCGCAGCACGACGTCGCGGTGACGCTGCTGCGCGCCGACGGCACTACGTATCCGCTGAAGGGCAAGTTGCTGTTCAGCGATCTCGCGGTCGATCCGACCACCGACACCGTCGCGATGCGCGCGCTGTTTCCGAATCCGGAGCGCGAGCTGCTGCCCGGCGCGTATGTGCGAATCTCGCTCGACACGGCGGTCGACCAGCGGGCGATCCTCGTGCCGCGCGACGCGCTGCTGCGCACGACCGACCGGACGTCGGTGCGCGTGGTCGGCGCGAACGGCAAGGTCAAGGACGTCGAAGTCACGGCCGACCAGATGAGCGGCCACGACTGGCGCATCACGCGCGGCCTCGCGGGTGGCGAGCGCGTGATCGTCGACGACGCCGCGCAGTTCGCGCCCGATACGGTTGTCAAGCCCGTCGAGAAGGCGCCGCCGTCGAAGGCGGCGCCGGCAGCGGCCGCTTCGCCGGCCGCCCGTCAAACCTGACCGGTTCAAACCAACATGGCACGTTTCTTCATCGATCGCCCCGTCTTCGCATGGGTGATCGCCATCTTCATCATGCTGGGCGGCCTGTTCGCGATCCGCGCGCTGCCCGTCGCGCAGTATCCGGACATCGCGCCGCCCGTCGTCAGCATCTATGCGACGTACCCGGGCGCGTCGGCGCAGGTCGTCGAGGAATCGGTGACCGCGCTGATCGAGCGCGAGATGAACGGGGCGCCGGGGTTGCTGTATACGTCCGCGACGAGCAGCGCCGGAGCGGCGTCGCTGTACCTGACGTTCAAGCAGGGCGTGAACGCCGATCTCGCGGCCGTCGAAGTGCAGAACCGGCTGAAGACGGTCGATGCGCGCCTGCCCGAGCCCGTGCGCCGCGACGGCATCCAGGTCGAGAAGGCGGCCGACAACATCCAGCTCGTCGTGTCGCTGACGTCCGACGACGGCCGGATGAATGCCGTGCAACTCGGCGAATACGCGTCCGCGAACGTGGTGCAGGCGCTGCGCCGCGTCGAGGGTGTCGGCAAGGTGCAGTTCTGGGGCGCCGAATATGCGATGCGGATCTGGCCCGACCCGGTGAAGATGGCCGGGCACGGCCTCACCGCGTCGGACATCGCGTCGGCCGTGCGGGCGCACAATGCGCGCGTGACGATCGGCGACATCGGCCGCAGCGCGGTGCCGGACAGCGCGCCGATCGCGGCGACCGTGTTCGCGGACGCGCCGCTGAAGACGCCGGCCGATTTCGGCGCGATCGCGTTGCGCGCGCGGGCGGACGGCTCCGCGCTGTTCCTGCGCGACGTCGCACGCGTCGAATTCGGCGGCAACGACTACAACTATCCGTCGTACGTGAACGGCAAGGTAGCGACCGGGATGGGCATCAAGCTCGCGCCGGGCTCGAACGCGGTGTCCACCGAGAAGCGCGTGCGCGCGACGATGGACGAGCTGTCCGCATACTTCCCGCCGGGCGTGAAATACCAGATCCCGTACGAGACGTCGTCGTTCGTGCGCGTGTCGATGAACAAGGTCGTCACGACGCTGATCGAGGCCGGCGTGCTGGTGTTCCTCGTGATGTTCCTGTTCATGCAGAACCTGCGCGCGACGCTGATCCCGACACTCGTCGTGCCGGTCGCGCTCGCGGGCACGTTCGGCGTGATGTATGCGGCCGGCTTCTCGATCAACGTGCTGACGATGTTCGGGATGGTGCTCGCGATCGGCATCCTCGTCGACGACGCGATCGTCGTCGTCGAGAACGTCGAGCGGCTGATGGTCGAGGAAGGGCTCCAGCCCTACGACGCGACCGTCAAGGCAATGCGGCAGATCAGCGGCGCGATCGTCGGGATCACCGTGGTGCTGACGTCGGTGTTCGTGCCGATGGCGTTCTTCGGCGGCGCGGTGGGCAACATCTATCGGCAGTTCGCGCTGTCGCTCGCGGTATCGATCGGCTTCTCGGCCTTCCTCGCGCTGTCGTTGACGCCCGCGCTGTGCGCGACGCTGCTCAAGCCGGTGTCCGGCGACCATCACGAGAAGCGCGGCTTCTTCGGCTGGTTCAACCGCTTCGTCGCGCGCGCGACACAGCGCTACGCGACGCGGGTCGGCACGATGCTGAAGAAGCCGCTGCGCTGGCTCGTCGTGTACGGCGCGCTGACCGCGGCGGCCGCGCTGATGCTCACGCAGTTGCCGACCGCGTTCCTGCCGGACGAGGACCAGGGCAACTTCATGGTGATGGTGATTCGCCCGCAAGGCACGCCGCTCGCGGAAACGATGCAGAGCGTGCGCGAGGTCGAGTCGAGCATCCGCCGCGACGAGCCGACCGCCTATACGTATGCGCTCGGCGGCTTCAACCTGTACGGCGAAGGGCCGAACGGCGGGATGATCTTCGTCACGCTGAAGAACTGGAAGGAACGCAAGGCCGCACGCGATCACGTGCAGTCGATCGTCGCACGCATCAACGAGCGCTTCGCGGGCACGCCGAACACGACGGTGTTCGCGATGAATTCGCCGGCGCTGCCCGATCTCGGTTCGTCGAGCGGCTTCGACTTCCGGCTGCAGAATCGCGGCGGGCTCGACTACGCGGCGTTCAGCGCGGCACGCGAGCAACTGCTCGCGGCGGGGCACAAGGATCCGGCGCTGACCGACCTGATGTTCGCGGGCACGCAGGACGCGCCGCAACTGAAGCTCGACATCGATCGCGCGAAGGCGTCCGCGCTCGGCGTGTCGATGGACGAGATCAACACGACGCTCGCGGTGATGTTCGGCTCCGACTATATCGGCGACTTCATGCACGGCACGCAGGTGCGGCGCGTGATGGTGCAGGCCGACGGGCTGCACCGGCTCGATCCGGACGACGTGAGGAAGCTGCGCGTGCGCAACGCGCGCGGCGAGATGGTGCCGCTCGCGGCGTTCGCGACGCTGCACTGGACGCTCGGGCCGCCGCAGCTCACGCGCTACAACGGCTATCCGTCGTTCACGATCAACGGCTCGGCCGCGGCAGGCCACAGCAGCGGCGAGGCGATGAGCGCGATCGAGCGGATCGCCGCGACGTTGCCGGCCGGCATCGGCCATGCGTGGTCGGGGCAGTCGTTCGAGGAGCGGCTGTCGGGCGCGCAGGCGCCGATGTTGTTCGCGCTGTCGGTGCTCGTCGTGTTCCTCGCGCTCGCGGCGCTCTACGAGAGCTGGTCGATTCCGTTCGCGGTGATGCTGGTCGTCCCGCTCGGCGTGATCGGCGCGGTGCTCGGCGTGACGCTGCGGGCGATGCCGAACGACATCTATTTCAAGGTGGGGCTGATCGCGACGATCGGGCTGTCCGCGAAGAACGCGATCCTGATCGTCGAAGTCGCGAAGGATCTCGTGGCGCAGCGCATGTCGCTCGTCGACGCGGCGCTCGAGGCCGCGCGCCTGCGGCTGCGGCCGATCGTGATGACGTCGCTCGCATTCGGCGTCGGCGTACTGCCGCTCGCGTTCGCATCGGGCGCCGCGTCCGGCGCGCAGATGGCGATCGGCACGGGTGTGCTGGGCGGCGTGATCACGGCGACCGTGCTCGCGGTGTTTCTCGTCCCGCTGTTTTTCGTGATCGTCGGCCGCCTGTTCGACGTCGGCCCGCGCCGGCGCGGCGGGTCGCGGCCGGCGACGATGGAGGGTTCGCAACCATGATGTTTGCGCTGAACGCGCGCGCGGCGCGGCGGGTTCCGGCCGCGCTGGCCGCTGCACTCGCGCTCGCCGGCTGCTCGCTCGCGCCGCGTTACGAGCGCCCGGTGGCGCCGGTGCCGACAAGCTATGCGCCGGTCGACGGCAGTACCGCGCCGGCGGCCGACCCGGCCGCGGCGCAGGATGCCGCGTTGCTCGACGACTGGCATGCGTATTTCACCGATCCGGCGCTGCAGGCGTGGATCGATGCGGCGCTCGCGAACAACCGCGACCTGCGGATCGCGGCCGGCCGGCTCGAGGAAGCGCGCGCGTTGTACGGCGTGCAGCGTGCGGACCGGATGCCGTCGGTCGATGCGCAGCTCGGTTATGAACGCGCGCGCCAGTACGATCCGGTCGTGCGCGAAAGCGCGATCAGCGGGCTGTATCGTGCGGGCGTCGGCGTCAGCGCGTACGAGCTCGACCTGTTCGGCCGCGTGCGCAACCTGTCCGATGCGGCGCTCGCCGAATACTTCGCGACGGCCGACGCGCAGCGCACGGTCCGCATCGGCGTGATCGCCGAAGTGGCGGGTGCGTACGTATCGGAGCGTGCGCTGCACGAGCAGCGTGCGCTGGCGCAGCGCACGCTCGATGCGCGCGAGCGGATGGCCGCGCTCACGCAACGCCGCTATGCCGCCGGCACGAGCGACGCGATCGAGCTGCGCTCGGCCGAGATGCTGGTCGCATCCGCGCGCGCGTCGCAGGCCGCGCTGCAGCGCGAGCATGCGCAGGCCGTACGGGCGCTGCAACTGCTGGCGGGCGATTTCGCGCGCAACGTGCCTGCCGACGCGACCGCGCTCGACACGCTGTCGATCGCGCCCGTGGCGCCGGGCGCGCCGAGCGAATTGCTCGAACGGCGGCCGGACATCCGGCAGGCCGAGGCACGGCTGAAGGCCGCGAACGCGAACATCGGCGCGGCGCGCGCGGCGTTCTTCCCGCGCATCGCGCTGACGACCGACTACGGCTCCGTGAGCGACGCGTTCTCGAATCTGTTCGCGGCCGGCACGAGCGTGTGGACCTTCGCGCCGCGCATCACGCTGCCGATCTTCGCGGGCGGGCGCAATCGCGCAAACCTCGACGTCGCGAACGCGCGCAAGGACATCGCGGTCGCCGAATACGAGAAGGCCGTGCAGACCGCGTTTCGCGAAGTGGCCGATGCGTTCGCCGCGCGCGACTGGATCGACCGGCAGCTTGCCGCGCAGCAGGACGTGTATGCGGCGGACGGCGCGCGGCTGAAGCTCGCGGAGCGTCGTTATGCGGGCGGCGTCGCGACTTATCTCGAACTGCTCGACGCGCAGCGCAGCACGTACGAGTCGGGGCAGGAGCTGATTCGGCTCAGGCAGCTCAGGCTCGCAAATGCGATCGCGCTGTATCGCGCGCTCGGCGGCGGCTGGGCGCTTGCATCGGCGGAGGCCGCGGCTTCCGCGTGATGGGCGATTCGTCGCCCGATACCGCAGCGTGTCGGGCGACATGACGGCGACCGTACGATTCGACGTACGGCCGCCGCTTCGACAGGGCGTGCTGTTCGCCGTACCGCCCGTCGTACCGCCTTTCGTCATCGGCGCTTCCTTTCGCCGGCCCGCGCATCGTTCTCATCTTTCGGCCGCGCGCAGGGGCGGCGTCCGCATCCGTGGACCAATCGTGTCGCCCGCCGGCGTAAACATGTGCCGCGTCTCTTCGTTTCTCATCTCATCCGATCCGGCATGCCAGGCGTGTTCCGGCAGCCGCGCATGCTGTCGATTCCCGATCGGTAATTGACGATCGAATTAATCGATGCATTGGAATCAATGGCGGCGGCAAAGTGTCGCAGTAAAACGTTTGTATGCTTTTCGCAATCGTTTGCGCGATAAATCCATATTGATGAAATGCCGTCTTTAATTTCCTGTCAGTTGAAAATGACTCGATATTCGTGTTGCGATCGGGCAACGATGGCGGCACTGGACAATGTTTTGTCCTTTGAGTGGAGGCAGCGTGCAAGCCGGCCCCATCGGCGAGGGGCACGGCCAAGCCGATTACCGGCAAAAAATTCCCTTAATCTTCAATCGGTTCCGGAAAATAAAAAAGGACTGCGGATTAAAGATCCGGAATTGGAAATCGAAAGGAAAGAATGAGGTTCCAGAGGAATAAATAAAACATTGTCAGATGTATTTGACAATGATTTACAGAAATCTTTCACGGTTATCTCGATAATGCGGCCTCGTGTCGGACGGGAGCCACCACACGCTACCGTTTGTGTCCGCCACGTCGTCCATTCCATTTGCACTCCTTACGGGAAACGTCATGAAAAAATCTCTCCTGACCGCTGTCGCACTCGCGGCCCTGTCCACCTCGGCCTTCGCGGCGGGCACCGGCACGATCAACTTCACGGGCGAGATCGTCGCGGGCGCATGCGGCATCGATTCGAACTCGGTCAACCAGACCGTGCAGCTCGGCAAGGTGCCGACCAACAAGTTCAAGCAAGCCGGCGACAAGTCGGACCCGGTGTCGTTCGACATCAAGCTGACCGACTGCGACACCAGCATCGCGCAGAACGCGTACTTCACGTTCACGGGCACGTCGAGCGCCGGCCAGCCGAAGCTGCTTGCCACGATCGGTTCGGCAACCAACGTCGGCATCCGCCTGCAGTCCGCGTCGGGCGAATACCTCGACAACGGCGCCGAGCAGAAGGCACCGACGCTGCTGCAGAACGGCACGAACACCGCGCGCTTCGCGGCGATGTACGAAGCGACGGCAGCCGGCGTGACGCCGGGTACCGCCGACGGCGTCGCGAACTTCACGGTCCGCTACCAGTAAGCGTCCGTACCGGAGGAGGGAGGCGTGCGTCCCTTCCTCCTTCGTCTTTCCTCCCGTTTTCCTTCTCCCTGGACTCCCGGTAGCGCCGCGTGCGAATCAGACATTCCTTCCTTTGCGTCTCCGTGCTGGTCGTCGGCAGCCAGAGCCATGCGACGGAATTCAATTCGTCGTTCCTCGACATCGACGGAACGAGCAACGTCGACCTGTCGCAGTTCTCGCAGCCGGACTTCACGTTGCCTGGCGAGTACATGCTCGACGTGCAGGTCAACGACCTGTACCTCGGACTGCAGCCGATCGAATTCGTGACCGTCGATGCAACGGGCGCGGGCAAGCCGTGCCTGCGACCGGAGCTCGTCGCGCGGTTCGGCCTGAAGCCGTCGCTGGTCAAGGACCTGCCGCGCTTCCGGGGCGGCGCTTGCGTCGACCTGGCGGCGATCGAAGGGGCGACCGTGCGTTACCTGAAAAGCGACGGGCGGCTCAAGATCACGATTCCGCAGGCCGCGCTCGAATTCACCGATTCGACTTACCTGCCGCCGGATCACTGGTCCGAAGGGATTCCCGGCGCGATGCTCGACTATCGCGTGATCGCGAACACGAACCGCAACTTCGGTGCGGCCGGCGGGCAGACGAACTCGATCCAGGCCTACGGGACGGTGGGCGCGAACTGGGATGCCTGGCGCTTGCGCGGCGACTACCAGGCGCAATCGAACGTGGGTAACACGGCGTACGCGGACCGCACGTTCCGCTTCAGCCGGCTTTATGCATTTCGCGCGCTGCCGTCGATCCAGTCGACGGTGACGTTCGGCGACGACTACCTGAGCTCGGACATTTTCGACACGTTCGCGCTGACGGGCGCGTCGATCCGCAGCGACGACCGCATGCTGCCGCCGTCGCTGCGCGGCTATGCGCCGCTGATCTCGGGCGTGGCGCGCACCAACGCGACCGTGACCGTGTCGCAGGCCGGCCGCGTGCTGTACGTGACGCGCGTGTCGCCAGGCGCGTTCGCGCTGCAGAACATCAACACGAGCGTGCAGGGCACGCTCGACGTCGCGGTCGAGGAAGAGGACGGCAGCGTGCAGCGCTTCCAGGTGACGACGGCCGCCGTGCCGTTCCTCGCGCGCACCGGACAGTTGCGCTACAAGGCCGCGGTCGGCAAGCCGCGCCTGTTCGGCGGCGCCGGCATCACACCGTTCTTCGGTTTCGGCGAAATCGCGTACGGCCTGCCGTTCGACATCACCGCGTATGGCGGCTTCATCGCGGCGTCGGGCTACACGTCGGTCGCGCTCGGCGTCGGCCGCGATTTCGGCGCCTTCGGCGCGGTGTCGGCCGACGTCACGCACGCGCGGGCGCGCCTGTGGTGGAACGGCGCGACACGCAACGGCAACTCGTATCGCATCAACTATTCGAAACACTTCGACGGGCTCGATGCCGACGTGCGCTTCTTCGGCTACCGTTTCTCCGAGCGCGAGTACACCAACTTCGCGCAATTCTCCGGCGATCCGACGTCGTACGGCCTCGCCAACAGCAAGCAGCGCTACTCGGCGACGATGTCGAAACGCTTCGGCAATACGTCGACCTATTTCTCGTACGACCAGACGACCTACTGGGCGCGTGCGTCCGAGCAGCGGGTCGGCCTGACGCTCACGCGGTCGTTCTCGATCGGCACGCTGCGCAACCTGAACGTCAGCGTGTCGGCATTCCGCACGCAGAGCGCGGGCGCGAGCGGCAACCAGTTCTCGGTCACCGCGACGCTACCGATCGGCGGCAACCACACCGTCACGTCGAACCTGACGACGGGCAGCGGCAGCACCAGCGCGAACGCCGGCTACATCTACGACGACCCGGCCGGACGCGTCTACCAGGTCAATGCGGGCGCGACGGACGGCCGCGCGTCGGCGAACGCGAGCTTCCGCCAGCGCACGTCGGCGTACCAGCTCACCGCGCAGGCGTCGACGCTCGCCAATGCGTATGCGGCCGCGTCGCTCGAAGTCGACGGCTCGTTCGTCGCGACGCAGTACGGCGTGTCCGCGCACGCGAACGGCAATGCGGGCGACACGCGGCTGCTGGTGTCGACCGACGGCGTGCCCGACGTGCCGCTGTCCGGCACGCTCACGCATACCGACTCGCGCGGCTACGCGGTGCTCGACGGCATCTCGCCGTACAACGTGTACGACGCGACGGTCAACGTCGAGAAGCTGCCGCTCGAAGTGCAGGTGACGAACCCGATCCAGCGCATGGTGCTGACCGACGGCGCGATCGGCTTCGTGAAATTTTCCACCGCGCGCGGCAGCAACCTGTACCTGACGCTGACCGACGCGGCCGGCAAGCCGCTGCCGTTCGGTGCGTCGGTGCAGGACGCGGCGAACGGCAAGGAACTCGGCATCGTGGGCGAAGGCGGCGCGGCGTTCCTGACCCAGGTTCAGCCGAAAGCCACGCTGGCGGTGCGGGCGGGCGAACGGACGCTCTGCACGATCGACGCACTGCCGAACCAGCTCCAACTCGAAGGCACGCCGATTCCGGTGACGTGCCAGCCGCCCGGCGAGTCGCATGCAGCGGCCGCGCGGGCCGAACGATGATTTACGGATCCAGCGATGAAGCATTCCATTTCCCGTTCTTTCCCGCGGCGCGCGCTGTGCGCGTTCGCAACCGTCGGCGCGCTGCTCGCCGGCGCCGCGCAGGCGGCGATCGTGCCCGACCGCACACGCGTGATCTTCAACGAAGGCGAGCAGGCCGCGATCGTGACGATCACCAACAAGAGCACGACGTATCCGTATCTCGTGCAGTCGTGGCTCGAGGATACGAAGGGCAACAAGATCACGTCGCCGCTGATGGTCGTGCCGCCGCTGCAGCGGGTCGAGGCGAACGAGCGCAACGTGCTGCGGATCGCGAAGCTGCCCGGTGCGCAACTGCCGGCCGATCGCGAAACGGTGTTCTACCTGAACATCCGCGAAGTGCCGCCGAAGACCGACACGCCGAACACGCTGCAGATCGCGCTGCATACGCAGATGAAGCTGTTCTACCGGCCGAAGGCCGTGCAGCCCGCGCGCGACGAGGACTGGACGCTGCCGATGACGCTGCGGGTGGATGCGGCGGCGCACAAGCTGGTGTTCGACAACCCGACGCCTTACCACGTGACGGTGGTCGACGTGAGCGCGGGCGCGCAAAAAGCGCCGGTGCCGATCGAGCCGACGATGGTGAGCCCGATGAGCACGGCCGACGTGCCGTTCAAGGCGGCGACGCCGTCGACGCTGTTCGTCACGCATATCGACGATTACGGCGGCCAGGTGGCGGTCGAGTATGCGTGCGAGGCCGGTGTGTGCAAGAGCGTGAAGAAATGAGCGGGGGAATGCGTCAGCGGGAATCGTCGACGGCATGGTTGCGCTGGGTCGTACTCGCGCTGCTGCTCGCGGCCGTGCAGCCTGCGTGGGCGCTGCGCTGCCTGACCAACAGCGGCGCGACGTCGTTGACTGAGCCGATCGGCGGTGTTGCGTCGTATCCGACCGACGCGCCGGACGGCTATGTGATCTGGGTGTCGCCGGTGCGCACGACGTCGGGGTACTGCTACAAGGATCTGGGTGACGACGGCAGCCTGAAGGTTGTCGACAACATTTACTTCTACGCGAATCCGAATCGCACGGACCCTGCCGCGTGGGGGCTCGAGATCGGCATCCGCTACAAGGGCGTCGACTATTTCGACAAAACCAGCAATCGCGGCGGCGGGGTGTTTACCGGATATTCGGTGCCGCCGTGCAGCAGGTACGACTTCGGCCGCGGGCGTTGCCAGCAGACGCGCATCAGCATCGACTATCAGGTCGTCGTGCGCAAGAAGGGCAACTGGGTCCAGCCGCCGAGCGATATCTATACGGTGTTCCAGTTCGACGGCGAGTTCGGGCTGAATGCATTCGGCACAAGCTTCCAGTACCGTCTGAGCGGCCTGCGCAACCTCAAGCCGACGCCGTGCTTCGTCGACGTACTCGTGACGCCCGAACCGGGCATCGTCAATTTCGGGCAGGTGCAGACGTCCGGAAACGGCTTCCTGCCGGCCGTGCCGCGCCGGCGGTTTTCGCTGTCGCTGACGAAGAAATGCAGCATCCCGGTGCGCGTCGACGGTTACTTCGAAGCGACGAAAGGCATCGTGCAGAACGGCTTGCTGGTGCCTGAAAGCAAGAGCAACTTCGGCATCGGCCTCGAGGACAGCCAGGGCAAGGCGATCGAGTTCAACAAGCAGTTCACGCTCACGCAGTTTCCGGCCAACGTCGCGAATCAGAGCGTGTTGCTCGATGCGGTGCTCAAGTCGTTCGGATCACCGAAGATCGGGCCTTTCGATGCAGCCGCAACGATCCGGATTTTCCTGTATTGAGTGTTGGGCGGCATCGATCCATTGACCGGGATCGGTGCGACCGGAGCGAACGCGCGGCCCGTCGCCGGGGCAGCGCCCGGCAGTACGAACAGCCGGGCCGTGTCTCGACCCTACGAAGCCGTTGCTCGCGCAACCTCATCCAGCGACGGCTTCGCAGCGGCACGGTGCCGGCCGACCACCTCACCCAGCCGTTCGAACCGATACACGAAGGCCGGCGGAAAATTCATCCACGCGACCCCGACCCGCACGGCGCGAACGCGCATGGCTTCCAGATAGCGCGCGGGAATCGGGCAGCGCGGCACATAGGTGAACTGATGGAACGTGCCACCGGCAGCCAGATGGCGCGCAAATGCGCACTGCACGATCGCGACGGCTTGTTCGACCGGCATCGCGACGAGCGGCAACCCGCTCACGATCGCGTGCGCGCGCTGCCCGCCGAAGAAGTCGCCCGTCGTCCCGAGCTCGGCCGCATCCATCTGCATCACCCGCAACGCCGGAAATTGATGCCGCAGCGCGTTCGCGAACGCGGGATCGGCTTCCACCAACACCAGCCGCTCGCTCGCGACGCCGCGTGCGAGCAGCGCGCGCGTGAACACGCCGGTGCCGGCGCCGAGTTCGATCACGGACGCGCCATCGCACGGTACCTGTGCGGTGATCAACGCGGCGAGCGCCGGACCGGACGGCGCGAGTGCGCCGACCCGGCGCGGGTTGTGCCACCAGCTACGCAGAAACAGCATCCATTCGGGGATTCGCATCGACAGGCTCCTGGAGGGTCGATCGGTCAATGACAGGCGCGGCTAGGCGACCGCTTGCGCGGCGAGATAGCCGGCCGTGATGAACAGCGTGCTCCACAGCGCAATGCCGGCCGCGGCGCCGGACGCGAAACGCGTGAAGCTCGTTTCCAGCAATCCGGCGAGCGCCGGCGCGACGAGCCGGACGAACGGCGCCAATTGCGACCACAGGGCGAGCCGCGTGGGCCGCGCGCGGATGCTTTCGATCAGCGCGTCGATTCTGGCGGGCTGCAGCCGGCCCAGCGGTGCGAGGCGGCGCAGCAGGGTCAGCACGCTGTCTTCGGGCCACAGATTGCCGAGCGCGTAATGAAAGAGGCAGCCGGCGAAACTGCCGAGCACCGTGACGACGATCGCTTCCGGCAAGGTCCACGCGCCTTGCGCACCGGCGACGCCGATCATCGCGAGCAGCACGTGCGACGGCAGCACGGGAATCAGTCGTTCGATCAGCGACAGCCCGGCGAGGCAGACGATGCCGTTGGCGCTGGCCAGGCTCAGCGCGAGGCCGAACGGGACGAGCGTGGCGAACTGGTTCATCGCGCGGCTCCCGTGCGACCCGGGCACGACGGGCACGACGCGTGCGGCCTTCCATGCCAGAATGGCGCGCACCGGCCCGGCGCGAAGGTGGCGCGCCGCGCCGTCTTGCATCGCAGCAACGAAATCGAAGAACGGAACACGGTCATGGCGGGCCTCTCTGGAAAGCGCCGGATGCATTGCGCCGGCAATGCGGCGATCGATGCGCATCGTGGCCCCTCGGCTTTAAGAAGTTTTTAATCGCGGTTCGTCAGGCTGGCGACCTCGCCAATCGAGGAGCGATATCGATGCATATCCTGCTGGTGGAAGACGATGCGATGCTGGCCGACGCCGTGCGGGCCGGCCTCGCGCAGAACGGCTGGCACGCGGACTGGTCGGCCGACGTGCCGACGGCGCGGCTCGCGCTCGTCGGGCACGACTACGACGCGGTGCTGCTCGACCTGCAACTGCCGGGCGCGTCCGGTTTCACGCTGCTGGCCGCGATGCGTGCGAACTACGATGCGACGCCGGTGCTGATCGTGACCGCGCGCGATCAGTTGAGCGACCGTATTCGCGGCCTGGACGCCGGCGCCGACGACTATCTCGTGAAGCCGTTCCAGCTGGACGAGCTTTATGCGCGGCTTCGCGCGCTGACGCGCCGCAGCCAGGGCCGTGTGTCGGAGCGGCTGGTCTGCCGCGATGTCCACGTCGATCCGGCGCGCCGGGAAGTCACGCGGGCCGGCGAACCGGTTGCGTTGAGCATCCACGAATACCGGACGCTGCTCGCGCTGATGGAGCGGCAAGGGCGAGTCGTCACGCGGGCGCAGCTCGAGGAGCGCGTGTACGGCAACGACGACGCAATCGAAAGCAACACGATCGCGGTGTACATCCATCAATTGCGGCGCAAGCTCGGCGACGAGCTGATCGTGACGGTGCACGGCTTCGGCTATCGCATCGGGGAGGGTACGGCATGAGGTCGCTGCGCGTACGCCTGCTCGCGACCGTGATGGCGATGGTCGTCGTGTTCTGGGCCGGCTGGGGCGCGTTTCTCGGCATCGGCCTGTGGCGCGAACAGCGCGGCTGGCGCGACGGCTTGCTCGAGGGCGCCGCGCAACTGCTGCTGTTGTCGTTGCCCGATACGATCGATCGCCTGCCCGAAGTGCGCACACAGGCAGTGTTGCCGAAAACGGCGTACAGCAAATACGACGTCGCGTTCCAGATCTGGGTCGACGGCCGCAACGTCATGCACAGCGCGGATGCGCCGGGGCCGGCGCTCAAGGCCGACATGCGCGACGGATACGGCGTGAGCGCCGGACGCGGTCTCGCGCACGACGAGACCTGGCGGGTTTACTCGCTCGCGGATCCGGCCGGCCGGATTCACGTGCAGACCGGCGGGCCGGCCACGACCTGGCAGGAGAAGGCCAGCAATGCGGTGCAGCTCGGCCTGTTCAATACGGCGGTGATGCTCGCGATGCTGGGCGTGGCGATCTGGTGGGGGATCCGCTGGTCGTTCGGGCCGGTGCGCGAGGTTCAGCGGGCGATCCAGCACAAGGCCGCGTTCGATTTTTCGCCGTTGCCGTTGGCGATGCTGCCGCGCGAACTCCGGCCGCTCGTCGAATCGTTCAATCGGCTGCTCGCGCGGCTGAGTCAGGCCGTCGATACCGAGCGCCGTTTCATCGGCGATGCGGCGCACGAATTGCGCATTCCGCTGGCGGCATTGTCGGCGCAGGCGGAAGTGGCGTTGCGGGCGGACGATCCGACGGACAAGGACGCGGCGCTGCGCCGGCTGGCAACGGGCGTCGAGCGCAGCGCGCGGCTGTCGGCGCAATTGCTCGAGCTGGCGCGGCTGGATGCCGGCTCGCGTGCGGAGCAGCATGGGCCGGTCGACCTGGCACGGCTCGTTGCGCTGATCGCGAGCGACTTCGACGCGGCCGCGCATGCACGCGGGCAGACGGTGCGGGTGGCGGTCGAGCCGGTATGCGTGTGGGGCGACCTGGACGAAGTCGCGATCGCGGTGCGCAACCTGATCGACAACGCGCTGCGTTACGGCCGTGAAGGCGGGCGGGTCGAGATCACGTGCGATGGCGTTGCGGATGCAGGGCGGGTCGGGTTGCGGATCGCGGACGACGGACCGGGCGTGCCGATCGATCAGCGCGAGCGAATCTTCGAACGCTTCTACCGGGTGCCGGGCACCGCGCAGCCGGGAAGCGGTATCGGACTGTCTCTGGTCGCGCGCATCGCCGAGTCTCACGGCGGGGCGGTCGACGTGACGTCCGGTATCGACGGGCGCGGGCTCGCGGTGATCCTGTCGTTTCCGATCTGGCTCGCGCCGGAGCGGTGGCAGCGCTAGCGTGGACGCCGCGTGGCGTCGACCACGAAAAAAAGCGCCGGCAAGCGGCGCTTTTCCGCATCGGCTGCGCGACGCTCAACGCACCCAGCGGCATACCTTGTGATGGTGATGCTCGAAGTGACACACGCGGTGCGGATGCGCTTCGGCGATGGCCGGCACGAGCACGGCGGCGGCAACGGCGGCGGCGGTGAGGGTTTTGAGTAGCGTCTTCATGTCGAGGTCCTGTCGTTGAATGATGGGTCAAGAGTGCGCAGCGGCATCACCACTGCGGCCGCTGATCGTCGCGACGGTCGTCACGGCGGTCATCCCGGCGATCGCGGTCGTCACGCGGGCCGGGATGCCGGGCTTCCCAGTCGCGGCGCTCCCAGTAGCGATTTCCGTCCCAGTAACGATCGCCATGCCAGCCGATCGTGACTTCGGCAGGGCCAGGGTAGGCGACGCACCCGGCGAGCATCACGCTCGACAGCGCGCCCACCATGACTGCGGATAACACGATGGATTTCATGTTGCTCTCCCTTGGAAACGGCAGGTCGATCGTACGAGCCCCCAAAATTTCACGTAGTAAGAAGTTGCTACCGCCGATGACACGTGCAGGCGTTTCGTCAGGAACGTGAAAGCATGCGTGCGCGGCGTGCGAGCCGTCTGCGCAGCGCAGATATACACCTGTCCACTCCAACAACGATTCCACCAATTGTTCAGACAAATCCTGATGACCCAAAGGGTCATCTCGTAATCGGATTGAGAATGATTTGCGTTTACGTTAAATTGCGCTATCTCGGAATTTGACGGAGCAGATCGATGGCCATGGCGGAAGTGCTCGACCGACCGGCGGCGACAGCGGCAAACCCGTTCCTCGGCAGTTATCCGGACCTGCCGCCACGCGCCGCGCCGCGTCCGCGCCGGGCGTCCGAGCCCCGCGCGCAGGGCGCGCTGCTCGACGTGCTGATCGCCCATCGCGCGATGCTCGTCAACGTCGCGCGCGGCTTCGTCGGTTGCGCGAGCCGCGCGGAGGACGTCGTGCACGACGTGTTCGTGAAGCTCGTCGAATTCCCGAACCAGGACGCGGTGCGCCAGCCGGTCGCGTACGTGACGCGGATGGTGCGCAATGCGTCGATCGACGCATGCCGCCGGCAGAGCCTGGAAAACGTCTATCACACGGAAGAGGACGACGGCTTCGACGTGCCGTCGCCCGAGCCGACGCCGGAAGCCGCGCTGATGACGCGCGATACGCTGCGGCGCGTGTGGGCCGCGCTCGACGACCTGCCGGCGCGCAGCCGTGCGGCATTCGAGATGGTGCGGCTGCGCGAGGAGACGCTGCAGACCGCGGCGCGCGCGCTGAACGTGTCGCAGACGCTCGTGCATTTCATGGTGCGCGACGCGGAGCGCCATTGCGCGGAATGCCTCGACGCGTGCCATCGCGGCGTCGCATGCCCGGTGTTCCTCGGCGGCCGCGCGCGGCGGCGGTAAAAAAACGCGCCGGCCAACCGTCTATCAGACAGGAGCGGCCGAATCCGCCGCTTCGCCTCCTTCAACCGCCCAGCGATTTCCGATCATGACGCAAGCCCCGACGCCTTCCGCCGACACCGACGATCTCGTCTATACGGTCGTCATCAACGACGAAGAACAGTATTCGATCTGGCCGACGTTCCGGCCCGTGCCGGCCGGCTGGCGCGAAGTGGGCGTGAGCGGCCCGAAGGCCGACTGTCTCGCGCACATCGAGACAGTCTGGACCGACATGCGCCCGGCGAGCCTGCGCCGTGCGATGGACGGCGAGCGCGCGACGCGCGCGTCGTGATCTGCTGCGCCGCGGGTGCGGCGCCTCACCTGAAGAGGACGTTTGCATGACCCTGCTTTCGTTGCCGACGCTCGACGACCTGCGTATCGAGCCGGGGCTGCCCACCGTCGTGTCGCCGCGCGGCAACGACGGGATGTCGATCGACGACGTCGCGTCGCTGGCGCGCGAGATCGCGGCCGACACGCTCGAACGGGCGGGTGGCGTGCTGTTCACGGGCTTTCGCGTGCCGTCGATCGACGCGTTCCAGCAGTTCGCGGCTTCGTTCGGCGATCCGTTGATCGGCTATGAATACGCGTCGACGCCGCGCAGCCAGGTCGAAGGCGCGGTCTACACGTCGACTGAATACCCGCCGCACCGCGCGATTCCGCTGCACAACGAACAGTCGTACACGCGCGAATGGCCGCTGCGGATCTGGTTCCACTGCGCGCTCGCCGCGCCGAAGGGCGGGGCGACGCCGATCGCGGACAGCCGCGCCGTGTACCGCGCACTCGATCCGGCGCTCGTCGCGCGCTTCGAGAAGCGCGAGCTGCTGTACGTGCGCAATTTCGGGCAAGGGCTCGATCTGCCGTGGCAGCAGTCGTTCGGCACCGACGAGCCGGCCGAGGTCGAGCGGATGTGCGCGGCGCGCGGCATCGAATGCGCGTGGCGCACCGACGACGACGGCGAGCTGCTGCTGCGCACGCGCGAGCGTTGCCAGGCCGTCGCGCGTCATCCGCGCACGGGCGAGCGCGTCTGGTTCAACCAGGCGAACCTGTTTCACCTGTCGGCGCTCGACGAAGACATGCAGGAAGCGCTCGTCGACGCGGTCGGGCTCGAGAACGTGCCGCGCAACGTGTACTACGGCGACGGCGAACCGCTCGAGGCCGACGCGCTCGCGGAGATTCGCGGCGTGCTCGACCAGCAGCGCATCGTGTTCCCGTGGCGCACCGGCGACGTGCTGATGCTCGACAACATGCTGAGCGCGCATGCACGCGACCCGTTCGAGGGGCCGCGCAAGGTCGTCGTCGCGATGGCCCAGAGTTACACGGTCCCGCGCGACCGAACGGAGGATCGATGACGCGTAGTACCGCCGCGCTTGCCGCGCGCGGGCTGTCGGTGGGATATCGCGACCATGTCGTGATCGACGGGCTCGACCTGTCGATCGCGGCCGGCCGCGTCACCGCGCTGTGCGGACCGAACGGCTGCGGCAAGAGCACGCTGCTGCGCACGTTGGCGGGCCTGCAGCCCGCGCGCGCCGGTCATGTCGAAGTGAACGGCAAGCCGCTTGCATCGTTTCGCCGTCGCGCGCTCGCGCGCGAGCTGACGATGCTCGCGCAGTTCAACCAGATTCCGTCGGGCCTCACCGTGCGCGAGCTCGTCGCGTACGGGCGCTATGCGTACGGCGGCTTCCTGCGCGGCCTGTCGCGGATCGATCATGCGGCAATCGACGAGGCGCTCGAAACGAGTGGCCTCGCCGACGATGCGCAGCGCGACGTCGGCGCGCTGTCGGGCGGCGAGCGCCAGCGTGCGTGGATCGCGATGGCGCTCGCGCAGCAGGCGCCGATCGTGCTGCTCGACGAACCGACGACCTATCTCGACATCCATCACCAGCTCGACATCCTCGATGCACTGCGTGCGCTGAACCGTGCGCGCGGGCTGACGATCGTGTGGGTGCTGCACGACCTGAACCAGGCGGCTGCGTACAGCGACGAGATCGTGCTGATGCGCGCGGGCCGCCTCGTCGCGCAGGGCACGCCCGACGCGATGCTCGACCCGGCGCGGCTGCGCGCGGCGTTCGGCGTCGAGATGCTGAAGCTCGCGCATCCGCGCACGGGCGCACCGATGTGCGTGCCGGCCTACGGGCCGTCGACCGACGGCGCGCCGCAGGCGGCCGGCGTCTTCGACCGGGATCTCGCGGTATGACGACGTTCGCGATGCGCAAGCGCCTCGCGGCGACGGGCAACGGGGCGACGACAGGGCGGGCCGGCGCGATCGCGTTCGGCCTCGTCGTGCTGATCGCGCTGCTCGCGGCGCTGCGGATTGCCCCCGATCTGCGCGTGTGGTGGGACGCGGCGCCCGGCAGCGATGCCGCGTCGCTCGCGCACGTATTCCTGTTCGACCTCAATCTGCCGCGCGTCGCGGCTGCGCTCGTCGCGGGCGGTTGTCTCGGCATCGCCGGCGCGCTGTTCCAGTCGCTCACGCGCAATCCGCTCGCATCGCCCGACCTGCTCGGCGTGACGGGGGGCGCCCAACTCGGCCTGCTCGCGGCGATGCTCGTGCCGGCGCTGGCGGGCGTCGCGTCGGTGCCGCTGCTGTTCGTATGCGGGCTCGCCGCCGCCGCGTGCGCGATCGTCGCGGCGGGCGGCTGGCGCGCGACGCCGTTGCGGCTCGTGCTCGCGGGCAGCGTGTGCATGCTGCTGTTCGCCGCACTGTCGACGCTCGTGCTCGCGTTCTTCGAGCAGAACATCGCAGGCGCCGCGCTGTGGACCAACGGCAGCCTGTACCAGCCGGGCGCGACGGGCCTCGCGCTCGCCGTGCGCTGGCTCGTGGTGCCGCTGATCGCACTGCCGTTGGTGATCCGGCCGCTGAATCCGCTCACGCTCGGCGACGATGCGGCGGCCGCGGCCGGCGTGCGCGTCGATGCGACGCGACTCGCCGCGACGATCGTCGCGGTCGCGTTCACGAGCGTGGCCGTCAGCATCGCCGGCCCGCTGTCGTACGTCGGCCTCGTCGCGCCGAACCTGCTGCGCCAGGTGCGCGGCGCGCGCGCGGCCCGGCTCGGCGTGCTGGTGCCGCTGTCGGCGCTCGCCGGCGGCGCGCTCGTGCTCGTCACCGACAGCGCGGTGCTCGCGTCGGGCCTCGACGCGACGCTGTCGACCGGCGTCGCGATCGCGCTGGTCGGCACGCCGCTGATGCTCGCGATGATCCGGCGCGGCGCCGCGTGGTCAGGCGTGCTGCACGCGGATGCCGAACGCGCGGCGGGCGGCAGCTCGACGCGGCTCGTCGGCTGGCTCGAACGGCTCGGCTGGCCGCTGCGCACCGCGCTGTTCGTCGCGACGGGCGTGCTGGTGGTCCTGGTCGGCGTGTCGGCCGGGCCCGAGTGGCTGTCGCCCGCGCGCTGGTCGGCCGCGCTGTCCGGTCACGATGCGCTCGCGCGCATGCTGATCGACCTGCGCATGCCGCGCCTGCTGTGCGCGCTGCTCGCCGGCGCGCTACTTGCCGTCAGCGGTGTCGCGATGCAGAGCGTCGTGCGCAATCCGCTCGCAGGCCCCGAAGTGCTCGGCGTCACGCAGGGCGCGGGGCTCGTCACGCTGTTCGCGTTGTCGACGTGGCCGCTGATGGGCCACGTGACGCTTGCCGCCGCCGCGCTGATCGGCGGCGGGCTGTCGCTCGCGATCACGCTCGCGCTGAATCACCGGCATCGCTACGCGCCGCTCGCGGTCGCGCTGACGGGCATCGTGATCGGCGCGTTGTGGACCACGCTCGCGCAGTGGCTGATCACGCAGGAAAGCGTGCAGCCCGCGCGCTTCGTCGTGTGGCTCGTCGGCGGCACGTATGGCCGCAGTTGGGGCGAGGTCTCGATGCTGTTGCCGTGGTGCGCGCTCGCGGTGCCGGTGTTCGCGTGGCTCGCGAAACCGCTCGACATGCTCGCGCTCGGCGACGACCAGGCCGCTGCGCTCGGCCTGCCGGTGGCGGCGCTGCGGCCGCTCGCGCTGACGATCGCGACGCTCGCCGCATGCGCGGCGGTCGCGGCGGTCGGGCCGGTCGGCTTCATCGGGCTGATGGCGCCGCACGTCGCGACGATGCTCGGCGCGCGCCGGCATCGCACGCGGCTGTGGCTCGCGGCGGCGTGCGGCGCGCTGATCCTCGGCGCCGCGGATCTCGCGGCGCGCATCGTCGTCGCGCCGCGCGAAGTGCCGGCCGGCGTGCTGACCGCGCTGATCGGCGCACCGTACCTGCTCGGGCTGCTGGTTCTCGAGGGGCGCCGCGCCCGGCGCGCGGGGCGATGACGCCGTCGCTCGACGGCGCGCGTGCCATGCGCTTTTCGGCGTTCGCGCCGCAACCGTTCGCCGAACACCTCGACGTCGTGTGGCTCGGCATGCCCGAGGATGCCCACGCGCCGGGTCGCATCGTCGTGCCCGTCAGCGCGTTGCCCGCGCACCGCGACGCCGTGCTCGGCGCGATGGTCGACCATTACGGCGGCGATCCGACTCAGCATGCGCGTGCGCTGATGTCGCAGTGGAGCAAATACTATTTCGGCCGCGCGGCGACGGCCGGCGTCGTCGCCGCGCTGACGCTCGGTCGGCCGCTCGACATGACGCCCGAGCGTACGTTCGTCGCGCTCGATGGCGGGATGCCGGCCGCGCTGTATTTCGCAAGCGACGCGCTCGGTGCGCCGTGCGACGATCCCGAGCCGCGCTATGCGGGGCTCATCGCGCATCTCGGCGCGGTGATCGACCGGCTCGCGGCGATGGGGCGCGTCACGCCGCGCGTGCTGTGGAGCAACGCGGGCAATCTGCTCGACTATCTGCTCGAGACCTGTCGTGCGTTGCCGTGCGCGGCCGATCCCGTCGGCGACGCGAACTGGCTGTTCGGTTCGACCTGCATGCACGGCGAGTCGAATCCGCTGCGCATGCCGGTGCGCGACGCGCTGCCGCGCTCGCCGCTGCTGCCGACGCCGTTTCGCGCGCGCCGCGTGTGCTGCCTGCGCTACGAAATTCCTGGAGAAACGCAACTGTGTGGAAGCTGCCCCCTGCTACTGACGATGGACGACGCGGCGCTGGCCGAGCAGGACGCGATCCGGTGACGCGCCCCGGCCGCCGGCACGCGCTCGGCGCACTCGCCGCGCTCGGCGCCGCGTGCTGCGGCGCGTTGTCCGCATCGGCGGCCGCCGTTTCCGAGGCCGGGGGCGCCGGCGGTACGCAAGGCGCCGTGTCGCTGGCCGGCAATCCCGTCGTGTCGCAGGCCAGCGCGAAGATGCCCGTGCGGCCGCAGCGCGTGGTTGCGCTCGACTTCATGTTCGCGGAAAGCGTGATCGCGCTCGACATCGTGCCGGTCGGGATGGCCGATACGGCGTTCTACCCGGGCTGGCTCGGCTACCGGAGCGAGCAGCTCGCGCGCGTGACCGACGTCGGCTCGCGGCAGGAGCCCGGGCTCGAGGCGATCGCGGCGGTCAAGCCGGATCTCGTCATCGGCGTCGGTTTCCGGCATGCGCCGATCTTCGACGCGCTCGACCGGATCGCGCCGACGATCCTGTTCCAGTTCAGCCCGAACGTGTCGGAGGGCGGCGTGCCGGTCACGCAGCTCGACTGGATGCGGCAGATCTTCCGGACGATCGGCGCGGTGACGGGGCGCGACGCGCGCGCGCAGGCAGTCGAAGCGCAACTCGACGCCGGCATCGCGCGCAATGCGGCGCGGCTCGCGGCCGCGGGCCGCAACGGCGAGCGCGTCGCGCTGCTGCAGGATCTCGGCTTGCCCGATCGTTACTGGGCCTATACGGGCAACAGTACGTCCGCGGGCCTCGCGCGGGCGCTCGGGCTCGATCCGTGGCCGAAGAAGCCGACGCGGGAAGGCACGCTGTACGTGACGTCGGCCGATCTGCTGCGGCAGCGCGATCTCGCCGTGCTGTTCGTGACCGCGTCGGAGATGGACGTGCCGTTGTCGGCCAAACTCGATTCGCCGGTGTGGCGTTTCGTGCCCGCGCTGAAGGCGCACCGGATCGCGCTGATCGAGCGCAACATCTGGGGGTTCGGCGGCCCGATGTCGGCGCTGAAGCTGGCCGACGTGATGACCGACACGATGTTGAAGCTGCCGGCCGTGCGCTGAGTGCGCGGAGGATGGCGCCGGGGGATGCCGGCAGGGCGTCGTGCTGGCTGACGACGCGTGGCTTCCGCTTTTTCCCGTTCGCCACACTTCGCGCTCCATTCCCTGCGAAACGACAATCCGACAATCGCCGACACACTGCCAGTGCAGCGTGCCGGCGATGTTTCGATCGACCGCCGCGTTACGCGCTCAGCGCATCGACGCCATCCTGCGCACGCACGCGCGCCGGTTGCGTGTCGCTGACGATGCGCCCGTTGTCGAGCTTCAGCAGACGGTCGGCGAGGTCGAAGTAGCGGTCGTCGTGCGTAATCACGATCACGGCCTTGCCGCGCGCGCGCAACTCGGGCAGCAATTGCTCGTAGAACACGGCCTTGAACGACGGATCCTGGTCGGCCGCCCATTCGTCGAACAGGTAGAACGGACGATCCTCCAGGTATGCGACGACGAGCGCGAGCCGCTTGCGCTGCCCGGTCGACAGCGCGCGCGTCGAGAACGCGCCGTCGACCACCTTCACCTTGTGGTCGAGCGCGAGTTTCGCGACGAGCGCGTTCGCCCGCGCATCGGCCTGTGCGCGCGACGGATCGTCGGGGTCGACGATGCCGAGCAGCGCATCGAACAGATGGAAATCGTTGAACACCGCGCTGAAACGCTGCCGGTAGGCTGCGCGCTCGCGCCAGCCGATCGTGCGGCCATCGACCTCGATCGTGCCTTGCTCGGGCTCGTAGAGCCCCGTCAGCACCTTGGCGAGCGTCGTCTTGCCGCTGCCGTTGCCGCCGACGATGAACACGAGCTCGCCCGGCTTGATCGTCAGGTCGATCGGCCCGATGCTGAACATCCGTTCGTCGCGCTCGTGGAAATACGCGTGCGTGACGCCGCGCAGCGTGACGGCGCCGGCCGGCGGCACGTCGGGCGCATCGGCCGCGGGCGGCACCGTGCGCAGCGCGCCGAATTCGGCCATCACGCCTTCGATCCGCGCGAGCGACACGCGCGCCGCGTTGACGGTCGGCAGGTTGTTGAGCAGGCCGTCGAGCGGCACGAGCATGAACAGGAACACGACGACGTAGCCGGCGGCCGCGGCCGGGTCGGCATGCACGCCGAGCTGCGGCCAGAACGACGCGACGCCGAGGAACACGTAGAACAGGAAGATGATCCAGCCGACCCCGACCGCATACGCGCTGAATGCGCGGCGGCGGTGGTCGCGCACCTCGCCGATCGCGGCGCCGAGCTGGCCGTCGACGAACTGGCGGGCGCGCGCATCGTGCAGCTTCAGCTCCTTCGCGCCGGAGAATAGCGAACCGAGATAGCCGAACAGGCGGTCCTGCGCGTGGCCGGCGGCTTCGAGCGACGCGATCGCGCGGCGGTCGCCGGTGTGATAGCCGAGCGAGCCGGCGACGATCGCGGCCAGCGCCAGCACGCACACGGGCCAGGACAGCCACGCCAGATAGCCGAGGCAGCCGAACACGATCGAGCCATGCATGACCAGGTTCGGCAACGCGAAGAACAGCATCGACACGTTGGTCGCGTCGTCGGTCAGCACCGACTGCACGGGTGCGGCGCCGATTCGCTCGATGTCGCGCAATTCGGCCGCGCCGACGCGCCGCGCCAGATGCACGCGCAGCCGCGCCATCGTGTCCTGCGACAGGCGGGCAAACAGCGTGCCCGACACGATCCGCGTGACGAGCGCGATCACCGCGCACAACGCGAAGCGCCACGCGAGCGATGCATCGGCCGCCCCCGGTTGCGACAGCGCGCGGTTCAGCGTCGCGACGAGCAGCACGCTCGCGACGCCGTTCAGCACGCACGCGGTGAGCGCCAGCGCGAGCGACACGCGGCTTTCGCGCAGCAGCGCAAGGATCAGGCGCGCCGCGGGGCGGGCGGGGGAAGCGTCGAGGGACGGCGGGGAGGAGGGCTCGTGGGCGGCTGTCATCGGCAACGTCGGTAAAGGGAAGGCGGGCAATAACGCGAAAAACGGCGAATCTGGCGCGAACGCAGCGGGCGGAGCTTGCCCCGTTGCGGCGTTCCTCCCTGATAGACGAACGGGCCGCGCAAATATTTAGCCCCGTCGTCAAAAAAAGCGGTCGCACGCACTTTGCGCGCAAAACGGTAAAAAATCGGCCGCGTCGTTCGTCACACCAGTGAAGCCGCCCCAAGCGGCCCCGAGACTTGGCCGAAGCGGCCGGACCGAAGGACTTCACGCACATGACGAGTTTCCCGACTGCGCTGCATCACCGAATCCGCGCACTGGCGCGCATCGCGCCTGACGCACCTGCGATCGCGGTGCCTTTCCAGAACGACCTGCGCCTGTCGCGCGGTGCGCTCGACGCACGTGCATCGCAACTCGCCCGGCGCCTGCGCGCGGCCGGCGTCGGCGCCGAAGTGCGGGTCGGCGTATGTGTCGAGCGTTCGTGCGAACTGTTCGTCGCGCTGCTGGCCGTGCTCAAGGCGGGCGGCGTGTTCGTGCCGCTCGATCCGCGCCATCCGGCCGCACGCCTCGACTGGATCGTGCAGGACGCGCAACTGCGGCACGGCATCGTCGACGCCGCCGGCCGTGCGGCGCTCGGCACGCCGTTCGAACACGCGTTCGACGCGACGGCCGACGCATCGGGTGTCGCGCAGGACGATGCGTTCGATGACGACACGACGACCGTGCACCCGCGTTCGGCCGCGTACATGATCTATACGTCGGGCTCGACCGGCACGCCGAAGGCGGTGGTCGTCGAGCACGGGCCGCTCGCCGCGCATTGCGACGCGCTCGCGGCCGCGTTGCCGATCGAGGCGGGCGACCGTCTGCTGCATTTCGCGTCGGTCAATTTCGACGCCGCGCACGAATGCTGGCTCGCGCCGCTCGCGGTCGGCGCCGGCATCGTCGTCGCGCCGCCGCAGCCGTTCGCGCCGGACGCCGCGCATGCGCTGATGGTGCGCGAAGCGGTCAGCGTCGCCGCATTTCCGCCCGCGTACCTGCGCGAATTCGCGGCCGTCGCCGCGCGCGACGGCGTGCCGCCGGCACTGCGCGTACTCGCGTTCGGCGGCGAAGCGCTGCCGCAGCAGGCGTTCGAATTCGTGCGCCGCACGTTCCCGGCAGTCCGCCTGATCAACGGTTACGGGCCGACCGAGGCCGTGATCTCGCCGATGCTGTGGCCGGTCGAACCGGGCGAAACGCCGGTGCTGGCCGCGGACGACGCGTATGCGTCGCTGCCGATCGGCCGCGCGATCGGCCCGCGCGTGGCACGCATCGGCGGCGCCGCAGCCGATGGCGTGGGCGAGCTGCTGCTCGGCGGCGTCTGCATCGCACGCGGCTATCACGGTCGCGCGGCGCTCACGGCCGAACGTTTCATTCCCGATGCGCACGGCGAACCCGGCGCGCGCGTCTATCGCACGGGCGACCTCGCACGCCTGCGCGACGACGGCGCGTTCGACTTTCTCGGCCGCCTCGACGATCAGGTTCAGGTGCGCGGCGTGCGCGTGGAGCCGGCGGAAATCGCCGCATGCCTGCGCTCGCACCCGGCCGTGGCCGACGCGGCCGTGGTGGCCGAAACCGCCAACGGGCCGACGCGGCTGATTGCGTGCGTCGCGCTGCGCGCGGCGGCCGACGATGCCGCATTGAAGGCGCACGTGGCCGCGCAATTGCCGGCCGCCTGGCAGCCGCACCGGTTCGTGCGTTGCGATGCGCTGCCGTACACGCTGAACGGCAAGCTCGACCGTGCCGCGCTGCGCGAGCGGATCGCCGCCGCGCGCGACACGGCGCAAGGCGCAGGCGATGCGCCGCGCACGCCGACCGAACGGCAGATCGCGGGCCTCTGGCAGACGCTGCTGGGCCTCGACGTCACGCCGTCGCGCGACGATCGCTTCTTCGCGCTGGGCGCCGATTCGCTCGCCGCGATGCAGTTGCAGGCCGCGATCCGCGCCACCGTGCGCGTGAATCTGCGGCTCGATACGCTGTTCGCCGATCCGGCGCTCGCCGAACTGGCCGCAACACTCGACCGGGCGGAACGCGAGACCGGCGAACCGGTGGCCACGATTGCCGCGCGCCGTGCGGCGGCCGATGCGGCGGCGCCGGGTGCGCAGGGTGCGCCGCACATCGACCGTGCGGCATCGCTCGCGCAGCAACGTTTCTGGGTGCTCGCGCAAACACGCGGCGCCAGCGCCGCGTATCACATCGCCGCACACTGGACGATCGACGGCGCGCTCGACCGCGACGCGTTGCAGCGGGCGCTCGATCACGTGATCGGCCGTCACGAAGCCTGGCGCACGACGCTCGTCGACAACGACGACGGCGTCGTGATGCAGCGGATTCATGCGCATCTGCCGGTGCCGATCGTCGCGGTCGACCTGCGCGACCAGCCGCCGGCCGCCCGCGACGCGCAAGCCGCCCGTCTCGCCGAGCGCGACGCGGCCGAGCCGTTCGACCTCGCGCGCGGCCCGCTGCTGCGCGCGACGCTGATCGCGCTCGCCGACGATCGTCATCGCCTGCTGCTGACCGCGCATCACGCGATCACCGATGGCTGGAGCTCGCGCTGCGCGTTCGACGAACTGTCGGCTGCGTATCGCGCGTATGCCGAAGGCCGCGAACCGTCGCTGCCCGAATTGCCGATCCAGTACGCCGACTACGCGGACTGGCAGCGCGACGTGCTGGCCGGCGGCGAGGGCGAGCGCCAGCTCGACTACTGGCGCGGCGCGTTGCGCGACGTGCCGGGCCCGCTCGCGCTGCCGGTCGATCGCCAGCCGGGCGCGGTACGCACGCTGCACGGCGCGCGCGTGTCGGTGCGCCTGCCCGATGCGGTCGCGGCCGACGTACGGCAACTCGCACGCGACGCACGGGCAACCGTCTTCACGGTACTGCTGGCGGCGCTCGACGCATGGCTGTCGCGCCTGACCGGCGAAACGGACGTCGTCGTCGCGGTGCCGGTCGCGCATCGCCAGCGTCCCGAAACGCGTGCGCTGCTGGGCCTTTTCCTGAATACGGTCGCGCTGCGCGTACGCGTGGCGCCGACGCTGCCGTTCCGCGCGCTCGTCGACGCGGCGCGTACCGCGGCACTCGACGCGGTCGCGCACCAGGACGTGCCGTTCGAGCGTGTCGTCGACGCGGTGAAGCCGCCCGTCAAGCGCGGCGACGAATGGCTGCGGGTGAAGTTCGCGCAGCAGTTCGACGCACGGCACGACAGCGTGCTGCCGGGCGCCACGGCGGTCGCGACGCCGGGCCCCGATCTCGCCGCGCGCTTCGACTTCGCGCTCGATTTCACCGACGACGCGAACGGGATCGAACTGGTCGCGGCGTATGCGACCGACTGCATCGACGCCGATACCGCGCGCGCATGGCTCGACAGCTATGCGGCGCTCGTCGGCGCGGCCGCGCGCGATCCGCAGCACACGACGGCCACGCTACCGTGCGATGCTTCGGCCGCGTCGCGCCAGCCGCGCGACGGCCGTGCGCTGCAAGTCGAACATGCCGATATCGTCGCCGCATTCGCCCGGCAGGCGGCCGCGTATCCGCATCGCATCGCGCTTTCCGACGCATCGACTTCGCTGACGTTCGCCGAGCTCGACGACGCATCGAACCGCATCGCGCGGGCGCTGGCGCAACGCGGCGTGGCCGCCGAGGCGGCCGTCGTCGTCTGCATCGAGCGCTCGGCGCGTTTCGTCGTCGGTCTGCTCGGCGCGCTGAAAGCCGGCGCGCTGGCCGTGCTGCTCGACCCCGCGCAGCCGGCCGCGCGACTCGCCGCGGCGGCTGCCGACTGCGGTGCGCGCTGGGCGCTCGTCGCGGAGCCGGCTGCGTGGCCGGCGGGTACCGACGCGCAGCCGCTCGACGTCGACGCGCTCGTGCAGGACGCGACGCTGGCCCATGCGGCCGGCGTGCGCACCGCGCCGCACCCGGAACAGGGCGCGTACCTGATCTATACGTCGGGCTCGACCGGCGCGCCGAAGGGCGTCGTCGTCTCGCACGGCGCGCTGGCCGACTACGTGCAGGGGATGCTCGACGAACTCGCGTTCGCACCCGACGCGTCGTTCGCGATGGTCTCGACCGTCGCGGCCGATCTCGGCCACACGACGCTGTTCGGCGCGTTGTGCGCAGGCCGCACGCTGCACCTGCTGCCGGCCGCGTGTGCGTTCGATCCCGATCTGTTCGCCGACGAAATGCGCCGTCGCGACGTCGGCGTGCTGAAGATCGTGCCGAGCCACCTGCAGGCGCTGCTCGATGCGCGCGCGCCGGCCGACGTGCTGCCGCGCCACGCGCTCGTGACGGGCGGCGAAACGCTCACGTGGGCGCTGGTCGCGCGGCTGGCCGCGCTCGCACCGGCCTGCCGCGTGATCAACCATTACGGGCCGACCGAAGCGACGGTCGGCGCGATCGCGTGCGACACGGCGTCGATCGCCGCCGACGCGCGCGATCCCGCGAGCGGCGTGCCGCTCGGCGTGCCGCTGCCGAATGCGCGCGCGCTGGTGCTCGACGCGTTCGGCGCCTGCGTGCCGGCCGGCGCGACGGGCGAGCTGTATCTGGGCGGGCCGGGTGTCGCACGCGGCTATCTCGGACGCCCCGCGCAAACCGCCGAACGGTTCGTGCCCGATCCGTTCACGCCCGGCGCGCGGCTGTATCGCACGGGCGACCGCGTGCGGTTGCGCGCGGACGGCCGGCTCGTTTTCCTCGGCCGTATCGACGACCAGGTGAAGATTCGCGGCTACCGCGTCGAGCCGGGCGAGGTGAGTGCGGCCGTGCGCGCGGCCGGCCCGATCGCGCAGGCCGAAACGCTCGCGATCGAGCACGATGGCCGCCTGCGGCTCGCGACGTTCGTCGTGATGCGCGACGGCGCGACATTCGACGAGGCCGCGATGCGCGCCGCGCTCGCCGCGAAGCTGCCCGACTACATGGTGCCCGCGCAATTCGTCGCGCTGGCGCGCCTGCCCGTGACGGCGAACGGCAAGATCGATCGCGCGGCATTGCGCGAGCTGGCGGCCGTGCCGGTCGCGGTCGCGTCCGGCGATGCGCCGCAGGGCGCGGTCGAAACGGTGCTCGCCGACGTCTGGCAAGCCGTGCTGAAGGCGCCGAAAGTCGGCCGCGACGACAATTTCTTCGAACTCGGCGGCGATTCGATCCTCGTGCTGCAGGTGATCGCCCGTGCGCGCAAGCGCGGCGTGCGCTTCACGCCGAAGCAACTGTTCGACGGGCCGACCGTCGCCGAACTCGCACGCATCGCAAAAACGGACGACACGGCCATCGCCGCCCGGCCTGCAAGCGCAGACGCGATTGCCGTCGCGCTGCCGGCTGCCACGTCGATCCTGACGCCCGCGCAGCAACGCTTCTTCGCGCTCGATATCCCGCACCGCGGCCACTGGAACCAGTCGGTGTCGTTCGATGTGCGCGGCGCGTTCGACGCGGACGCGTTCGCCCGCGCATTCGACGCGCTGCTCACGCATCACGACGCATTCCGTCAGCGCTTCGCGCGCGGCGCGGACGGCACGTGGCACGCGAGCGATGCGGCGAAGCCGTACGACGCGCTGCCGTTCGTCGAAGCCGCCGCTCGCGACGAAGCCGACGCGCTGGCACGTTTCGACGCGCTGCAACGCCGTCTCGACCTCGGCAGCGGGCCGCTCGCCTGCGCGTGCGCGGCGCGGCTGCCGGACGGTTCGACGCGGCTCTATCTCGCGATTCACCATGCGATCGTCGACGGCGTGTCGTGGCGGATCCTGCTCGACGACCTGGACACCGCTTATCGCGCCGCATGCGAGCGCACGCCGATCCGCCTGTCGCAACCGGGCCTGCGCGCGGACGCATGGGCCGCGCGGCTCGCCCGCGCCGCAACGGAGCCGGCGTCGCCGTTCGCAGCCGAAGCCGCCTACTGGGCCTGCATGGCGCAGGGCGACGACATCGTGCCCGATCACCCCGACGCAGCGGCGACGAACGCCGATGCGGCAGTCGTCGTGCAGACGATCGACGCGGCCTTGACCCGCGCCGCGCTGACCGACGCGCACGCGGCCTATCGCACGCAGACGATCGAGCTGCTCGGCGCGGCGCTCGCGCTGGCGCTGGCCGGCGCGCGCGGCGCCGCATCGTGCCGGATCGAGCTGGAAGGACACGGCCGCGAGGCGCTGTTCGACGACGCGGATGCCAGCCGCACGATCGGCTGGCTGACGAGTCATTACCCGGTGACGCTGCCGGTCGAAGCGACGGCCCGCGACACGCTGTGCGCGGTCAAGGACACGCTGCGCGCGGTGCCGCACAAGGGGCTCGGCTTCGGCGTGCTCGCGCACCATGGCGATACGGCGACGCGCGCGACGCTGGCCGCCGTGCCGCGCCCGCGCGTCACGTTCAACTATCTCGGCCAGTTCGACGCGCCGCGCGATGCAATGCTCGTCCCGCGTTTCGGCGGCACCGGCGTCGAGCGCGACCCGCAGGGCCCGCTCGGCAATACGCTCGCGATCCACGCGTACCTCGACGCGGACGGCGACGGCGCGCGCACGCTGAAGGTTCACTGGGTCTACGGTGCGCCGCAATTCGAACGCGCGACGATCGACGCGTTCGCCGAACGCTTCGCGGCCGCGCTGCGCGAACTCGCCGACGCCTGCGCGTCGCGCGTCGCGCATCGCGGCGCCGGCGCGACGCCGGGCGATTTCCCGCTCGCGCAGGCGGCCGGTCTCACGCAGGCCGCGATCGAGCGCGCACCGCTCGACTGGCGCGCGATCGACGACGTGTATCCGCTGTCGCCGATGCAGCAGGGCATCCTGTTCCATGCGCTGTTCGCGCCCGGCCACGCGAGCTACGTGAACCAGCTCGTCGCGACCGCAACGGCGCTCGACGCCGACCGGCTCGCGGCTGCGTTCGACGCATCCGTCGCGCGTCACGACATCCTGCGCACGAGCGTGATGCCGGACGAAGCCGCGCCGCTGCAGTGCGTGCATCGCCACGCGCGCATGCCGGTCGAGCAGCTCGACTGGCGCACGCGCGGCGACACGCTCGACGCCGATTTCGACGCGTGGCTCGCGGCCGACCGCGCACGCGGCTTCGACTGGCGCGAGCCGCCGCTGATGCGGCTCACGCTGATCCGCGTGACGGACGACGCATGGCGCGTCGTATGGACGCGTCACCACGTGCTGCTCGACGGCTGGAGCACCGCGCGGCTGCTCGCCGACGTGCTGCGCGACTACCGCGACCCGGACGCCGTGTCGCCGTTCGCGAGCCGTCCGGCGCTGCGCTATCGCGACTTCATCGCGTGGCTCGGCACGCGCGATCGCGACGCCGACGAGCGCTTCTGGACCGAGCGCCTGGCGCGGCTCGACGCGCCCACGCTGATCGCGGAACGCACGGCCGACCGCGCGGATGCCGAGATGGTCACGTGGCGCGCGACGCTCGATGCCGACACGACGACGCGCGTCGCGCAGACCGCCCGCGCGTTGAAACTGACCGTCAACACGCTGGTGCAGGGTGCATGGGCGCTCGCGCTGCAGCGGATGACGCACCAGCCGGCCGTCGCGTTCGGCGCGACCGTCGCGGGCCGTCCCGATGCGCTCGCGGACGTCGACTCGGTGCTCGGTCTTTTCATCAACACGCTGCCGGTGATCACCGCGCCGGCGCCGCAGCAACGGGCGGCCGACTGGCTGCAAACGCTGCAACGCGAGAACGCGGCCGCCGCCGAA
This sequence comes from Burkholderia sp. ABCPW 11, assembly GCF_001523445.1. Taxonomy (NCBI): domain Bacteria; kingdom Pseudomonadati; phylum Pseudomonadota; class Betaproteobacteria; order Burkholderiales; family Burkholderiaceae; genus Burkholderia; species Burkholderia sp. ABCPW 11. The sequence goes on along the minus strand of NZ_LOVM01000002.1, from coordinate 180,974 downwards.
CACGCGCACACCCCGCTCGCCGACATCCAGCGCTGGGCGCGCGGGGCGGGCGGCGCACTGTTCGATACGCTGGTCGTATTCGAGAACTATCCGGTGGACGACACCGCGCGCGATGCCGATCCGCGCGCGCTGGCGTTGAGCGGCGTACGCAGCATCGAAGCGACCGATTTCGCGCTGACGCTCGTGATCGAAACCGGCGTCGAACTGACGATCGACTACGGCTACGACACCGCGCGCATCGACGCGCGTCAGGTCGAGACCTGGCACCGCGCCTTCGCCTGCGCGCTCGATGCGCTGGCCCGTACGCCTGACGCGCGGCTCGGCACGCTGTCGATCGCCGACGATGCGACCCGCGATGCGCTGACGGGTGCGCAGGACACCGCACGTACCTGGCCGGTGGAACGACGGCAGCCGCTGCACCTGCAATTCGGCGACGCGGCACGGGCGACGCCCGACGCGACCGCGCTCGAATACGCGGACGCTCGCGGCCATGTGCAGCGCGCGACCTATCGCGAACTCGACGCCGCGACGTCGCGCATCGCCGCTGCGCTGCGCCGGCGCGGCGTGCAGCCCGATACGCCGGTCGCGCTGTGCGTCGAGCGCTCGTTCGACATGGTGATGGCGCTCGTCGGCGTGCTGAAGGCCGGCGCCGCGTATCTGCCGGTCGATCCCGACTATCCGGCCGAACGCATTGCTTACCTGCTGCGCGACGCGCGGCCGGCCGTCGCGATCACGCAGGCGCATCTGCGCGAACAGGTCGAGGCCGCGCTGGGCGAGGGCGCCGAGACGCAACTGCTGACGGTCGCGGAACTGCTGGCCGACGAAGCGGGCGATACCGACGATCACGCCGCCGCGATCGACGACGCGCAGCTCGCGTACCTGATCTACACGTCCGGCTCGACCGGCAAGCCGAAGGGCGCCGGCAACACGCACGGCGCGCTCGCGAACCGGATCGCGTGGATGCAGCATGCGTACCGGCTGACGCGCGACGACGTCGTGCTGCACAAGACGCCGTTCGGCTTCGACGTGTCGGTGTGGGAATTCGTGTGGCCGCTCGCGATCGGCGCGAAGCTCGCGATCGCCGCGCCGGGCGATCACCGCGATCCGGCGCGTCTGGCCGCCGCGATCCACGCGCACGGCGTGACGGTGCTGCATTTCGTGCCGTCGATGCTCGCCGCGTTCGCTGCGCATCTCGACGATTTCTCGGCCGCCGCGCAATGCGACAGCGTGCGCCTGATCGTCGCGAGCGGGGAGGCGCTGGCGCCCGAACTCGTCGCGAAGATGGCGCGCCTCTTGCCGAACGCGACGCTCGTGAACCTGTACGGGCCGACCGAAGCCGCGATCGATGTGTCGCACTGGACCTGCGGCCCCGACGACGCGCGTGCGGCCGCGGTGCCGATCGGCCATCCGATCGCGAACCTGCAACTGCACGTGCTCGATGCCGCGTGGCAGCCGGTGCCGGCCGGCGCGACCGGCGAACTGTATCTCGCGGGCGCGGGCCTCGCACGCGGCTATCTCGGCCGTCCGGCGCTGACCGCCGAGCGCTTCGTGCCCGATCCGTTCGTGCCGGGGGGCCGCATGTACCGCACCGGCGACCTCGCGCGCCGGCGCGCGGACGGCGCGCTCGACTACCTCGGCCGTGTCGACACGCAGGTGAAGCTGCGCGGCCAGCGAATCGAGCCGGGCGAGATCGAGGCGCTGCTGCGCGCGGCGCCGGGCGTCAACGATGCGGTCGTGATCGTGCGCGACGAGCAACTGATCGGCTACGTCGCCCGCGGCGGCGCTGGCCCGCTCGACCGCGCGGCGTTGCTCGACGCGCTGCGTGCGCAACTGCCGGCGTACATGGTGCCGTCGCAACTGATCGAGCTCGATGCATTGCCCGTCACGCCGAACGGCAAGTGCGACCGCCATGCGTTGCCCGCGCCGGTGCGTGAAGCGACCGAAGCCGTCGAACTCGCGACCGATACCGAGCGTGCGCTCGCGGAAATCTGGCAGCGCGTGCTGCACGTGGACGCGATCGGCCGCGACGGCGATTTCTTCCTGCTCGGCGGCCACTCGCTGCTCGCGACGCAGGCCCACGCGCAGGCCAACCTGCACTGGGGGCTCGCGCTGCCGCTGCGCACGCTGTTCGACACGCGCACGCTGGCGCGCTGCGCGGAAGCGATCGACGCGGCCTGCGCGGCACGCGGCGCAACCGATGCGGCAAGCGCGATCGACGCGCTGCTCGGCGAACTGGAAACCCAATAAGGACGACGGATGACGAAGGTCCAACCCGACTGGCTCGCGCTCGCGACGCGTTTCGCGCAACTGCCCGACGCGCAGCGCGCGGTCTTCATCGACAAGCTCGGCGCGGCCGGCATCGACTTCCGCGTGCTGCCGATCCCGCCGCGCACGCCGCGCAGCGACCGCGTGCCGGCGTCGTTCGCGCAGACGCGGCTGTGGCTGCACGCGCGGCTGATCGATGCGCCGGACGCGTACCACATCACCGAGCGCCTGGCGCTGACGGGCCCGCTCGACGTGCATGCGCTGCGTCTCGCATGCGATGCGCTGATTGCGCGCCACGAGGCGCTGCGCACGACCTTCGACGAAGCGCAGGACGGCGTCGCGCAAACGATCCACGCGCCGTTGCGCTGCCCGTGGCGCGAAACCGATCTCGACGCGTTGCCGGATGCGCAGCGCGTGGCGCGCGCGCAAGCGCTCGCGACGGCCGACGAAGCCGAACCGTTCGATCTCGGGGCGCCGCCGCTCGTGCGCGCGCATCTGATTCGCTTCGACGCGACGCATCATTGGCTCGCGCTCACCGTGCATCACATCGTGTCGGACGGCTGGTCGTCGGGCGTGATGCTGGACGAACTCGCGGCGTTCTATCGCGCGTATGCGTCGGGCGAGCCGGTGCCGCTCGCGCCGCTGCCGATCCAGTACGCCGACTACGCGCTGTGGCAGCGCCGCTGGCTCGACGCCGGCGAGCGCGACCGTCAGCTCGCGTTCTGGCGCGAGCGGCTCGATCCGCAGCGCGGCGTGCTGACGCTGCCCGGCGCGACCGCGCGGCCGGCGCGGCGCAGTGCGCGCGGCGCGCGTCATGTGTTTTCGCTCGATGCGCGCATCGGTGCGCGGTTGCGCGCGTTCGCGGCCGCGGCCGGCGCGACGCCGTTCGCGGTGCTGCTCGCCGCGCTCGACGCGCTGCTGGCGCGCGCGACCGGCGACGCACGGATCTGCGTCGGCGTGCCGGCCGCGAACCGCGAGCGCGCGGAAGTCGCGGGCCTGATCGGTTTCTTCGTCAACACGCTGGCGATCGACGTCGACGTGCCCGCGCACGGCGATTTCTCGTCGCTGGTCGCGCGTACGCAGCGCGCGCTCGTCGATGCGCAAATGCATCAGGACGTGCCGTTCGAGCAGGTGGTCGACGCGCTCGGCGTGCCGCGCAGTGCAAGCCACCATCCGCTGTTCCAGGTGATGGCCGCGTACGGCGAACGCCGCGCGCTGCCGGCACTCGGCTCGGCATCGGCCGCGTTGCTGCCGTCGGGCACGCCGTCCGCGAAATTCGACCTGACGCTGTCCGTCGAAGCGACGCCGGACGGCACCTTCGACGCTGCTTTCATCTACGCGCTCGATCTGTTCGACGCGGATGCGATTGCACGGCTGGCCGCGCGCTTCGTCACGCTGCTGACCGATGCCCTCGCGCGCCCCGACATGCCGATCGGCGATCTCGACTGGCTGCCTGCCGACGAACGCGCGCAGCTCTTCGCGTGGAACGCGCCGGCCGGCGCGACCGCTGCCGAGCCGTTCGTTCCGGTGCATGTGCGCATCGCCGCGCATGCGCACGCGCGGCCCGACGCACGCGGCGTCGCCGATGTCGATCGCGCATTGACGCGCGGCGAAGTCGATAACCGCGCGGCGCGCCTGGCGCGCCATCTGGTGGCGGCCGGCGTGCGGCCCGAGATGCGCGTGGGCGTCGCGCTGCAGCGCTCGGTCGACCTGCTCGTCGCGCTGATCGCGGTGCTGAAGTCGGGCGCCGCGTTCGTGCCGCTCGACCCGGCTCACCCGCGCGAACGGCTCGCGCAGATCGTCGGCGACGCGAACATCGCGCACGTGCTGACCGACGCCGCGAGCGCCGCGTCGCTGCCCGAACTGCCTGCGCTGCGCGTGTGGCGCGCCGATGCGATCGATGCGCTCGACGAAGCCGCGCACGTCGCGTTGCCGGACGTGCTGCCCGGCCACGCGGCCTATGCGATCTATACGTCGGGCTCGACCGGCAAGCCGAAAGGCGTGATCGTCGACCACGCGTCGTTCGCGCTGCATTGCGCGGCGATCGCCGAGCGTTACGGCGCGAGCGAGAACGACGTGTTCCTGCTGTTCCAGTCGGTCAATTTCGACGGTGCGCACGAAGGCTGGTTTTCGCAATACATGTCGGGCGCCGCCGTGTCGGTGACGGCCGACGTGCTGTGGCCGCCCGCGCAGACCTGCGCGATGATGATCCGCGACGGCGTGACGATGACCTACGTGCCGCCCGGCTGCGCGGCACAGCTCGCCGAATGGGCGCTCGCGCACGGCGCGCCGCCGACGCTGCGTTCGCTGACCGTCGGCGGCGAGGCGACGTCGCGCGAGGCGTTCGCGATGTTGCGCCGTGCGCTGCCGAACGTGCGCGTGGTCAACGGCTACGGCCCGACCGAAACGGTCATCACGCCGACGCTGTGGATGTTTCGCCCCGGCGACGATCTCGCGAAGCTCGGCGACGCCGCGTATCTGCCGATCGGCACGCTGGTCGGCGCGCGCACCGCGCACGTACTCGACGCGCGGCTGCATCCGCTGCCGGTCGGCGTGATCGGCGAACTGTATCTGGGCGGCGAGGGGATCGGCGTCGCACGCGGCTACCTCGACCGCCCGGCGCTGACGGCCGAGCGTTTCGTGCCGGATCCGTACGGCGCGCCGGGCGCGCGACTGTACCGCACCGGCGACCTCGTGCGGCGCCGCGCGGACGGCGTATTCGATTTCATCGGCCGTGTCGATCACCAGGTGAAGCTGCGCGGCCTGCGCATCGAGCTCGGCGAAATCGAAGCGCAGCTCGCCGCACATGACGCGGTGCGCGAAGCATGCGCGGTCGTGCACGGGCAGGGCGCGCTCGCGCAACTCGTCGCGTACGTCGAACTGACCGCCGACGCGCAGGCAGCCGCGCAGCCGGTCGAAGCCGCGACGCTCGACGCGCATCTGCGCCGCACGCTGCCCGATTACATGGTGCCCTCGCAATTGATCGTGCTCGACGCGCTGCCGCGCAACGCGAACAGCAAGGTCGACCGCGCGCGGCTGCCGGCGCCGGTGCGTATCGAACGTGAGTACGAGGCGCCGCACGACGGCGACGAAGCCGTGCTCGCGGCGATCTGGTGCGACGTGCTGAACCTGGAGCGCGTCGGCCGCGGCGATCACTTCTTCGATCTCGGCGGTCATTCGCTCGCGGCCGTGCGCGTCGCGACGCGCGTGACCGAACGGCTCGGCCGCGACGTGCCGGTGCGTGCGCTGTTCGAGGCGCCCGTGCTTGCGCAATACGCGCTGCAGGTGGCCGATGCGCCGCGCGCCGCGCATGCGGGCGCCGCGGCGCCGGGCGTCGCGGTGGTCAAACCGGACGCGCACGGCGTATGGCCGCTGTCGCCCGCGCAACTCGGCCTGTGGTTCCTGTGGCGCGCGCAACCGGACAGCGCCGCGTACAACATTCCGGTCGCGCTGCGCGTGCGCGGCCCGCTGGATGTCGAGGCGCTGCGCGCGGCGTTCTCGGACGCGGCGGCCGTGCATCCGGCGCTGCGTGCGCGGCTCGTCGCTCGCGACGGCGCGCTGCCGGGCCAGCGGATCGACGCGGACGTTGCCATCGATCTGCCGGTGACCGACCTGTCGGCCCACGCCGATGCGCTCTCCCGCGCGGCCGCGCTGACCGACGCGGATGCGCTCGCACCGTTCGACCTCGCGGCCGACGCGCCGCTGTGGCGCGCTCGCGTGTTGCGGCTCGGTGCGGACGATCACGTGCTGTCGCTGACGATTCACCACATCGTGTCGGATGGCGAATCGATCGAGCTGTGGCTCGACGCGGTGCGCGCCCGCTATGTCGCCCGCGTGCAGCGCAGCGCCGTGCCGGCCGCCGAAGCCGTGCAGCCGGCCTTGCCGCTCGTGCTGCCGGCGCCTTGCCATCCGGCGCGCATCGCGTACTGGCGCGATGCGCTCGCCGATCTGCCGTCGCGCGTGCTGCCGCAGCGTGCCGACGCGCCGGCCGTGCCGCAATGGCGCGCGGCCCGCATCGCGTTCGAATTCGATGGGCAACTGATTCGCGCCGCGCGCGACGCCGCGTCGGCGTCGCACGCCACGCTGCCGATGCTGCTGCACGCGGCGCTCAACACCGCGCTGTTCCGCGCGACGGGCGTGGCCGACCAGCCGGTCGGCGTGCTTGCGTCGACGCGCGCGCTCACGGGCGACGCGGCCCGCGCGGCGCTCGGCCTGTTCATCAACGCGGTCGTCGTGCGCACGCGCATCGACCCGGCCGCGCGCCGCGCGGACGTGCTCGCACAGGTGCGCGACACGGCGCTCGCCGCGTATGCGCATGCCGACGTGCCGTTCGCCGATGTGGTGGCCGCGTTGCGTGCGCCGCGTGCCGCGCAGGCCAATCCGCTGTTCCAGGTGATGTTCAACTACCTGCGCCCGACGGGTGCGGCCGCGCGCGACTGGGCCGGCCTGTCGCTGGCCGAATTCGACGACGTGCGCCATCGTGTCGTGTTTACGCTGGAGTTGGACGTCGTCGAGCATCCGGACGGCCGCGTGAGCGCCGCGTTCTCGTATGCGGACGAACTGCTCGCGCGCGATTTCGTCGACACGCTCGTCGATCTGTATCACGACGAAGTCGCGCGTTTCGCCGGTGCGTCGGAAGCCGTGCTCGGCGCGCCCGATGAGCGCGCGGATACGCACGTCGCGTTCGGCGCGCGCGCCGACGGCGCGACACGGATCCACGCCATGCCGTCGCATGCCGCTGCCGTGCTCGCCGCGCTGTGGTCGGACACGTTCGCGACGGCCGCCCCCGAGCCCGATGCGGACCTGTTCGAAGCCGGCGCGACGTCGTTCGACGTCGTGCGCTTCGTCGACGCCGCAAGCCGTGCCGGCCATGCGCTGACGGTCGCCGACGTGTTCGCGGCGCCGACGCTCGCAGCGCTCGGCGCGCGGCTCGATGCGCAAGCGCAAACGGGACAGGAGGCGCGCCATGCTGGCTGAGGTGCGTCCGGACGGATTCACGATGCTCGATACCTACCGCCTCGCGTTCGCGGACGGCCTGTTCGCCGTGCGCGACGGCGTGGAGATCCGCGTCGCGCAGGGCGACGGGATCGGCGCGCAGTTGCTGCGCGTGCAGCTTGGCGACGACGGCGCGCTGCGCCTCGTCGCCTACAACCATCGCGCGGCGCCGGCCGACCAGCGGCGGGCGCTGCTGGCCGCGCTGGCCGCGGCGTTCTCGGACAGCGCGCGCCACGCGGCGATCCGGCTCGACCCGGCCGCCTGGCCGGCGGTCGCGCTCGACGCGCTGCGCGCGAGCGGCGTCCTCGCCGACGGCGGCCGCTGCGTGCGCGACGGCTGGGCGCAACAGGCCGACCTGTGGCGCGTCGGCGCGCCTCCGCCGTGCGCGATGCTGCCGACGATCACCGACGGCCGGCGTCATCCGCTCCGGCCGCCCGCGCCGCGCGGCGACGTCTACGCGCGCGACCTGCCGGCGCTCGGCGTGCGCTTCACGCTGCGCGGCTGGCAGCCGGCGGAGGATGCCGAGCGGCTCGCGCGCTGGTTCGACGAACCGCGTGTGCGCGACGGCTGGCCGGGCGCACGGCCCGCGCCATGCGGCGCGGCAGGCCCGCAGGAAACCGATCCGCACGTCACGCCGCTCGTCGGCTGCTTCGACGGCGAGCCGTTCGCGTATTTCGAAGCGTTCTGGCTGAAGGAGGACGCGCTCGCGCCGCACGTCGCTGCGCGCGACTACGACCGCGGGCTGCGGATGCTGGTCGGCGAGCCGCGCTGGCGCGGCCCGCACCGCGTAGCCGGCTGGCTGCCGTCCGTCGTGCATTACCTGTTTCTCGACGACCTGCGTACCGATGCGGTCGGCTGTGCCGTTCCGGCCGGCCACACGCGGGTTGCCGACCATCTCGCGCGGCACGGCTTCGCGCGGCAGCGCCGTCTCGCGCTGGCCGACGCGCAGCCGCTGTGGATGCGCACGCTGCGCGAGACGTTCTTCTCCGGTCGTCACGTCTGACGGGCCGGATTCACCGACAAGGGAGCTGAGACATGCAGAGAGAAACCGTATTCGACCTGATCGGCGTGGGCTTCGGGCCGTCGAATCTGGCGCTGGCCGTGCGCCTCGCGGAGCGCGGCGGCGTGCACGCGCTCGCCCATTGCTTCGTCGAGCGCCAGCCGGAATTCGGCTGGCATCGCGGGATGCTGCTCGACGACTGCCGGATGCAGATCTCGTTTCTGAAGGATCTCGTCACGATGCGCGATCCGAAAAGCCGCTACACGTTCATCAACTACCTGTTCGAACGCGGCCGGCTGAACGAATTCGTGAACCTGAAGAATTTCTATCCGACCCGCGTCGAATTCCACGACTACCTGAGCTGGGTGGCCGACGCGTTCGACGATCGCGTCCATTACAGCGAGACCGTGCTCGGGATCGAACCCGTGCGCGGCGAGGGGGCAAGGATCGACGCACTGCGCGTGCTGTCGCGCGACGCGGCCGGCCACGAGCGCCAGCGCGTCACGCGTGCGCTGTCGATCGGCGTCGGCGGCACGCCGGCGATTCCGGATGCGTTCGCCGCGCTCGGCCGCGACCGCGTGATCCATTCGTCATCCTACCTGACCGACATCGACCGGCTCGTCGCGTCGCCCGACGGCGAGCGACGCCGTGTCGCGGTGATCGGGGCGGGGCAGAGCGCGGCCGAGGTGTTCATCGACCTCGCGCGCCGCTTCCCGCACGTCGACGCGAGCCTCGTGATGCGCGCAGGCGCGCTGAAGCCGGCCGACGACAGCCCGTTCGTCAACGAAATCTTCAGCCCCGAATTCACCGACGTCGTCTATGCGCAGCCGCACGATGCGCGCCGTGCGCTGCTCGAGCGCTATCGCGACACGAACTACGCGGTGGTCGACCGGCCGCTGATCGAGCAGATCTACGAAATGCTGTACCTGCAGCGCATCGACGGCACGCCGCGTCATGCGCTGCTCGCGAACAGCGCGATCGAGGCCGCGGTGCGCACCGCCGACGGCCGCATCGAGTTGACGTTGCGCGACCGGTTGAGCGGCATCACGCGCGTCGAGCGCTTCGACGCGCTCGTGCTCGCGACCGGCTACCGCCGCGACACGCATTCGGCGCTGCTCGAAGGCCTCGCGCCGCATCTGGGCGATGCGCTCGCGCGCGGCGACGTGACGCGCGACTACCTGCTCGCGACGCCCGAGCACTTCGCGCCGCGCATCTATCTGCAAGGCTGCTGCGAAGACAGCCACGGCCTGTCCGACACGCTGCTGTCGGTACTGGCGCGCCGCGCGGACGAAATCTGCGCGTCGCTCGAAGACGGGATCGCGTCCGCGCATGACGAAGGCGCGGCCCGGGCAACGCATGAAAAACGACCGAACAACGGGGTGAGCGCGGGCCGGATGGCTTTCGCTCTTTGACAAAGGCGCGGTCGGAGACCGCATGAAAAAAGTGGAGCAGAAGAAGATGGAGTGGGCAACAGGCACGCGTTTGCGTGCGATCGCAGCCGCGGCAAGCGTGGCGTTCGGTACGGCGGCGGCAGGGCACGCTTACGCCCAGACGGCGCCGGCCGTGAACGCAGGCGCCGCGGCGTCGGCGAGCAGTGCGCAAAACGGCGCGACGGCGAATCCGTCGACGGGCGCGCAAAACGGCACGCTGCCGGCGATCACCGTCAACGCGGCCTCGGCGGGAGACGGCACGGTCGGGCTCGTCGCGAAGCGCAGCACGACCGGCACCAAGACCGACACGCCGCTCAACGAGATCCCGCAGACGATCAACGTCGTCACCGCGCAGCAGATCGAGATGACCGGCGCCACCGACGTGAACGCGGCGCTGCGCTACGTGCCGGGCTTCTCGTCGTACGGATCGGACAACCGCTCCGACTGGTACGCGGCGCTGCGCGGCTTCACGCCGACCGCCTACGTGAACGGGCTGCAGGTGCCGAACACGATCAACCTCGCGAGCTGGCGCGTCGATCCGTACATGATCGACAGCATCAGCGTGCTGCGCGGGCCGACCTCGGTGCTGTACGGCGCGGGCGATCCGGGCGCGATCATCGACGTGCACACCAAGCTCGCCGACGGCGAGCGCGTGCGCGAAGCGGGCGTGCAGATCGGCAACTACGCACGCAAGCAGTTCATGATCGACGTCGGCGACAAGCTCGATCCGGACGGCAAGTATGCGTACCGGTTCGTCGGCGTCGCGCGCGACGGCAATGCACTGACGGGACCGAACAACGATCAGCGCGTCGCACTCGCGCCGTCGTTCCGCTGGCGCCCGGACGCGGATACGTCGCTGACGTTGTCCGCGACCTACCTGCAGGACTGGGGCGACATCTCGTCGAACTTCCTGCCGGCGCAGGGCACGGTGCTGCCGAATCCGAACGGCCAGATCGACAAGGACATCTACGAAGGCGACGGCAACTTCAACTACTACCGCAAGAAGCAGTGGTCGGTCGGTTACCAGTTCGAGCGCAACCTGACGCCGGCCTGGACGTTCCGTCAGAACACGCGCCTGATGCACCTGTCGCTCGACAACGGTTCGGTGTGGGGCAACGGCTTCTCGGACGACACGCTGACCACCGTCAATCGCTGGGCCGGCGTGTTCCAGATGAACTACAGCCGCTTCGACATCGACAACAACCTCGAGGGCCGGTTCGCGACGGGGCCGCTGCAGCACACGCTGCTGCTCGGCTTCCAGTACAACCGCCAGACCACGACCGACAGCGAATGGTTGGCCGCCGCGCCGACACTGAACCTGTACAACCCGGTCTATACGCCGGTCACGACGGCCGTGTTCTCGGATCCGAACACCACGTACCGCACGAATACGTACACGACGATGAACACGTTCGGCCTGTACGCGCAGGACCAGATCAAGTGGAACCGCTGGACGCTGACGCTCGGCGGCCGCGAGGACTGGGTCAACATGCGGATGGACGACCGCGCGGCCGGCACGTCGACGAAGGCGGACGTCACGGCGTTCACCGGCCGCGTCGGCCTCACGTACCAGGGCGATTACGGGCTGTCGCCGTACATCAGCTACGCGACGTCGTTCAATCCGCTGATCGGCGTGAACCTGCTCGGCGGCGGGCTGCCGCAGCCGACGCGCGGCAAGCAGATCGAGGCCGGCCTGCGCTGGCAGCCGCCCGGCAAGAACCTGATGTTGAACGCGGCGATCTACCAGATCAACCAGACCAACGTGCTGACGCCGGCGCTGCCGAGCCAGGACGACACCGGCACGAAGTCCGTGCAGACGGGCGAAGTGCGTTCGCGCGGGATCGAGCTGAGCGCGACCGGCAAGGTCACGCCGAACCTGTCGGTGGTCGCGTCGTATGTCTACCAGGATGTGAAGGTCATCAAGGCGAACGACAACACGCTGAACAACTGGCCGGTCGATATTCCGCGTCCGCGCCAGATGGCGTCGCTGTGGACCGACTGGACATGGCACACGGGGCCGCTCGCCGGCTTCGGCCTCGGCGGCGGCATTCGCTACCAGAGCGCGTCGGCCGGTGCGGCCGACAACTCGCTGACGGTGTCGAGCGTCACGCTGTTCGATGCGGGCCTGCATTACGACACGCGTAACTGGCGCTTCGCCGTAAACGGGACGAACCTGTTCAATCGCCATTACATCAGCGGTTGCCAATCGGCGAACGTCTGCATTTTCGGGACCGACCGCACGGTGATCGCGACCGCGAAATACAACTGGTGACGTCGCGCGCCGCCGCTCGCCGGCCGGCCTTCGTGGCCGGCGCGGGCCGGCCGCGGCGCCTTCGTCCGCTTTTTTCCACGACGCCTCCATGCCGAAGAAAAATCTCGTCTACATCCAGTCGCTGCGCAACGGCGCGGCCGATCGTGCCGGCCAGCCGGTCGCTTATCGGGGCGGCACGCGCTACATGAAGGCGCCGCTCGAATTCCTCGTCGAACGCCTGAACGATTCGCCGCTCGGCGAACGCTACACGCTCCAGGGCGTGATCGTCGACGACGACGACGGGTCGCCATCCGACCGCGCGAAAGTGGCCGATTACGGGTTCGCACGCACGCCGGGCCGCCCGTGGATCTTGCCGGAGGGCTTGACGGTGCAAGGCCGGCCCGTCGACGAACTGTTCTGCACGATCGCGTCGACGTATCGGCGGCTGCCGCGCGACGCGCGCGAACGCGTGACCGGCAAACAGGCATTCGAGCGCCGCCTGCTCGAGCGCCTGCTCGAACTCGACGCCGACATCGTCGTGCTCGACGGGCTGCTCGTGATCCTCGACGAACTCGTGCGGCCGGGCGCGCGTTTTCACCGGCGCATCGCGAACATCCACCCGGGCATCACGGCCGACGATTCGCCGTACCAGCGGCGCGGCGCGTGGGCGACGCTCGACGCGCTGCACGGCGCACGCGGCGAACGGGTCGACTGGGCCACCGGCGCGACGTCGTCCGTCGAACCCGTGACGATGACGGGCGCGTCGTTCCACTACGTCGACAACGGTATCGATTCCGGCGAGGTGATCTGCGACGTGCTCGACACGCCGATCGCGCCGGACGACACGATTCTCGAACTGCGCTGGAACAACTTCCAGCGCAGCCTGTTTCCGGCGCTCGAACGCGGGCTGCACGTGCTCGCCGATCGCCACGACGCGGGAGCATTGTGATGCAGGACACGCTGACGAAACCGGCCGGCACGGCCGACGCCGTCGAAGGTGAAGTGGCCGCGGCGCTCGACGGCGCCGCGCACGGGCAAGCGGCGGCCGTCGTCGAGCAGGCGCTCGACGCATGGCGGCCCGACGACGCGCCGGACGCGCTGCTCGCGACCTTCGTCGCACTGTTCAACACCGACACGCGGCACGATGCGGCGACGATCTCGGTGCCGCTCGGCGGCGCCGATGCGGCGGCCGTGGCATCGTACGTCGCGCGTGCGGTGCGCGAAGGCGTGATCGACGGCGCGCAGGTCGCGGGCGACACGCTGCGGCTCACCGTGTCGCGCACGACGTTCTGGCAGAATCCGCGGCCGTGGCTGAAGGCGCCCGCGTCGGGCGGGATGCCGCTGCGCTACGCGATCACGAACGGCCATCGGCATCCGGTGCGGCCGCCGTCGCCGGCCGGCGAGATTTATGCCCGCGCGATGCCGCAGGTCGGCATGACGTTCAGCCTGCGCACCGTCGACATCGATGCGCACGCGGACCTGTTCAGCACCTGGATGAACCTCGACCGTGTCGCGCATTTCTGGGACCAGCGCGGCACGCGCGACGAGCATGCGGCGTATCTCGCCGAACGGCTCGCCGACCCGCACATGCACCCGATGATCGGCTATTTCGACGACACGCCGTTCGGCTATTTCGAGTTCTACTGGGCGAAGGAGGACCGCCTCGCGCCGTTCTACGATGCGCACGACTACGATCGCGGGCTGCACCTGCTGATCGGCGACTCGCGTTTTCAGAGCGCCGGCAAGCTGCATGCGTGGTGGAGCGGGGTGCTGCACTACATGTTCGTCGACGAGCCGCGCACGCAGCGGCTCGTCGGCGAGCCGCGCGTCGACCACGTGCGGCATATCGCGTACATGCATCGGCTCGGGTTCTACACGCTGAAGGAGTTCGATTTCCCGCACAAGCGCGCGGCGCTCACCGTGATCGAGCGCGATACGTTCTTTGACACTTTCCGGTTGCCATGAGGGGCGGCGCGCGCAGCGTCGGTGCGACGGTGTGCGCGGCCTTGCGATGCGTATGCATTGGCCGTCCGGTATATGGACCGCGCGGCCTGCGTCATGAAGAATGGATTGCTCCTATCATCGACGACAGGCCGGCAGCATGAATCAGACATCCTCGACCACGTGGGGCGCAACGGTGGATTCGCCTCCCGCCAAATTGACATATGCCAGCATATGTCTACAGTGGGCGCATCGTACTCCCATGGAGTGGCTCATGCGCACCGTTTCCATTTTCAAGAACGCCCGTAACCAGGCAATCCGCATCCCGAAGGACATGGAGTTCGAGGGTGTCACGGAGCTCGAGATCCGCCGCGAGGGCGATACGCTGCTGTTACGGCCGGTCCGTCCCACGTGGCTGTCGTTCGCGAACGAACCGCTGGCCGATGCCGATTTCCTTGCCGAGCGCCCGGCCGTCATCGAATCCGGCCGCTTCGACTTGTCCGGCGACGCCGATGCGCCGACGGAGTCCAAGCGGTGACCACGCTCTACATGCTCGATACGAACATCTGTTCGTTCATCATGCGCGAGCGGCCGCCCGCGGTGCTGTCGCGGTTGCAGTCGTGCGTCAACGCGCAGCACCGGATCGTCGTATCGGCCGTTACTTATGCCGAAATGCGGTTTGGTGCAGTCGGCAGAAAGGCATCGCGAAGCATGCCGAGCTCGTGACGAGCTTTGTCGCGCGGCTGGACGGCGTGCTGTCGTGGGATACCGCGGCGATCGATGCAACGACTGCGATCCGCGCCGACCTTGCCGCACGCGGCACGCCGATCGACGCGAACGACGCCTCGATCGCCGGCCACGCGATCGCAGCCGGTGCGGTGCTCGTCACGAACAATGGTCGCGAATTCAGTCGTGTCGCGGGGTTGCCGCTCGAAGACTGGGCAGCCTCGGCATGACGCGGCGAATGCACGACGGTATTGCCGTCGCGCGGCAGCATGTCATGCCCGACGAACGGGCGGGTCCGAGAGGAAGCCATCGCGGAACGCATCGAGATACCGGTCGGCATCGTCATTGAATTCACCTGGCAAGAGCGCGAACGCGCGGGCCTGCAGATCCTGCCCGAGCGTCGCGTAAGTCGCTTCGTCGGACAACAGCGCGCGGATCGCATCGCGCGTATGCGGCGACGCGGCGCGCTTCGCGTCACGCGCGAGCAGCGCCGCTGCCGCCAGCTCCGGCTGAAAGCCATGTCGTTCGAGCAGGTCGGGCGCGACGTCCCAGATGCGCTCGCGATTGCCCGCATCGTGAAAATGCGTGAGCAGGAACAGCAGGTCGTACGCGTCGCTGTTCTGGCGTGCGCGTCGGTCCTTCCACGCGAGCAGCTTCAGCAGCGCGAGCGCCGGCAGGCTCGCCACCGGCACCGTGATGCCGGCGCCGATCGACACGGTCAGCGCGGTATCGACCGCCTCCTGAAAACCCAGCACGTTCAGCACGAAGTCGCCGCCGGGCGGCCATGCGATTTCGCCGGGCGGCGCTTCGAGCGGCCCGAACGGCACGAGGTCGAGTTCCGTGCGAAAGCCTTGCGTACCGCTGTCGAACAGCAGTTTCTGCCGATGCTTCGGCGCGCGGGCGAATTGCCCGGTCGCGACGAGCGTATCGACGAGCCGTGCATGAAACGGCCAACTGACCGCGCACACCGCGACGTCGACGTCCCGCGTCGCGCGCACCGGCCGGATGCCGTGGACATGCCACATCAGGATGTCGCGTGCGGTCGCGCCGGCCACGACGAATGCCGCGTCGAGTTGCGCGCAGGCCGCGCCAACCGACTGCAGCAGCGCCACCGCCGCCGGCTCGAGCGGGCGGCTCGCATCAACTTCAAGCGGGCGGGTGGGCGAGGTATCGGTCATGGATGTGTTCGGCGGCGGCAAGATTGCGGCTGTCTCCGGATGAGACGAGATCCGCATAGATCAGGAGCGGCGGCACGAGCGGCACATCTTGCTCGCGCCAGTCGAGTGCCGGCGAGCGCGGCCAGAAAGCTTCGAGGATTTCGACGTCGCCGTGCGCGTCCGGACGCAGGCGGCCCTGCAGCAGCAGGCGGTTCGGCACGGCGCCGTGCGTATAGACGGTGATCGCGGCCGGCTTCAGATCGTGCGTCAGCAGATCGGCCGCCGGCTCGCCGCCGAGTTGCGCATCGAAAGCCGCGAAATCGAAGCCGCGCCACCAGTCGGGCGCGAGGCCGGCAAACCGGCGACTCGGCAGCTTCGCACGCAAGCGGCTCGGGTACAGCGCGGCCCATTCCTGTACGAAGCGCGGCCAGTCGGGAATCAGGCGCTCGCCGTTGCGGCGTTGCCCGACGAGACCGCGCGCGATCAGATCGTCCATCGCGAGATTGACCGTGCCGAGCGCGACGCCCGACGCGGCGGCAATCTCCCGATACGGCTGCGCGACCAGGCCCGGCTGCGTCGCCAGCGCGAACATCATGGCCAGCCCCTTCGGCGTCGTCGCGCGTGACGCCTGCCGGCGCGGCGTGCGTGCAGGTTTGGGCCGGCCCGCGATCATGACGGTCGCTTCCGGCTGGATCAGACATGCGTTGCCGGCGGTGTCGAGAAACGGAATACCCTGGTCGATCAGGCCGGCGGCCAGTTCGCCGGAAAGGTAGGGTGCGACCAGCATCAGCGGCCGCTCGCCGGGCGCGTGTGCGGTCCCGCCTCTGCGGCGACGCAGTTCCGCGAGCGCGCCCGCCAGCGATTCGATACGAAGGCTCACGGCGGCCGGCATCTCCACCACCTGTCCCGCCACGTCGAAGCGAATCATCGCGTCGGCACGCGCGCGGTATGCCGCCGGCACGCGCACGGGCCGCGCGTTGAAGCGCGGGGTTATGCGGCCGAACGCGGCGCACGCTTCGTCGAGCACCTGCTGTTCCGACATCGGGAGAGTGGCGTTCTTGGGCATCAACGAGGATCGCTTGTTCACTTTTTTATCAGCGTACACAAAAAATGTACAAACGTCAAAGAGTGAACATAATCTCGTAAGTCTTTGAGATAAAGGCAGTATTTCAGGCGCATAAATGACCACGACCACCCCTCTTGCACGAGAATTCGCGACAGGACGCCCAGTGTCGCACGGCCGGATCGGCCGCGTCAGTCGTCCGGATGGCCGGCCACCATGTGCGCTGAGCCATATTTCCATATAGCAACCACCGGTTGCTACCGCGACGACTTTCCGTCTGCCCGGTTGCTGCCGAATCGACTATCGTTGCCTGCATGTTCCTCATCGCACATCAGGAGACGACACCGTGACGCACAGCGTGATTCCCGCAGGCCTCGCCGACGAAATGATCGAGATTCGGCATCGCATCCACGCCCATCCCGAACTGGGTTTCGAGGAATTCGCGACGAGCGATCTCGTCGCCGAACAATTGCAGTCGTGGGGCTACACCGTGCATCGCGGGCTCGGCGGCACCGGCGTCGTCGCCCAGTTGAAAGTGGGCGACGGCAAGCAGCGCCTCGGCCTGCGCGCCGACATGGACGCGCTGCCGATTCACGAAGCGACGGGCCTGCCGTACCAGAGCACGATCGCGGGCAAGATGCACGCATGCGGCCACGACGGCCACACGGCGATGCTGCTGGCGGCCGCGAAACACCTCGCGCGCGAACGCCGCTTCTCGGGCACGCTGAACCTGATTTTCCAGCCGGCCGAGGAAGGGCTCGGCGGCGCGAAGAAGATGCTCGACGAAGGGCTGTTCGAGCAATTTCCGTGTGACGCGATCTTCGCGATGCACAACATGCCGGGCTTTCCGACCGGCAAATTCGGTTTCCTGCCGGGGGCGTTCATGGCGTCGTCGGATACCGTCGTCATCGACGTGCAGGGCCGCGGCGGTCACGGCGCGGTGCCGCACCGGGCGATCGATCCGGTCGTCGTGTGCGCGCAGATCGTGCTGGCGCTGCAGACGATCGTGTCGCGCAACGTGTCGCCGCTCGACATGGCGATCGTCACGGTCGGCGCGATCCATGCGGGCGAGGCGCCGAACGTGATTCCCGATCGCGCGCAGATGCGCCTGTCGGTGCGTGCGCTGAAGCCCGAGGTGCGCGACCTGCTCGAAACGCGCATCAACGAGGTCGTGCATACGCAGGCGGCCGTGTTCGGTGCGACCGCGACGATCGACTACCAGCGCCGCTACCCGGTGCTCGTGAACGATGCTCAGATGACGGCGTTCGCGCGCGGCGTCGCTCGCGAATGGGTCGGCGAAGCCAATCTGATCGACGGGATGGTGCCGCTCACCGGCAGCGAGGATTTCGCGTTCCTGCTCGAGAAACGGCCGGGCTGCTACCTGATCATCGGCAACGGCGACGGGGAGGGCGGCTGCATGGTGCATAACCCCGGCTACGACTTCAACGACGCGGCGCTGCCGACCGGCGCGTCGTATTGGGTCAAGCTGACCGAGGCGTTTCTGGTGTGACGGACGAGGCGAGGCACGCGGCGCCGGGCCGAGCATCGGCCCCGCTTCGGAACGGCGAACGCGCGGCCTCGATCCGAGCGCCGCATCCAGCTATCTAGAACGCGTCCCCGCCGAACAACGCCACGACTGCATCCGGATTCGACGGCCAGTACATGTGCATGTACGTCGCGACGATCGCGCCGCTCCGGTAGACGGCTTCGCCGCTGTCCCGCGCGGCGTCGGGGCGCGCGGCGCGCGCGACCGGTTCCAGCGGCGTCGCGAGCCGCGAATAGTGGAACGTATGACCGCGCATCGGCCCGGTGCGCGTATCGAGCTGCTGCATGCCGAGCGCCGCGAACCGGCGCTGCATCGTCGCATGCCCCGGCAGCAGGCCGAGCATCGGCGTCGTCGAGCCATCCGCATCGGTCAGCGATTCGCACAAATACACCATCCCGCCGCATTCCGCGACGATCGGCCGTCCGGCTGCCGCGTGCGCACGAATCGTCCGTGCGGTCACGGCATTCCCGGCAAGCGTCGCCGCATGCAGTTCCGGATAGCCGCCCGGCAAAAACAGCGCATCGCAATCGTCGGGCACGGGTTCGTCGGCGAGCGGCGAGAAGAATCGCAGCGTCGCACCGAGCGTATCCAGCAGTGCGAGATTGGCCGGATAGATGAACGAGAACGCCGCATCGCGCGCCACCGCGATCCGCTTGCCGGCCAGCGCGCGCGGCAGCGGCGCGGCCACGTCCGGTTCCGCGAACGCGACGGCCGGCGGCAAGTCGGCCAGCGCCGTCTGCGCGAGCACATCGGCCGCGCGATCGAGCCGCGCGTCGAGATCGTCGATATCGGCCGGCCGATGCAGGCCGAGATGTCGCTCCGGCAGCGCGATGCCCGCATCGGCCGGCACGTGTCCGAGCCAGCGCAGCTCGTCGGGCAACGCCTGTTGCAGCAATTGCGCGTGCCGACCCGAGCCGACGCGATTGGCCAGCACGCCGTGAAACGGCAATCCCGGCCGGAACCGCGCGAGCCCGAAGGCGATCGCCGCGAACGTCTGCGCCATCGCCTTCGCCGAAATCACCGCGACGACCGGCACGCCGAACGCGGCCGCGAGATCGGCGCTGCTCGGCGTGCCGTCGAACAGCCCCATCACGCCTTCGATCAGGATCAGGTCCGCGTCGCGCGCGGCTTCGGCGAGCAGCGCGCGGCAGCCGGCCTCGCCGACCATCCCGAGGTCGAGCGCATGCACGCTCGCGCCGCTCGCGCGTTCGAGCAGCATCGGATCGAGAAAATCGGGGCCGGTCTTGAACACGCGCACGCGGCGGCCGAGCCGGCGGTGCAGCCGCGCGAGGCCGGCCGTCACCGACGTCTTGCCCTGGCCAGACGCGGGGGCGCTGACGAACAGCGCGGGGCAGGCCGGCATGCTCAGAACTCCACGCCGCGCTGCGCCTTCACGCCTTGCTCCTTGTACGGATGCTTGACGAGCCGCATTTCGGTGACGAGATCGGCTGCATCGATCAGTGCATCGGGCGCATGCCGCCCGGTGACGACGACGTGCACCGACGCCGGACGCGCGACGAGCGTCGCGAGCACTTCGTCGAGCGGCAGGTATTCGTACTTCAGCACGGTGTTCAGTTCGTCGAGGATCACCATCCGGTAGTCGCCGCTGTCGATCATCCGGCGCGCCTCGTCCCAGCCCTTGCGCGCGGTCGCGATATCGGCGTCGCGATTCTGCGTGTTCCACGTATAGCCGTCGCCCATCGTCACGAAATCGCATTGCGCGACCGCGCCGAGGAAGTCGCGCTCGGACGTGTGCAGCGCCCCCTTGATGAACTGCACGACGCCGAGCCGCATGCCGTGGCCGAGCACGCGCACGGCCATCCCGAACGCGGCCGTGCTCTTGCCCTTGCCGTTGCCGGTGTGAACGATCAGCAGGCCCTTTTCCTGCGTGGCGGCGGCCTGCTTCTTCTCGTGGCCGGCGCGGCGGCGTTCGGCCATCCGCTGATGGGATTCGGAATCGGTCTTCATCGGGAATCGTCCTGTCGAAAGCGAAACAACGGGTTCAGAGCGGGCCGGCGAGCGCGACCGTCACGCCGTCCCGGATGGATTTGGGGCCGAGCAGCCGGCCGTGCGGCGCGGCGAGCTGCGCGCACGGCTCGGCCACGCCCGCGATGCCGAAGCGCGCCAGCGCGGCGCCGGACGGGCCGCTCGCGGCCAGTTCCGGGCGGCTCGCGAGTTGCGCCGCATCGAACGCGACGAGCGGCCAGCCACGGCGTGCGCACAGCGTGCGCAGCGCACGGGCGCGTGCCTTGTCGGCGAGCGTCGCGACGAGCGCCGGTTCGGCGGCCGGGTAGCGCGCGAGTGCGGCGCGGATCGCGGCATCGAGTTGCGCGGCCGTGACGCCCGCGCGAAAGCCGACGCCGAGCGCGACGCGCATCATGCGCAGCCGCCGAGCGCCGCACGCACCGCCGGATCGTCGGCGAGCGCCGCGACGCGGCCGATCACGACGATCGCAGGCGAACCGATACCGGCCGCACCGACACACTCGACGAGCGTATCGAGCGTCGCGAGCAGGTGGCGCTGTTCGGGGCGCGTGGCGCTTTCGATTGCCGCGCACGGCGTATCGCCGGGCAGGCCGCCGCCGCGCAGCGCCGCGGCAATCGCGTCGAGGCGGCGGATGCCCATGTAGATCACGATCGTCATGCGCGTGGCCGCGAGCGCGCGCCAGTCGGGCTCGTCGGCTCCCGCGCCGTGGCCGGTGACGAAGATCACGCCCTGCGCGTCGCCACGGTGCGTGACCGGGATGCCGAGCGCGGCCGGCGCGGCGATGCCCGCGGTGATGCCGTTGACGACTTCCACCGGAAAGCCCGCCGCGCCGAGCGCGACCAGTTCCTCGCCGCCGCGGCCGAACACGAACGGATCGCCGCCCTTGAGCCGCGCGACGCTGCGGCCCGCGTGCAGGTGCGCGAGCATCGCGGCGACGATCGCCTCCTGCGGCGTCGACACATGGCCGCCACGCTTGCCGACGTGCTCGATCAGCGCGTCGGCGCGCGCATGGCGCAGCACGTCGGGGTTCACGAGATCGTCGACGAGCAGCACGTCGGCCGCGCCGATCGCGCGCACGGCCCTGAGCGTCAGCAGGTCGGCGTCGCCGGGGCCCGCGCCGACGAGCCATGCGCGGCTCATCGCGCGCGGCACGGTGCGCACCGTGTCGACACAGTGGAACGGGGAAGGCGGGCGGCACATCGGCGGCCGGCGGGCAGGCAGTGCATGACGGATCGGGCGAAACCCCGCGCGAACGCGGGTGGAATGCGCACCCCATCCGTCCCCCGCGGATCGGGCGTTCGGCGAGCATCGCGCTCGCCCCTTGCGTCGGCCGGTATCCGGGCTGGCCGCTTGCCAGACCGCAGCCTTCCCGCCCGGTCGAAGGGCAGTGGCATCGCGGGCGGCCTGGGCGCACGTGCGGAAAAGCGCGTTGCGCGGGCGGCGTACCGTTGCGGGGACAGCACAGGCCGGGCGGACATCCGCCTCCTGTTTCCCGTTTAACTGCATGCGCGGAATGCGCATGCGAGCACCGAACGCGGCGCATACGATAGCACAGGCGTGCAACGCACGAGCCGCCCGGCGGACCGGTTGCGCGGGGCGTCGGCGCGGCCCGCGAGGTCAGAACTTGTACGCCGCCGTCAGCGTGAACGTGCGTGGCGAACCGGGCACGATCTGCGCGAGACCCGTCGCATTCGCGTAGTAGTCGCGATCGGTCAGGTTGACGGCCGCCAGCGTCACCTCGAGGTCGCGCGTGCGATATCCGGCCTTGCCGTCCCAGCGGACGTATGCGGGCAGTTCGAGCAGGTTGTCGCGATCGGCGTAACGGGCCCCTTCGTACACCAGCCCGAGTTCGGCGAAAAATCCGCGCAGCGGCGCATGGCTGACGAACAGGCTGCCGTTCGACCCGGACACGCCCGCCGACCGCTTGCCCGCGTACTTCGGCTCGGCGTCGACCACGCGTGCGTGTTGCCAGCCGATGCCGCCGCGAACGAACCAGTCGCCCGCGAGCCGGCCGGCGACGCCCAGTTCCAGGCCGCGATTGCGCTCGAGGCCGTTGAGGTCGAAAAAACCGGGCCGAACCGGATCGGCGACGCGGCGGTTGTACAGATCGAGCTGAAACAGTGCGAGCGTCGTGCTCAGCGCGCCATCGCGCCAGTCGCTTTTCACGCCGATCTCGTACTGGCGGTTGTATTGCGGGCCGAGATCGTTGGCGTTGCCGCGCGCGTCCGGCGTGATGCCGATCAGGTCGCCGCCGACCGGCGCGAAGCTCTTGCTGTACGACGCATACACGCTGTGCACGCCAACCGGCGACCACACGACGCCGAGCCGCGGGCTCCATGCCGTCGTCGTGCGCCGCGCATGCAAAGCGTTCAGCGCGTTGGTCGAATCGACGTCGAAGCGTTCCCCGCGCACGCCGCCGAGCAGTTTCCACGCTCGCCCGAGGTCGATGCGATCCTGCGCGAAGATCGCGTAGTCGCTGACGCGATGGCGGTTCATCGCATACGGGCGCGGCGCTCCACCGGCCGGCGCGAGACGATCCGGCCCGGTGATCGGGACCGGCGCCGCGTCGGCCTGCCAGAGCGTCGGGCTGCGTTTCTGCCAGCCGTATTCGATGCCGAACAGCAGGTGATGCAAGCCGGGGCCGGTCGCGACTTTGCCGCTCAGCTCGACGCCGGTCTGCACGTTGAGATGCGTCATGTCCTGCAGGTAGCGCGCACGTTGCACGCGCCGGTAGTCGCGCGGCTTCGTGACGTAGCTTTGCGTGACGTAGGTATTGTCGAAGGTGCTGCGCAAATCCAGCACGCCCAGCGTATGGCGCAATTTCCAGTCGCCATCGAGCACGTGCGTGAAGACCGAGCGCCAGTTCATGTTCTCGTCGCGGAGGGTGTCGCGGCCCGCCGCGCCGAAGAAGGTTGCGCGTGGCGTGGACGGCAGCGAGAACGCGACCGGCTTGCCGGCCGCGTCGACCGCGGCGACCGGCGCCGGCATGCCGCGATCGGGCACGCGGTCGTACGTGTCGTATTCGAATTGCAGCAGCCAGCTTCGCCGCGCGTCCTGCCACTTGATGGACGGCGCGACGTACTGGTGCGTGCCGTCGACGTGGTCGCGGAAGCTGCCTGCGTGTTCGCGCCCCGCGTTGAGCCGCATGCTCCATGCGCTCGACAGCATCCGGTTGAGATCGACCGACGCGCCGAGCCGTCCATAACTTCCGGTCGCCGCCGAGACATGTCCGAAGTTTTCCGGCAACGGCTGCTTGGTGATCCGGTTGATGACGCCGCCGCCGCTGCCGCGCCCGTACAGCGCCGCGGCCGGCCCCTTCAGCACTTCGACGCGTTCGATATTGCCGAGACTGCGCACGTATTGCGCGTCGTCTCGCATGCCGTCGAGCAGCAGGTCGCCCGCGGCGGAAAAGCCGCGGATGCGGAACGCATCGAAGCGCGTGTCCGACGTATTGGACACGCCCGGCACGCCGGCCAGCGCGTCGGCAAGCGTGCGGCCGCCATAGGACAGCGTTTCCTCGACCGGGACGCTGTCGATGGTTTGCGGGACGTCACGCGGATCGCTCGCGGTGCGGGTCGCCGTGCTCACGCTTTCGGCGCGCGGATCGTTCGGATGGCGTCGGCTGCGCACCTCGAGCGTGGGCAGCTCGTCGTCGAACTCGGCCGCCGGGGCAGGGCAGGAAGCAACGCCGGCGATCGAGCACAGCGACAGGGCCAGCACAGGAAACCGCCGCCCGGATATCTGTCGTTTCGACATGGAAATTTAAGGATGACTGAGTGATTGCCTCACATGGCCGTCGCGTGATGGTAGGTTTCGTTATCGAGCGAAGTTTATCTCACGCGGTTGAAAACGACAATCATTCGCGTTTGCTGCCGGCCGCTCGCCTTGACGCTCCCCGCACCGCCGCCTACACTCGCACGCGTTTTGGTGCTCGCGCGCGCCGCTCCGGCGCACGCAGTTAAACGGGAAACAGGGAGCCTGCCTGCGCCGCAGTCGAGCCAACCTGTGCTGCCCCCGCAACGGTAAGCGAACGCGTCGCGCGCAGCGCGATGCAGCGCCGCTTCGCCGCATGCCTCGCGCATGCGGACGACCGCCACTGGATGCCGCGCGTATCCGGGAAGGCGAAGCGGCGTGTTCGTCAGCCCGGATACCGGCCTAAACGTTGGGGTTCAGCGCCGCGGGGAGGCGGCGCATCGTCCACGGCCGCAGCAGGCCCGACGCCCGGTGTTCGACGCTTCCTCCGCCCATCTGCCGCCGCGCGCACGCGAGCGGCCGGCGCGGCGAGCGGCAGGCGGCGCGGGCGGGGCCGCGGCAGCCGTGTTGGCATTCACGATGTCGACCGTTCGCAAGGAAGCACCATGCCCGATTCGTTGTTCCGCCCGTCCTGCGGCTGTCCGGCCGGACTGCGCGGCGGCCTTCCCGCGTCCCGCCCCATGAATGGCCGCGCCGCCACCGACGCGACGACCCCGGCCTGATTCCATTTCCGTCACAGGACCTACCATGACCCTACGCAAGCTTCCCGTCACGATCGTCACGGGCTTTCTCGGCAGCGGCAAGACGACGCTGATGCGCCATATCCTGCAGCACGCCGAAGGCCGCCGCATTGCGGTGATCGTCAACGAATTCGGCGAACTCGGCATCGACGGCGAAATCCTCAAGGGCTGCGGCATCGGCTGCGACGATGCACGGGGCGAGGCATCGGGCCAGTTGTACGAACTCGCGAACGGCTGCCTGTGCTGCACCGTGCAGGAAGAGTTCTATCCGGTGATGGAAGCGCTCGTCGAGCGCCGCGCGGACATCGACCACGTGCTGATCGAGACGTCGGGCCTCGCGCTGCCGAAGCCGCTCGTGCAGGCGTTCAACTGGCCGACGATCCGCAACAGCTTCACGGTCGACGCGGTCGTGACCGTCGTCGACGGGCCGGCCGCCGCGAGCGGCCAGTTCGCGGAAAACCCGCAGGCCGTCGACGCGCAGCGCCGCGCCGATCCGAATCTCGACCACGAATCGCCGCTGCACGAACTGTTCGCCGATCAGTTGTCATCCGCCGATCTCGTGATCGTGAACAAGGCCGACCTCGTCGGCGACGCCGAGTTCGCGCGAATCGAAACCGCGATCCGCGACGAGATCCCGCCACAGGTGAAGATCGTGCGCGCGACGCGCGGCGAACTGGATCTCGCGATGCTGCTGGGCCTCGAATCGGCGTCGGAGGAAACGATCCACCTGCGTCACGACCATCACGGTGCGGCCGACGACGGCGATCACGACCACCATCACGACGATTTCGATTCGGTGGTGGTGTCGGGCGACGCCGGCACGCGCGAAGCGACGATCGCCGCGCTGCAGCGCGTGGTCGAAGCGCACACGATCTATCGTGCGAAAGGCTTCGCCGCGCTGCCCGGCGCGCCGATGCGGCTCGTGATCCAGGGCGTCGGCCGCCGCTTCGACAGCTATTTCGACCGCCGCTGGCAGGACGGCGAAACGCGCGCGAGCCGCTTCGTGCTGATCGGCGAGGATCTCGACGCGGCCGCGCTGCAACGCGCGTTCGACGCCGCGTGCGCGGCCGAGCCGCAACGGGCGTAACGCACGATGCATCTGCTGCGCACCACGCCGGGCGGCTTCGTCGACGATACGCAGGGTGTCGTTCGGATCGACCAGCAGCCGGCCGACATCGTGATCCTGAGCTCGGCCGACACGACGCTGTCGCTGCTCGCGAGCGTCGTGCCGCACTTGCCCGCCGGGTTCCCGAGCGTGCGGCTCGCGAACGTCACGTTCCTGCGGCAGCCGGCGTCGGTCGATTTCTACGTCGACGACGTGCTGCGTCACGCGAAGACGGTCGTGATCGATCACCTCGGCGGCGAAGCGTACTGGCCGTACGGGATCGAACAGGCGGTGTCGCTCGCGTCGAAGCGCGGGCAACGGCTCGCGATGTTCTCGGGCGACCTGCAGGAAGACCCGAACCTCGTCGCGAAGAGCACGGTCGGGGCCGACCTGTGCCGGCTATGGTGGCGCTATCTGCGCGAAGGCGGCGTGCACAACGCCGACGCGCTGCTGCGCAGCATCGCGTTTCACACGCTCGGGTTCGGCGACGAGCCCGAACCGCCACGCCCGCTGCCGGCCGCCGCGCTGTACCACCCGGCGCGCGACCGCGCGAGCGTCGACGACTGGCGGCCGCGCTGGACACCCGGCGCGCCCGTCGTCGCGATCCTGTTCTATCGCGCGCACTGGCAAGCCGCGAACACGGCCGTGTTCGACGCGCTGGCCGACGCGCTGATCGACGCAGGGCTGAATCCGTTGCCGATCGCGGTGACGTCGCTGAAGGATGCGGTGAGCCGCGAGGTCATCACGCAACTCTGCGACACGCACGGCGTCGCACTCGTCTTGAACACGACCGCGTTCGCGGCCGGCGCGATCGACAGCCCAGAACACGACGTGCTCGCCGGCGACGCGCCGGTGCTGCAAGTGATCCTGTCCGGCGGCAATCGCGACGCGTGGGTGGCGGACAACCAGGGCCTGCACGCACGCGACATCGCGATGCATGTCGCGCTGCCCGAAGTCGACGGGCGCATCGTCACGCGCGCGGTGAGCTTCAAGGGGCTCGCGTATCGCTGCCCGCATACCGAGGTCGACGTCGTGCGCTACCAGCCGGATGCCGGGCGGATCGCGTTCGTCGCGGCGCTCGCGCGCGGCTGGTGCCGGCTGCGCACGCTGGACAATGCCGACAAGCGCATCGCGCTGATTCTCGCGAACTATCCGCAAAGCGAAGGGCGCATCGGCAACGGCGTCGGGCTCGACACGCCGGCATCCGCGCTGCGCGTGCTCGCGGCGCTGCGCGACGCGGGCTATACGGTGGCCGATCTGCCGCCCGACGGCGACGCGCTGATCGCGCGGCTCACCGAAGGCGTGACCAACGACACGGCCGTGCATGCGCTGCGCCCGGCGTTCCAGAGCTTCCCGCTGGCCGACTACGTCGCGCATTTCGCGCGGCTGCCGGCGGCCGTGCGCGACGCGCTGAACGCGCGCTGGGGGCCGCCTGAAGCCGACCCGACGCTGCGGCAAGGGCGTTTCACGATCGCCGGCTGGCGCGCGGGCAACGTGTTCGTCGGCATCCAGCCGTCACGCTCGCGCGACGACAACGACTACGCGAGCTACCACGATGCGGAGCTCGTGCCGCCGCATGCGTATCTCGCGTTCTATTTCTGGCTGCGCGATGCGTATCGCGTCGACGCGGTCATCCATCTCGGCAAGCACGGCAATCTCGAATGGCTGCCGGGCAAGAGCGTCGCGCTGTCCGACGCGTGCTGGCCCGACCTGACGCTCGGGCCGCTGCCGCACCTGTATCCGTTCATCGTCAACGATCCGGGCGAGGGCAGCCAGGCGAAGCGCCGCGCACAGGCCGTGATCGTCGATCACCTGATGCCGCCGCTCACCCGCGCGGAAAACTACGGCCCGCTGCAGGATCTCGAACGGCAGGTCGACGAATACTACGAAGCGCTGATGGTCGATGCGCGGCGCGCGAAGCTGTTGCGCAAGTCGATCCTCGCGACGATCGCCGAGCATCGGCTGCACGACGAGCTGAGCGTGTCGCCGCCGCGCGACGCGGGCGACGAGGATGCGCTGCTCACGCGGGTCGACGCATGGCTGTGCGAGTTGAAGGAAGCGCAGATTCGCGACGGGTTGCACGTGTTCGGCGCGTCGCCGATCGAGCGCCAGCGGCGCGACACGCTGCTCGCGCTCGCGCGTTTTCCGGTCGGCGACGGCAAGGGCGAACGCGCCGGGCTGATCGGCGCACTCGCGCGCGATCTCGCGCTCGGCGACGATTTCGATCCGCTCGCGGCCGACTGGGCCGCGCCGTGGACTGGGCCGCGGCCGACCGTCCTGCAGGCGCTCGACGCATCGCCGTGGCGTCATGCGGGCGATACGCGCGAGCGGCTCGAACGGCTTGCGCAGCATTGGCTCGACGCCGTGTGCCGAACCGAATCTTTCGAGGATCCCGGCATCGCCATTCCGCCGCCCGGCGCATGGCCGCATACGCTCGCGGTGATCGAGCGCGTGCGCACGATGCTGCTACCCGCGCTCGACGCCTGCGGCGGCGAGGAAATGCGTCAGTTGCTGCGCGGGCTCGACGGCCGTTTCGTGCCGCCGGGGCCGAGCGGCTCGCCGTCGCGCGGCCGTCCCGACGTGCTGCCTACCGGCCGCAACTTCTACTCGGTCGATACGCGCGCGGTGCCGACGCAGGCGGCGTGGTCGCTCGGCCTGAAATCCGCGCAGCAACTGATCGAGCGCCATCTGCAGGATCACGGCGACTATCCGCGCGCGATCGGGCTGTCGGTGTGGGGGACGGCCACGATGCGCACCGGCGGCGACGACATCGCGCAGGCATTCGCGCTGATCGGCGTGCGACCGAAATGGGCGCACGGCAGCCATCGCGTGACCGACTTCGAGATCCTGCCGATCGAGATCTTCGACCGGCCGCGCATCGACGTGACGCTGCGCGTGTCGGGTTTCTTCCGCGACGCGTTCCCGAACCTGATGCACCTGTTCGACGCGGCCGTGCAGGCCGTCGCCGCGCTCGACGAGCCCGAGGCGCTGAACCCGATCCGCGCGCGCATCGAGCGCGAACGCGCGAAATGGATCGCGCAGGGCGTGGCGCCCGACGAAGCGCGGCGCCGCGCCGGCTGGCGCGTGTTCGGCGCGCGGCCCGGCAGCTACGGCGCGGGCCTGCAGGACCTGATCGACCGGCGCCGCTGGCAGACCGACGCCGATCTCGCGGACGCCTACCGTCGATGGGGCGGCCATGCGTACGCGCAGAGCAGCGCGGGCGACGCGGCGGCCGACGTGTTCGGCGAACGGCTGGCGACGATCGACGTCGTCGTGCAGAACCAGGACAGTCGCGAGCACGACATCCTCGACTCGAACGACTACTACCAGTTCCAGGGCGGGATGACGGCGGCGGTGCGACACCTGTCCGGGCAACAGCCGAGCATCTACCACGGCGACCATGCGAACCCGGTCGCGCCGAAGATGCGCACGCTGCGCGAGGAAATCGCGCGCGTGATCCGCTCGCGCGTCGTCAACCCGAAATGGCTCGACGGCGTGAAGCGTCACGGCTACAAAGGCGCGGCCGAGCTGGCCGCGACCGTCGACTATCTGTACGGCTATGACGCGACCGCACGCGTGCTGTCCGATCACCAGTACGCGCTCGTCGCCGACGCATACCTGTTCGACGGTGCCACCCGCGCGTTCCTCGAGCGGCACAACCCGAAGGCGCTGCACGGGATCTGCGAACGCTTCGTCGAGGCGATGCAGCGCGGGTTGTGGCAGCAGCCGGGCAACTATCGCGAGCGGATCGAAGCGGTCTGGCTCGCGAGCGAACAACTTCAGGAAGGGGGGCGGCGATGACCGATCCGACGACGCACCGCGCCCGCGCGGTTTTTCCGTTTGCGGCGCTCGTCGCGCAGGACGCGTTGCAGCAGGCGCTGCTGCTTGCCGCGATCGACCCGTCGCTCGGCGGCGTGCTCGTCAGCGGGCCGCGCGGCACCGCCAAGTCGACTGCTGCGCGCGGCCTCGCGGAGCTGTTGCCGGAAGGGCAGTTCGTCACGCTGCCGTTGTCGGCGAGCGACGAGCAAGTGACAGGCACGCTCGATCTCGCGCATGCGCTGGCCGAAAACGGCGTGCGCTTCCGGCCGGGCCTGCTGGCTCGCGCGCATCTCGGCGTGCTGTATGTCGACGAAGTGAACCTGCTCGCCGACGGGCTCGTCGATACGCTGCTCGACGTCGCCGCGAGCGGCGTGAACATCGTCGAGCGCGATGGCGTGTCGCACGCGCACGACGCGCGCTTCGTGCTGGTCGGCACGATGAATCCCGAGGAGGGCGAGCTGCGCCCGCAGTTGCTCGACCGCTTCGGGCTGATGGTCGAACTGGAGAACTGCTTCGACGCCGCCCAGCGTGAGCGGATCGTGAAGGCGCGACTCGCGTTCGATCTCGATCCCAACGCGTTTCGCGCGCGTCACGCGTCCGCTCAGCGGGAACTCGCGGACCGGATTCGCGTGGCGCGCGCCCGGCTGCCGGCGCTGGATTTCGACGATGCGGTCCATGCGCGCGTCAGCGCGCTGTGCATCGACGCGGCCGTCGACGGGCTGCGTGCCGATCTCGTGATGCTGCGCGCCGCGCGTGCGCTGGCCGCGCTGGAACGGGCCGGCGCGGTGGCGGTGTCGCACGTGGAGCGCGTGGCCGAGGCCGTGCTGCGACACCGGCGCCATGCGGGGCCGCAGTCGTCGCAGCAATCGTCGTACCAGTCGTCGCAGCACGATGACGAACGCGACGGTCGCGCGCCGCCGGACCCGCGCCCCGACGACCGGCCGCGCGAAACGGGCGACCCGAAGGCCGGCGCGTCGGCACCGCAGGGCGACTGGGGCTACCTGCCGCCCGAACCGGCCGGGCTGCGCGACGTGAAAAGCGTGGTGCCGCTGCCGCTAAAAAAACGCTGAGCCATCGAGCCGGCGCCGCCGCGAACGCGATTCGCGGTCCTCGATGGCAGTCAGGCGCCGCCGCGCGCGTGCCGGGCACGGTGCGCGCCGGCACGGCCGTCGCGTGGCCGGCGACGCTCGCCGCAAAACGCGGCGGCCCGCTGCATCGCGATCATCTGCGCTACGGGAAACGCGCGGGCACGCCGCACGCGCTGCATTGCTTCGTGCTCGACTGTTCGGCGTCGATGCTGTCGCACGAGCGGCTCGCGCTCGCGAAGGGGCTGATCGTCGCGTATTTCGATCAGGCCGCGCGCGCGCGTGTCGAAACCGCGCTGGTCTGCTTCGGCGGCAACGGCGCCGTGCGGCGCTTCGGCCCGGCCGTGCCGCGCTGGTGGAATGCGCGCTGGCTCGAGCCGGTCGACGGCGGCGGCGGTACGCCGCTCGCGGACGGCATCGCGGCCGCCGCGCAGTTGCTCGCCCGCGCGGCGCGGCGCGAGCCCGGCAAAGCGCGCTGGCTATGGGTGTTGTCGGACGGGCGCACGCGCGACACGCCGGCCAGACCCGCGGCGGCCGATCACGTCGTGTTCGTCGACTTCGACGATGCGGCCGTGCGGATCGGGCAGGGTGCGCGGCTCGCCGCGTCGTGGGGCGCGCAGTGGGTGACGGCCGCCGGGCTTCGCACCGATCTCGGCGGCCGATGGCCGGCCGGCGGTGCGCTATGATCGCCGCTTCTGCTTCTGCCCACCGGAAACCTCCGCCATGCAAGTACTGGTCGATGCCGACGCGTGTCCCGCCGTCATCAAGGACATGCTGTTTCGCGCCGCGCGTCGCGCCGAGATCGGCGTGACGCTGGTCGCGAACCAGTTTCTGCGCACGCCGCCGTCGCCGTTCATCAAGGCCGTGCAGGTGCCGGCCGGCTTCGACGTGGCCGATGCGCGCATCGTCGAGCTGGCCGAACCCGGCGACCTCGTGATCACGGCCGACATCCCGCTGGCCGCCGCCGTGCTCGACAAGGGCGCACACGCGCTCGACCCGCGCGGCAACTGGTTCAGCCGCGAGAACATCGAGGAACGCCTGTCGACGCGCGCGATGATGGACCAGTTGCGCAGCGCGGGCATCGACACGGGCGGGCCGGCGCCGTTCAGCGCGCGCGACGGCAAGGCGTTTGCGTCGCAGCTCGACCGGTTCCTGGCGCGGCACGGCAAGCCGTGACGGCACACGGCGCGCCCGACCAAGGATGCAGGTTTGTGCCGACGCTGCTATCGTGTGGCGCGAACCCCAGCACAGGAGCGCACGCGTGTCACCGACCCAACTTCTCGTTCCGACCTACATCCAGATGCTGCGTGCGCAGTCCGCGTGGCTCGACAAGGCCGTCGCGCACCGGCAGTCCGCCGGCGACGAACCCGACGCGGCGATGACGCTGAGGCTGGCGCCCGACATGTATCCGCTCGCCGCCCAGGTGCGCTTCTCGTGTTTCCAGGCGATGGAGCCGGTCCACCGGCTGCGCGGCGAACCGCTGCCGGCGGCGTTGCTCGCGTTGCGCGAGGCGGGCTGGAACGCCGATGCGCAACCCGGTTCGCCGGCCGATGCGCAGGCGATCATCGCCGGCACGCTCGCCTTTCTCGGCGAACTCGCGCCGGATGCGCTCGATGGCGGCGCAGCGCTGCCGATCACGCTCGAACTGCCGAACGGGATCGCGTTCGACATGACGGGCGAACAGTACGTGCGCGACTGGGCGCTGCCGCAGTTCTACTTCCACGCGATCGCTGCGTACGCGATCCTGCGCCATCACGGCGTCGAGCTCGGCAAGGCCGATTACGTGCCGCACATGCTTGCGTACGTGCGGCCGGGCACGATTCCGCAGGGCTGAGCCGGCCTTTCGGGCGGCCGCGAAGCGACATGACACGGGCACTGTTCATCTGCAGCCGCAACCGGCTACGCAGCCCGACGGCCGAAGCGGTGTTCGCCGCGTGGCCCGGCATCGAAACCGACTCTGCGGGCCTCGCGCCCGACGCGGACGTACGGCTGTCCGCCGAGCAACTCGACTGGGCGGACATCGTGTTCGTGATGGAGCGCGCGCACAAGGCGCGACTGTCGGCGCAATTCGGTGCGCATCTGAAGCATCGGAAGATCGTCTGCCTCGACATCCCCGACCGCTACGCGTTCATGCAACCCGAACTCGTCGCACTGCTCGAACGCAAGGCCGGCCCGTTCCTGCGCGCGTAATCGCCGCGGTCGGAGCCCGACCCGGCATCGGCCTCAGCGAAGCGGCCCGCTCGCGAGCGCAGAGAAACAGTCGAGCCGCAGCAACTCGATGATCTTGCGCGTCGGCACGCTGGCGCGCAGCGTGTCGAGCCGGTCGACGGTAAACCACTTGCAGCGGGCGATTTCGTTGCTCGCGCGCGGCGTCAGGTGCGCCGGCACGTCGGCCACGAACACGTGATGCAGCTTCGTCAGCCCGCCGAACTGCACCGCGTAGTCGAGCGCGAGCCCCTCCAGCCGCGTTTCCTCCGCGAGTTCCCGCTGCGCGGCTTCGAGCGGCGTCTCGCCGCGCCGGATCGTGCCGCCCGGTAGCGACCAGCGCGCCGCGGTGCGCGCGACCAGCAGCACGCTGCTGCGCTGGCGGCACACGATCGTGGCGCGTTCCTTGTTGACGGCGAGGGTATCCGGCCCGGTGCTCATGTTCTGGCAAAACAGGTGCTGAATCGTGGAGGAAAGGCACGTCGGCTGCGCGTGGTCTGGCAGCAGGCGGCGACGGCATGCAAGCCGCCGCGCCGATGTTACCGGCCGTTCGTGACAATCGCGTGCACCGCGGTCGCGCCACGGACGCCAGTCACGCGTGCGTGTAGATCCCGCCGCGCGCCGGCTTCGCGCCGCGCGAATGGCGGCGCTTGTGAACCGCACGCCGATGATGAGGCGACGGCGCGGCGACGTGCCGGCGTGCGGGCGCGGGCCGGGCCGCCGGCGCGGCAGCGTGCGGCGCCGCGCCCGGCATGCCGGCTTGCCCTTCGCCGAAGTGGAAAGTCTGGTTTTGCGCGTGCGCGACGCCCAGCGTCGACGCCAGCACGAAGGCCGTCAGCCACAACCGTTTCATGAATGTTCCGCCTTGTATGGGGGATGAATGTCGCCCGCCAGCTTAGCCAACGGCGGGGCGCGACCGCAACCGGCGCGCGTTCGGTGCCGTTCCACCTCGTGCACGCCGACGTCGTCCGCGCGGCAGCCGGGTCCATCCGGGCTTGACAACATAATTCGTGGGTGTGAATATAAATTCACATACAAGAATTATTCGTCGAATCCGGAGCAACCGCGCTGCACGCGCCGGGCCGCCGGAACCGGCAGTCCGATCAACCGGAACCAGGAGCGAGACGCATGGCGGAACACGAGCAGCAGGGCGCGCTGGCGGGATTGCGCATCATCGATCTGTCGCGGGTGCTGGGCGGTCCGTACGCGACCCAGATCCTCGCCGATCACGGCGCGGAGGTGATCAAGGTCGAACCGCCGTCCGGCGACGAAACGCGCACGTGGGGCCCGCCGTTCGACGGCGACACCGCGTCGTACTTTCTCGGCGTGAATCGCAACAAGCTCGGTATCGCGCTCGACCTGACGCAGCCGGCCGATCGCGAGCGGCTGCTCGGGCTGCTCGAACATGCGGACGCGCTGGTCGAGAACTTCAAGATCGGCACGATGGAGCGCTGGGGGCTCGGGTTCGACGCCCTGCATGCGCGGTTTCCGCGCCTCGTCCATTGCCGCGTGTCGGGTTTCGGCGCGGACGGCCCGCTGGGCGGGCTGCCGGGCTACGACGCGGCCGTGCAGGCGCTCGCGGGGCTGATGAGCGTCAACGGCGAAGCCGGCGGCGCGCCGCTTCGCGTCGGCGTGCCGATCGTCGATCTCGTCACGGGGCTGAACGCGGCGCTCGGCGTGCTGATGGCGTTGCGCGAGCGCGACGCCAGCGGCCGCGGCCAGTTCGTCGAATCGACGCTGTTCGACTGCGCGCTGTCGATCCTTCATCCGCATACGCCGAACTTCTTCCATTCCGGCAAGGCGCCCGTGCGCACCGGCAACGCGCATCCGAACATCACGCCGTACGACAGCTTTCCGACGGCGGGCGTCGACATCTTCCTTGCGGTCGGCAACAACGGGCAGTTCGCCGCGCTGTGCGACGTGCTCGGCACGCGCGACTGGCTCGACGATCCGCGCTTCGCGGACAACCGCGCGCGCAGTCAGCATCGCACCGCGCTGCGCACGCTGCTCGAAACGGCGCTGGCTGCGCACGACGGCGCCGCGCTCGCCGAGCAACTGATGCGTCGCGGCGTGCCGTGCGCGCCCGTGCTCGGGCTCGATGCGGCGCTCGACCACCCGCATGTCGCACATCGGCGGATGAAGATCGAGCTGGGCCGGCATCGCGGCATCGCGTCGCCGATCAAGCTCGGCCGCACGCCGGCCACGTACCGGCGTCCGCCGCCCGCGCTGAACGAACATGCGGCGCAGGTTTTCGCGGACGACGAAGGCAACGACAACGGCAACGCCGACGACCGCCGGCGCTGACCGGCATCGCGGCCGCCAGCCGTGCCGTACCGCGGCGCACGGCCGCGCGCCGCGCGCACCGTCATTCGGACATCACGCCGGCCCGCGCGTCGACACGCACCGACATGCGCACCGGCAGAAGAGGAGACGCATCATGCTCGCATGGATCGGCGCGGTCGCCATCGTCGCGCTGTTCGGCCTGATCATCACGAAGCGGCTGTCGCCGCTCGTCGCGCTGATCGTCGTGCCGGTGGCCGCGTCGCTCGCGGCAGGTTTCGGGCTGCAGACCGGCAAGTTCGTCGTGCACGGCGTACAGAACATCGGCCCGATCGCCGGGATGTTCGTTTTTGCGATTCTGTTTTTCGGCATCCTTACCGATGCGGGGATGCTCGACCCGATCATCGCCGGCGTGCTGCGCGTGATCGGCTGCCATCCGCCGCGCATCGTGATGGGCTCGGCGCTGCTCGCGCTGCTGATCCATCTCGACGGCTCCGGCGCGGTCACGTTTCTCGTCACGCTGCCCGCGATGATGCCGCTCTATACGCGGCTCGGGATGGATCGGCGCATTCTCGCGTGCGTCGCGTCGATGGCGGCCGGCGTCAACTTCCTGCCGTGGGTCGGGCCGATGCTGCGCGCGTCGGCGGCGCTGCACATTCCCGGCTCGGCGATTTTCACGCCGATGATTCCGGTGCAGATCGTGGGGCTTGCGTTCGTGTTCGGCACCGCCTGGGTGCTCGGCGTACGCGAGGCGAAACGGCTCGGGCTCGACCGCGCCGGCGCGGCGTCGCTCGCGATCGCGCCGCGCGAGCTGACCGACGCCGAACGCGCGTTGCGCCGGCCGCGGCGATTCGGGATCAACGTCGCGTTGACGCTCGTCGTGCTCGTCACGCTCGTGTCGGGCATCGTCGACCCGATGGTGATGTTCATGCTCGGCACGGTCGCCGCGCTCGTGATCAATTACCCGGACGTCCAGGCGCAGCGCGAGCGGATCGACGCGCATGCGAAAGCCGCGCTGATGATGGCGAGCGTGCTGCTCGCGGCCGGTGCGTTCACGGGGATCATGTCCGGCACCGGGATGCTGAAGGCGATGGCCGAGGTCGTCGTCGCGCACGTGCCCATCGAGCATGCGCGCCACATGCCGTTCGTGCTCGGGCTGCTGTCGATGCCGCTCAGCCTGCTGTTCGATCCCGATTCGTTCTACTTCGGCGTGCTGCCCGTGCTCGCGGAAAGCGGCAAGCTGCTCGGCGTGCCGCCGATCCAGATGGCGCAAGCCGCGTTGCTCGGCCAGATGACGACGGGCTTTCCGGTGAGCCCGCTCACGCCCGCGACGTTCCTGATCGTCGGCCTGACCGGCGTCGAGCTCGCCGAGCACCAGAAATTCACGATTCCGTTCCTGTTCGCCGCCACCGTGCTGATGGTATTCGCCGCGGTCGCGACGGGCGTGTTTCCGTTATGACCGTGCGCGTTGCCCCAACGCCGCGTGCCGGCCACCCGAAGGCGTTTTTCGTCGGCGCGACGGACGGCCGGGGCGGCCCGCTGTCGTCGCGAAAGCGGCGCGGCCGTTCACGTTTTCCTGGAGAGCAAACCATGCAGTTCGACCTGACCGACGACCAGCGCGCGATCGAAAGCGCGATCGAGAAAATCTGCGAGCGCTTCGGCGACGACTACTGGCTCGAACGCGATCGCGCGGGCGGGTTTCCGGCCGATTTCCATGCGGCGCTCGCCGACGCCGGCTGGCTCGGCATCGCGATGGATCCCGCCTACGGCGGCGCCGGGCTCGGGATGACCGAGGCAGCGCTGATGATGCGCACGATCAGCGCATCGGGCGCCGGCCTGTCCGGCGCGTCGGCCGTCCACATGAACATCTTCGGGCTGAACCCGGTGCAGGTGTTCGGCAACGATGCGCAGAAGGCGCGCTTCCTGCCGCCGCTGATCGCCGGGCGCGACAAGGCGTGCTTCGCGGTGACCGAGCCCGACGCGGGCCTCGACACCACGCACCTGAGCACGCAGGCGCGCCGCGACGGCGATCACTACGTGCTGAGCGGACGCAAGATCTGGATCTCGACCGCGCAGGTGGCGAACAAGATGCTGATCATCGCGCGCACGACGCCGCTCGACCAGGTCGCGAAGCCGACCGACGGGCTGAGCCTGTTCTATACCGACCTCGACCGTTCGCGCGTCGAGGTGCGCGAAATCGAGAAGATGGGCCGCAAGGCGGTCGATTCGAACATGCTGTTCATCGACAACCTGCGCGTGTCGCGCGACGACCTGATCGGCAACGAAGGCGACGGCTTCCGCTATCTGCTGCACGGCCTGAACCCCGAACGGATCCTGATCGCCGCCGAGGCGATCGGGCTCGGGCAGGCCGCGCTGCGCCGCGCGACGCAGTATGCGTGCGAGCGCGTCGTGTTCGGCCGGCCGATCGGGCAGAACCAGTCGATCCAGCACCCGCTCGCGCAGGCGTGGATGCAGCTCGAGGCCGCATGGCTGATGGTGATGAAGGCCGCGACGCGCTACGACGCGGGCCAGTCGTGCGGCGCGGAGGCGAACGCGGCGAAATACCTCGGCGCGGAAGCCGCGTTCCAGGCCTGTCAGACGGCGATCGCGACGCACGGCGGGATGGGGTATGCGAAGGAATACCATGTCGAGCGCTACCTGCGCGAGTGTATGATTCCGAGGCTCGCGCCCGTGAGCCCTCAACTGATCCTGTGCTACATCGCGGAGAAGGTGCTCGGGCTGCCGAAGTCGTACTGACCGTACCGACCCGGCGGCTCGCCCGGCGCGCGGTTTCCCGTTCCGAATCAAGCGCTCGCCATGGACGTCAAACTCGTTGCCCGCACGCTCGACCTGTTCGAGCTGTTCGCCGCCGAACGGCGGCCGCTGCCGCTGACCGAACTCGCGCGCCTGCTCAACGTGCCGGCGTCGAGCTGTCTCGCGATGGCGCGCACGCTCGTGAGCCGCGGCTATCTGTACGAAGTGCGCAAGCGCGGCGGCTACTATCCGACGCGACGCCTGCAGACGGTCGCCGCCGCGATCGACGCGACCGACCCGGTCGTCGACATCGTGCATCCGCACCTCGTCGCGCTGCGCGACGCGACCCGCGAAACCGCCGTGCTCGGCAAGATCCAGGGCGTGTCGGTCACCTACCTCGACGTCGTCGAATCCGAGCAGGCGATCCGTTATACGCGCCAGCCGGGCGAGCTGCGCCCGCTGCACGCGAACTCGATCGGCAAGGCGATCTTCGCGGAACTCGCGAGCGACGTGCAGCAGGCGCTCGGCGCGCAACTGCCGTTCGACCGCTTCACTGACGCGACGGTGGCCGACCTGCCGGCGCTCGTCGCGCAGACTGCGCGGTTTCGCGAACTCGGCTGGGCGGAGAACTTCGGCGAGAGCGCGCCCGAACTGTCGGCGATCGCGGTCGCGCTGTTGCTCGACGGCGACTGGTACGGGCTGTCGGTCGTCGGGCCGACCGAGCGGATTCGCCAGCATCGCGACGCGCATGCGGCGCTGCTCGTCGACGCGAAGGCGCGGCTGCTGGCCGAGCATGCACGCGGGTAGGGCGGCGGCACCCGACGGCGCCGGCAGCGGGCCGTTGCCGGCGTGCGGTCAGCCACGCCGAAAACGGCCCGCCGCACGTCACGCGCCGGCCCGTCGCAACGTCAGGACTTCACCCACACGCCGCCCGCGCTCGGGTTGTCGCCCTGCGTCCACCATTTCGCGCAATACTTCGCGCCCTGGTACGTCACGCACGTGCCGCCCTGGTAGGCGGTCGTCGCCGACCACGCGGGCGTGCCGCCGCCGACCGGCTTCCACACGGCCGCCTGCCCGGGCACGTCGCCCTGCGTCCACCACTGCGCCTGATACGTCGTGCCCTGGTAGGTGACCGTCGCGCCGGCCGTATAGACCTGGCCGGCCGCCCACGGTGCGCCCGGCTGCGGCGTGCCGCCGCTCGTGCCGCCGCCGTAGTTCGGGTCCTGCGTGACGCCCGCGCCCCACTTGCCGTCGAGCTTCTTGAAGATCGTCGCGAACGCGTACGGCTGCTGCGCGACGCCCGAGCAGGTCGGCGACGCATACGTGCCGCCGGACGGGCACGCCTGGTCGCGGCCGACCGACCAGTTGCCGAAGAAGCCGTAGCCGTTCGCGACTGCCGCGTTCAGCACGGTCTGCGCATTCGCGAGCGTGAACGTCTCGCCCTGCACGTCGTTGACGCCGATCATCGGCGTGACGCCGACCATCTGCCACAGCTGCGCATTCGTCTTCGGCTGGCCGGCCGACTTGAACGCCGTGTCGAGCTGCGAGTAGAGCGCCTGCGCGGCGCTGATCGCCGCGGCGCCCATGTCGAGGTTCGCCGGGCCGTAATCCATCGCCATCACGTTGACCGCGTCGAACGCGGTCTTGTTCGCGATGGCCGCGTTGACGACGTTCACGCCGTCCTGCGTGAGCCCGGTCGGCATCGTCGGCAGCGTCAGCGTCACATGCAGCGGCTTGCCCTTCGCCGCGTAGTCGGCCTGCAGTTGCGCGACGGCCTGGAAGTTGCGCGCGAGCGCCGCCGTGTCCTGCTGCGACCCGCCCTCGATGTCGAAGTCGACATGAGTGAGGCCGTACGTGTCGATCACCGTCTGGTACGCGGCTTTCAGCGCGGGGACCGTCGAGCACGCCTGCATCAGCGGCGTGCCGTTCGCACCGCCGAACGACACGGCGACTTCGCCGCCTTTCGCGCGGTAGCTCGCGATCGACGTGGATAGTGCAGTCAGCAGGCCGCCGCTCGCGCCGTTGCCGATCGGCTGCACGCCGCCCCACGACGGCACGCAGCCGTTGCCCGCGACCACGAACGCGAGCGTGAACTGCTGGATGCCCTGGCGCACGCCGATCTGGTCGATCAGCGGTGTCGGATAAAGCGTCACGTCGACATAGGGCGCATAGACGCCGGCACCGTGCGACACGCTCGCCATCGCGAGCAGACAACCCGCGGCAAACGCACGCGGAACGAAACGCGTCAACGCATTGTTGTTCATTCTGTGTTCTCCAAGTGGAAGAGGGATACGCTGGCCTGCGTATCGCCGCCGACGGGGCAGGCACGTGCCCCGCCGGCGGCGTGCCTATCTTGGAGGATTCGCGTCGAATAGGGAATTTAGGTGTTCTTCTTTTTGTTATTCGATTCCCGATACGTAACGAACTTGCCGATTCGATCGCATTTCGAAACGCAGGGCGGGCATTTTTTCCGGCCGATCGCGCGACGCGGTGCGCATGGACCGGTTCCAGCGAACCGGCGACGCGCCGGCATGCCGATTACCGCCTCGCGCGCATGCGCATTCACGCGAGCGCCGCCGGATGCGGTACGCGCGCCGGCCGGGCGCAGCGGCCGTCAGCGATACCAGCGCGGCGTATAGACCCATTCGCGCGTGTTGCCGATCGCGAAGCGCCGCGTCGTCGACGAGCCGACGATCACCATCGTGCGCATGTCGACCTGGTCGCCGCGTAGCGCGCCGAGGGTCGTCGTCGACAGCGTTGCGCCCGGCCGGCCGATGTCGCGGCCGAGCACGACCACCGTGTCGGCCGTGCGATACGCGCGCACGATATCGAGCGCCCGGTCGAGCTGCCACGGCCGCGCGCGCGAAATCGGGTTGTAGAACGCCATCACGAGATCGGCTTGCGCCGCATGCCGCAGGCGCGTCTCGATCACGTCCCACGGCTTCAGGTTGTCCGACAGCGAGATCGCGCAGAAGTCGTGACCGAGCGGCGCGCCGGCCTGCGCGGCCGTCGCGAGCGACGCCGAGATGCCGGGCTCCACGCGCAGGTCGACCGCGGCCCATTGCGGGTCGCGCGCTTCGTCGAGCGCTTCGAGCACGGCCGCGGCCATCGCGAATACGCCGGGGTCGCCCGACGATACGACCGCGACGCGGCGGCCCTCGGCCGCCAGTTCGAACGCATGGCGCGCGCGCTGCATTTCCTCGCGATTGTCGGTGCCGTGCACGCGCTGGTTCGCCCGGAACGGGCCGGCCATGTTCACGTAGGTCGTATAGCCGAGGATGTCGGTCGCGTCCGCGAGCGCCGCGCGTGCGGCCGGCGTGAGCCATGCGGCGCCGCCCGGGCCGAGACCGAGCACCGTCAGGCGGCCGCGTGCGCGGCCGAGCGTCGCGGGATCGATCGGATGCGAGGCGACCGCGCACGCGAGGCCGTGCGATGCCGCACGCATCGTGTGGGCGACGCGCAATGCGCGGGCGAGCAGCGTGGCGGCGTCGGCGGGCATGTCGCGGTCGCTATCGCCATCGACGAAACGCAGCGGCACGTCGAGCGTGCTCGCCGCTTCTTCCAGCGCGGATTCGCCGATCGCCGACGCCGGCGCGACGATGGCCGCGAGCGCCAGCCGGGCGAGACCCTGCGTATCGAGCGCAGCTGCGATGCGCTCGGCCAGCGCGTGTTCCGCATGCACGGCCCCCGCGGCGACGCCGACCACCACGCTGCGCGGATGAATCACGAGTTCGTCGCGCGCGCCGCGCCACGCATCGGGCGTCACGCGAATCGCGTGTGCGGCCGCGGCATCGCGCGGCAGCGCGACCGCGTCGAGCCACGGCGCGGCGCCGTCGATGCGCGTCGACGCGCCCGCGAGCAGGTCGGACACGAAGCGCTTGCCCTGCGCGAGATCGGCGAGCGCATAGCCTTCCGGCGGATTGAGCACGCACGCGCCGAAGCGCAGTTCGCCGCTCGTCGTGATCGCGGGCGCGACGCCGACGCATTCGGCAATTTCGCGCGCGATCGCATTGACGCCCGTCAGC
Organism: Burkholderia sp. ABCPW 11; assembly: GCF_001523445.1. NCBI lineage: Bacteria > Pseudomonadati > Pseudomonadota > Betaproteobacteria > Burkholderiales > Burkholderiaceae > Burkholderia > Burkholderia sp. ABCPW 11. Next base: position 138,848 of record NZ_LOVM01000002.1, on the reverse strand, counting down.
CCGCCGAGCAGCGGCACGACGGCCGAACCGTCCTCCGCGACCGCGAGCACCGGCGGCTCGACGCCCTTGTCGGCGAGTGCGGGCGCGAGGCAGCGGATCACGATGCCGGCCGCGCACAGCGCGACGATCGGCAAGCCGCGCGCATACAGTTCGCGCAGGTGCGCGCCGAGTTCGTCGAACGGCACGTCCGCGTCGACGCGCGACGCGAGCCCGTGCACACGGGCGCCCGGGTAGCGCGCCTGGATACGTCGCGCGGTATCGAGCGCGCTCGCGCCGAGAATCACGATCGCGGGCGGTGTCGTCATCCTTGCCATTTTTCCCCCGGCACGACGAGCAGCGAGAAATACGGCGACGCCATCGGATCGACCTCGTCGAGCGGCACGATGCGCTGGTTTGCCATCGTCGCACGCTCGACGTACAGCGCGCGCTTCGCGAGCCCGAGTTCGTCGAGCACGCGCCGCACCTTGTCGAAGTTGCGGCCGAGCTTCATCACGACCGCCGCATCGGCGCGCGCGAGCCGCTCGCGCAGCTCGTGCTCGGGCAGCACGCCCGACAGCACCGACAGGCTCTGGTTGCGATAGACGAGCGGCTGGCCGAGCACGGCCGTGCCGCCGAGCATCGCGCACACGCCGGGGATCACCTCGGTGTCGTAACGCGGCGCGAGACGGTCGTGCAGGTACATGTACGAGCCGTAGAAGAACGGGTCGCCTTCGCAGATCACCGCGACGTCGCGGCCTGCATCGAGATGCGCCGCGACGATCTCGGCCGCGGTGTCGTAGAAATCGGCGATCACCGTCTCGTAACAAAGCGTCGGCGGCAGCGCCTCGGTCGTCACCGGATAGACGAGCGGCAATTGCGTCTGCCCGTCGTGCAGGTGCGCTTCGACGATGCCGTACGCGTTGCCTTTCTTGCCCTTCGCGACGAAATACGCGACCACGGGCGCCGCCTGCAGCACGCGCAGCGCCTTGATCGTCATCAGTTCGGGATCGCCGGGGCCGACGCCGACACCGAACAGCCGTCCGCGCGCGCGCGTCATTCGACCTCCGTCGCCAGCGCATTGACCGCGGCGGCGGCTATTGCGCTGCCGCCGCGCCGGCCGAGCAGCGCCACGTACGGCACGCCGCGGCTGTCGGCATCGAGCATCGCCTTCGATTCGGCCGCGCCGATGAAGCCGACCGGGAAACCGAGGATCAGCGCGGGGCGCGGCGCGCCGGCGTCGATCATGTCGAGCAGGTGGAACAGCGCGGTCGGCGCATTGCCGATCGCGACGACGCTGCCCGCGAGATGCGGGCGCCACAGTTCGAGCGCGGCGGCCGAACGCGTGTTGCCGAGGTGCCGTGCGAGGTCGGGCACTTCCGGCTCGCCGAGCGTGCAGATCACGCGATTGGCCGCAGGCAGCCGCGCGCGCGTGATGCCTTCGGCGACCATCCTCGCGTCGCAGAGGATCGGCGCGCCGGCCGCGAGCGCTGCGCGGCCGGCCGCGCCGGCACCGGCCGAGAAGCGCAGGTCGTACACGACGTCGACCATCCCGCACGCGTGGATCACGCGCACCGCGAGTTTCTCGAGATCGGGCGGAACCCGCGACAGGTCGGCCTCGGCGCGGATCGTCGCGAACGACTGGCGGTAGATTTCCTGCCCGTCGCGAATGTAGTCAAGCATCGTTGTGTCCTGGCTGTGCCGCGCGTCCATGAGTCGGACCGCGGCCTGATCAATCGTCAGATGGCGCGCGAGCGGGGCGCCGAGGCCCGCGGCCGCGTCGCGCCGGTAAAGGTCGTAATGCGCGGGCGCCACCGCGACGAGCGTATGGGCGGCCGGGTGCGGCAGCGCGCAGTGGCGCTCGCATCCGGTCAGATGCACGTCGAGCGGATGGCCGACGCGCGCGGCGAGTGCGCGTGCGTCGCGTTTCGTGTCGGCGCGCGCTTTCGCGCAGCCCGTGCTGCCGGTGCAGGCAACGAGCATCGCCAGCGGGTCGGACGGCGCGCACACGAGGCCGAGCGACGCGAGTGCGTCGCGCGTCGCAGCCGCACGCTCGTTCGGCACGCCGTGCACGAACACGCCTTGCCACGGCGTCATCGACAGCGTGCCGTCGCCATCGGCTTCGGCCCGTGCGGCGAGCTGCTCCAATTGCGCCGCGTCGAGCCGCCCGAGCGCGAATTGCGCGCCGACGCTGCAACGCGCCGCGTCGCGCGACGGGCGCGCGCCGAAACGCAACGCAGGGTCGACGCGCGTGCGCCGCCAGTCGGCAAGCGCCGGATCGGCCGCGAGCGGGAAGGGCAGGTAGTGCTGCGCGCGCTCCAGCAGCGTGCGTTCGTCGCACGTCGCAAGCAATGCGCGCATCCGCGTGACGTCGGCCGGCGCGAGATCGAGGAACGCGAGCAGCAGCGCGCGAACCAGTGCCACGCCTTGGTCCGCGGACACGTCGACCGAAGCGGGCCGATCGCCGCGCGCCACGGGCGGACAGCCGGCCAGCCCCGCCGCGAGACGTACTGCGCCGTCGCCGCGGCGCCACGCGGCCAGCCAGATGTCGTGCGGATGATCGAGCGCCGCGACCGTTTCGCCGCCGTCGAGCAGGATCGAGAATTTCGGCGACGATTCGCCGCGGCGCGGCTCGCTCGCCAGCATGTCGAGCAGCGGCACGGCGAGCGCGTAGCTATCGACGAGTGCGGCGGGGTCGTGCCCGGCAAGCGGGCTTAACATCACGTTGCGGACGTCGTCGCTCGCCGCGAGCGCGGCCGCATTGACGATGGTGGCGTTGCCGGCGCTTGCTCGCGGGCCGAGCCCCGCATCGAGCAACGCGCGCGTCAGCGCATCGGCCGCACCGTCGCGAATGCCGCGCAACTGGAGATTCGCGCGATTGGTCGCATCGATCGCGCCGGAGCCGTACAGGCGCGCGGCGGCGGCGATTGCGCGCGCCTGGCGCGCGTCGAGCCGGCCGCCCGGCAGCTTGATCCGGCACAGCCCGCCGTCGGCGGCCGCGACCACGCGCACGAGCCCCGGGCAGGCCGACGGGCGCACGACGGACGACGCAGGAATCGAATCGGGAGCGGAACTCAACGGGATACCGGAACAGTGTGGCGCCGCGGCCAACGCATCGGTACACCCCGCCCGACGCCGACTGGCACGCACGCACTTTCTGGCCGGCAGGTCTCCTGGCTGACAGGTCGGCGCCGGCTCCCGGCCTTCCCGGTGAAACCAGTGGCATGAGGGGGGATCGGCTCGCTGTCTACAGTTGCGGGGGCAGCCACAGCGGCGCGCGGTGCGCCCTGTGTTCCCTCTTCGGCCCCGAAGGGCACCGGCGAACGAACGGCCGTAGGATACCCGATTTCGACCACGATTCGCGACCGTCTGGCCGTTCGCGGCGGGCGAAGCGGGCAATGCCCGGGCGCGAGCGGGCGGCCGGATGAAACGCGGAGTGGAACACGGTACCATGCCGTATTTCGCAATGCGGACGGCCGCATCGGCGCTTTCGGCGCCGCGCGGCGACACGATGAAATCGAACGATGGGGAAGGGTGGATGACGGCGTGGCTGACGGTAGTGGGCATCGGCGACGACGGTTACGCGGGGCTCGGACGCCACGCGCGGCGCGCGTTGCTCGACGCGACGCACGTGGTCGGCGCGAAACGGCATCTCGACATGCTGCCCGCACGGCTGCGGGCGACGCGCGAAGCATGGCCGTCGCCGTTCGACCTGTCGGGGCTGCTCGCGCGCCGCGGCGCGCCCGTGTGCGTGCTCGCGAGCGGCGACCCGATGCTGTTCGGCGTCGGCGCGACGCTCGCCCGCGCGCTTTCTCCCGACGAATGGCGCGTGCTGCCCGCGCCGTCGTCGCTGTCGCTCGCGGCCGCCCGCCTCGGCTGGGCGCTGCAGGACGTCGGCGCGGTCTCGCTCGTCGGGCGGCCGCTCGCGACGCTGGTGCGCCATCTGCTACCGGGCCGGCGCCTGTTCGTGCTGAGCGCCGACGGCCGCACGCCGGCCGCCGTCGCGGCCGAACTCGCCGCCCGCGGGTTCGGGCCGACGCGCGTCAGCGTGTTCGAACACCTCGGCGGCCCGCTCGAGCGACGGATCGATGGCCTCGCGCAAGACTGGAGCGTCGCCGAAACCACCGCGCTCAATCTCGTCGCGCTCGACTGCCGGGCAGGCCCCGACGCGCCGCGCCGCGCGCTCACGCCCGGCCTGCCCGACGACGCGTACCGCCACGACGGCCAGCTCACCAAGCGCGACCTGCGCGCGATGACGCTCGGGCGCCTCGCCCCCGCGCCCGGCGAGCTGCTGTGGGACGTCGGCGCCGGCAGCGGCTCGATCGGCATCGAATGGATGCGTGCGCATCCATCGTGCCAGGCGATCGCGATCGAAGCGCATGCGGAGCGGCAGCGCTTCATCGAACACAACCGCGATACGCTCGGCGTGCCGGGCCTGCAACTCGTCGCGGGTCGTGCGCCCGATGCGCTCGCGGGGCTTGCCGCGCCCGACGCGGTCTTCATCGGCGGCGGCGCGACGGCGCCCGGCGTGCTCGACGCGTGCTGGGCGTCGCTGAAACCGGGTGGCCGGCTGGTCGCGAACGCGGTCACGCTGCAGGGCGAGATGGCGCTCGCCGCGTGGCGCGACGTGCACGGCGGCACGCTCACGCGCGTGTCGCTCGCACATGCCGAACCGCTTGGCCGTTTCGACACGTGGCGACAGCCGCTGCCGGTCACGCTGTACGACGTGCGCAAGCCCGACGCGGCCGGCTCGTCGACTCTGAATCCGTCGAACGCAACGGACGCGTGATGCGCGACGAAACTCCCGAACAGCCCGCGCCGCTGCGCTTCGGCTACACGACCGGCAGTTGCGCGACCGCGACGTCGCTCGCGGCCGCGCGACTGCTGCTCGCGGGCCATGCGGACGACGCGGTCGAGATCGTGCTGCCGAAGGGGCAGCGCGTGATGATGCGGCTCGAATTCTGCCGCGCCACGGCCGACGGCGCCGAAGCCGGCACGATCAAGGATGCCGGCGACGATCCGGACGTCACGCACGGCGCGCTGATCTTCGCGCGCGTCGCGCTCGCGGCGGCGCCTGGCGTGCGCTTTCATGCCGGGCCGGGCGTCGGCACGGTCACGCGGGCGGGGCTGACGCTGCCGGTCGGCGAGCCGGCGATCAACCCGGTGCCGCGCCGGATGATGACCACGCACCTGGAAGCGCTCGCCGCCGAACACGGCTACGCGGGCGGCTTCGACGTGACGATCGGCGTCGACGGCGGCGAGGCGCTCGCGCTGAAGACGATGAACCCGCGCCTGGGCATCGTCGGCGGGCTGTCGATCCTCGGCACGACCGGCATCGTGCGGCCGTTCTCGTGCTCGGCCTATATCGCGTCGATTCATCAGGGCATCGACGTCGCGCGAGCGAACGGCATCGCGCACATCGCCGCCTGCACGGGCAATGCGAGCGAGGACGCGATGCGCGCGCACTACCGTCTGCCCGACATGGCGTTGATCGAGATGGGCGACTTCGCGGGCGCGGTGCTCAAGCACCTGCGGCGCGCGCCGGTCGCGCGCCTGTCGATGTGCGGCGGCTTCGGCAAGCTGAGCAAGCTCGCGGCCGGCCATCTCGATCTGCACAGCCGCCATTCGAGCATCGACCTGCCGCTGCTCGCGCAGTGGGCGGCCGAAGCCGGAGCGAGCGATGCGCTGCAGGCCGCGATGCGCGCCGCGAACACGAGCCAGGAAGCGTTGAAACTGGCGCAGGCCGATGGCGTGCCGCTCGGCGATCTCGTTTGCGCACATGCGTTGCAGGTGGCGCGCGACATCGTGCCGCCGTCGGTCGCGGTCGAGATGTTCGCGATCGACCGGCAAGGCCGCTTCGTCGGGGAGGCGCGATGAGCCCGCGCATCCTGCTGCTCGGCGGCACCGGCGATGCGCTGAAAATCGCGCGCGCGCTCGGCCCGCATCATGTCTATAGTCTTGCCGGCCTCGGCAAGACGCCCGAGGACTTGCGCTGCGATGTGCGCGTCGGCGGTTTCGGCGGCGCAGCCGGGCTCGCCGCGTATCTTCGCGACGCCGGCATCGGCCTCGTGATCGACGCAACGCATCCGTATGCCGCGCAAATCAGCGCGAACGCCGCGGCGGCGACGCGCGACGCGGGCGTGCCGCTATGGGCGCTGCGCCGCGCGCCGTGGACGCCGCAACCGGGCGACGACTGGCGGATGGTCGACGACTGGGCCGGCATCGAGGCCGCACTCGCGCCGTTCAGGCGTCCGCTGTTCACGCTCGGCCGCGAACCGCTCGCGCATCTCGACACGATCCCGCCGCACCAGTTCTGGCTCGTGCGCTGCCTCGATGCGCATCCCGGCAACGCCCGCGCACAGGTCATCGCCGCGCGCGGGCCGTTCACGCCCGACGGCGAGCGTGCGCTGTTCGCACTGGCGGGGATCGACGTCGTCGTCAGCAAGAACAGCGGCGGCGCGGCCACGGAGGCCAAGCTCGACGTCGCACGCGAACGCAGGCTGCCGGTCGTGATGCTGCGCCGGCCGCCGCTGCCCGATGCCGACCGCGCGTTCGATTCGGCCCGGACGCTCGTCGACGCACTCGATCCGGCCGCGCGCGCCTGACGCGACGCAGCGGTCATCCCACGAATTGACGGAGAAATTTCGATGACGGTGTATTTCATCGGCGCCGGCCCCGGCGACCCGGAGCTGATCACGGTAAAGGGCCAGCGCCTCGTGCGCACGTGCCCGGTGATCCTGTATGCGGGCTCGCTCGTGCCGGCCGCCGTGCTCGACGGTCATCGCGCGGAGCAGGTCGTCAACACGGCCGACCTCGATCTCGACGCGATCGTCGCGCTGCTCGCCGCCGCGCATGCGAAAGGGCAGGACGTCGCGCGCGTGCATTCGGGCGACCCATCGCTGTACGGCGCGATCGGCGAGCAGATCCGCCGCCTGAAAGCGCTCGGGATTCCGTACGAAATCGTGCCGGGCGTGACGGCCACGGCCGCGTGCGCGGCGACGCTCGGCGTCGAGCTGACGCTGCCCGACGTTGCGCAGACGGTGATCCTCACGCGCTTCGCGGGCAAGACGACGATGCCGGAAGGCGAAGCGCTCGGCTCGCTCGCCGCGCACCGCGCGACGCTCGCGATCCATCTCGGCGTGCGCCATCTCGCGCGCATCGTCGACGAAGTGCTGCCGCATTACGGTGCCGATTGCCCGGTGGCGGTGATCTATCGCGCGAGCTGGCCCGACGAGGAACGCGTGACGGGCACGCTGGCCGACATCGTCGGCAAGGTGCAGGGCACGCAGATCGAGCGCACCGCGCTGATCCTGATCGGTCGCGTGCTCGACGCCGAAGGGTTCGCGGATTCGACGCTGTACGCGAGCGCGGGCTGAACGCACCCGCGCCCGCGTCGCTCAGACCCGCGCCACGTGCCGCGCCAGCTTCGGCGCAAACCCCGCCGCCAGCGCGAATAGCGCGACGCACAGGCACGCCATCGCGACCCACGCGGGCGTCAGGTCCGCGAGATGCTGGCGCACGACGCCTGCCGCGAACGGAAACAAGCCGGCGATCAGGTAGCCGACACCCTGCACGAACCCCGTCAGCGACGCGGCATCGGCGGGCGTGGCCGCGTGGTCGACCGTGACGATCAGCGACAGCGGAAACAGCGCGCCGATTCCCGCGCCGAGCAGCAGCGCGGCCGGCAACGCGAGTGCGTCGGGCGCGGCCAGCATCGTCAGCAACCCGACGAACAGCGACGCGATCGCCGCATGCAGCGCGGGCCGGCGATCGGGCAGGCGGTCGATCGTCGCGGCAATCGTCAATCCCGCGACCACTTCCGCGAGCGTCACGCCGCCGAGCAGGCTGCCGGCCGCGGTCGGCGACCAGCCGAGCCGCATGTAGTACGGCGGCAGCCACGCGAGCACGAGCGTGTAGGCGCCCGTCGCGATGCCGAAGAACAGCGCGAGCCGCCATGCGCGCGGCGAACGCGACGGCCGCGCATTCGATACCGACAGCGGCCCGCCGGCCGGCGCGTCGCCGCCACGGCTCGCCAGCGGCCAGGCCAGTGCGGCGAGCGCCGCCGGCAACACCCAGCCCGCGAGCGCGACGAGCCAGCCCCAGCGCGCCGCCGCGAAGGGCGCGACGACGCTCGCGAGCACCGCGCCGCCCATGATCGACGTCGAGTAGACGCCCATCGCACCGCCGATGCGCGTCGCGAAATGCGCCTTCACGAAGCCGGGCAGCAGCGCCTGCACCATCGCGATTCCGACGCCCGCGCAGCACGCGCTCGCGAGCAGCAACCCTGCGTGCTGCGCACCGACGCGCGCGGCGCAAGCCAGCCCGATCAACGCGACGCCGAGCCACACGCCGCCCGCGATCCCGGCGACGCGCTGCAGGCGCCGCGCGCTCAGCGCGCCGAACCCCATCAGCAGAATCGGGATCGTCGTCAGCAGGCTCGCCGCGCCGTCGCCGATACCGGTCGCGCGCTGGATCATGTCGAGCAACGGGCCGACCGCGGCGAGCGCCGGCCGCAGGTTCAGCCCGACGAGCACGATCGCGCCGAGCCGCCATCCGGGGGAAGTGAAGCGATTCAATGCAAGGCCCTCGATATCGGTGCGCGGCCGCCCGCGAGGCGCCGCGCGTTTTTCAGGTAAAGTATCTCGATATCAAGATAAATGACTATTTATCTCGACGTCAAGATAACTGGCAAGCCGAGGAGGGTTAATGGATCGAGCCGAGCATGCGCTCGCGCAATGGCGCGCGGAGCGCCCGGATCTCGACGCGACATCGATGGTCGTGATGGGGCGGCTGCAAGAAGCCGCGCTCGTGATTGCGCGCGACCGTCTCAATCCTCTGTTCGCGCGCTACGGCATGCAGCCGGGCGAATTCGACGTGCTCGCAACGCTGCGGCGTAGCGGTGCGCCGTTCGCGCTGACGCCGACCGCGCTGTACGACGCGCTGATGATGTCGTCGGGCGGGATGACCGCGCGCATCGACCGGCTGCAGAAGGCCGGCTGGGTCGAGCGCCGGCCGAACCCGGCCGACGGGCGCGGCACGCTGGTCGCGCTGACCGACGCCGGGCGTGCGCTGATCGACGAAGCGGTGGTCGCGCACATCGACAACCAGCGCGATCTGCTGGCCGCGTTGTCGGCGGCCGAACAGGCGCAGTTGTCGCAACTGCTGGGCAAGCTGCTGGCGGGGCTGGAAAATCCAGCACCGGACGCGCGTGGCGGAAAGTAGCGCCGCCGGATGCGTGACGCCGGCGCACCGCACGGGCAAAAAAATGCCCGCCGCGCAATGCGGCGGGCCTGGCTCGAACAGCGCGCGGGCCGCACACGGCGAGCCCGCGCTGCTGCCCGGTCTCAATCGCGCGCCGGGATATTGAGCCCGCGCGCGACGGCCGGCCGCGCAACGAACGCGTCGAGCACCCGCTTGACGTGCCGGAATTCATTGAAGCCGACCAGTTCGCCCGCTTCGTAGAAGCCGACCAGGTTGCGCACCCACGGGAAGATCGCGATGTCGGCGATCGTGTAGGTATCGCCCATCACCCACTGGCGGTTCGCGAGATGCGCGTCGAGCACGCCGAGCAGGCGCTTCGATTCGGCGACGTAGCGGTCGCGCGGGCGCTTGTCCTCGTAGTCGCGGCCGGCGAACTTGTGGAAGAAGCCGACTTGGCCGAACATCGGCCCGATGCCGCCCATCTGGAACATCACCCACTGGATCGTCTCGTAGCGGCCCGCGAGATCCTTCGGGATCAGCTGGCCCGTCTTGTCCGCGAGATAGATCAGGATCGCGCCCGATTCGAACAGCGGCAGCGGCTGGCCGTCGGGGCCGTTCGGATCGATGATCGCGGGGATCTTGTTGTTCGGATTCAGCGACAGGAATTCGGGCGACATCTGGTCGTTCGTGTCGAAGCGCACGAGGTGCGGCTCGTACGGCAGGCCGGTTTCCTCGAGCATGATCGACACCTTGACGCCGTTCGGCGTCGGCAGCGAGTAGAGCTGGAGACGGTCGGGGTGCTGGGCCGGCCACTTGTGCGTGATCGGGAAGGCGGACAGATCGGGCATGAAGGTTCGCTCGTCGAAGTGAATGATCCGCGCCCGCCCGTGCCGCCGCGCTCGCGCACGGTTCGCGGCGCGGCGGCGGGGCGGTGCGCGCCGAAAGCGCCCACTGTAGCCGATCCGGGAAATCGATGCAGGAGCTGGCCACGCCTGCGCCTGTACCGCCCGGCTGCGCGTCTGCCATTCCCGAGCATCGTCGTCGAAAGCCGCAACGATCCGCTCGCGCTTCGAACGCATCGAGACGCTGACGGCCGGGTGGGTAGCCAGCTCGTCCATCTCGGCGAGGTCGGGCACCTTAATCCGGCATCCCGCTACGGCGAGTGGCGTGATGCGGAGCGGCTGGCCAACGAGACGATCGCGCTCGGCGAAGGTCGCTCCGGTCCGAGGGATTGACGCACCGATACCGTTTGCCCGTCCCGGGCCTCCTTCGCCGGTTCGTCGGGTGCTATGATTGCCGGTGATATGGCCACCCGTATGACAACGGGGTAAGCGGCTGATTGTTATCGTTTTTTTAGTGGGTATCTGTCATGGCTCCCAAGAGAAAGGTGCTGTACGGGGTTGAACTGAAACCCCGCGCAATCATTCGTCCCACGACGGAGGTCAAGGCTTCGACCGAGACCGAGAAAGGCGATGTGCTTCGCGCGGCGCGAAAAGTCATTTCGGAACACCGGGACGTACTAATCGCGTTGAAGGATCGCTGATTTGCTGGATCTCGACTACGTCATCACCATCCACGACGAGATCATCCGCGATCTCGGCGGCCTCGGCGGTTTCGCGCATGCAGGCCGGGGCGGAGTCGAGGCCGCCCTGCAACGCGTCGACAATCATGTCCATTACGCGGGGCTCGATGACGTGTTCGGCATTGCGGCGACCTATGCCGTCGCAATCGCACGGGGCCACGTGTTCAATGATGCAAACAAGCGTACCGGCCTCACTTGTGCGTTGACGTATATGGAACGACAGGGCATCTCGATTCCTCGTCTAGCCGATCTCGAAGATCTCATGGTCGATGTTGCCGACGGCAGCGTGACGAACGAGGAACTGGCCGAGTATTTCAGTGCGGTCTGGGAATTGTCCCTGTCTCGCTGAAAGCGGGACCCGCCGGGCCATTTTCTCGCCATGTCTCCGCCAATGGCTACTCGTCGATAAACAACGGGCACGAAGATTCGATTACTCGCGCCGGACGTCCGTCGGGCCTGGCATCCATCCCGCGAAATATGCCGGTTGTGCGTGGTCGCCGCCCCGGTTTCAGCCTGATCTCGCATCGATATACGATGTCCTAACTCATATCGTTCAGCGCTCCATTTCGGCCCTTGGCGTTCATTCTGCCTGCTGGATTGCCTCATCGTAGAAGGGTTTTTGTCAGGGAAAGTCCCGCCCCGGATTCCGTGGTTTTTTGTTGACCGACATCGTATAACGCCGTCATGATTTCCTGACAAGAAAGGTCCCATCCACCGACCGAAGTGAGGAGACATGAACACCACCCCGATCGCTCGCCGTGTCCGCCGGATCGCACTCGCACTGGGCTTCGCGCTGTCGGCCGCCGCAGGCGTTGCCGCCCCCGTATCGCTGAACATCGTCGACGTCGCAGGCAACCTGCAGCTCACGCAGAAGGCCATCGAGGCGTTCAAGGAGAAGAATCCGAATCTCGTCGCGAACGTCACGTTCACGAACGCACCCGCCCCGCAGTTGCCGGGCAAGATCAAGGCGATGCAGGCGGCGGGGCGCTCCGACATCGACCTCGTGCTGACGGGCACCGACGCGCTGGCCGCCGGCATCGAGCAGAACCTGTGGCAGAAGCTCCTGCCCGACAACGCGGCCGCCTTCCCCGGCGTACTCGACAAGTACGCGCCCGGCCCGCGAAAGATGCAGGATCTCGCGCAGGGCTTCGGTCTCGAAGTCACCTACATGCCGGCCGGCCCGCTGCTCGAATACAACCCCGCGAAGGTGAGCGCCCCGCCGAAGACCCCCGATCAACTGCTCGCCTGGTGCAAGGCGCACCCGAACAAGCTGATCTATGCGCGCCCGGCGAACTCGGGCCCCGGCCGCACGTTCCTGATGGGGCTGCCGTACGTGCTCGGCGACAAGAATCCGCAGGACCCGATCAACGGCTGGGACAAGACCTGGGCGTTCCTGAAACAGTTGAACGACTGCGTGCCGTACTACCCGGGCGGCACGTCGGCGGTGATGAAGGAGCTCGGCGAAGGCACGCGCGACATGACCGTGACCGTCACCGGCTGGGACCTCAACCCGCGCGCGCTCGGCATCGTGCCGGCCGAATTCAGAATCCAGGCGTTCGACAACATGACGTGGGTCAACGATGCGCACTACATGGTGATCCCGAAGGGCGTGCCGAAGGAAAAGCTCGACGTGCTGTTCAAGCTGATGAATTTCCTGCTCGAACCGGCGCAGCAGGCGATGACCTACGACGACGGGTACTTCTATCCGGGGCCGGCGGTGAAGGGCGTGACGCTCGAGATGGCGCCCGCGCACAGCCAGGAAGTCGTTCGCAAGTTCGGTCGCCCCGAATACGCGAAGCTGCTCGCCGATCGACCGCACGTGCAGCCGCTCAGCGCGCAGGCAATGGTCGCCGCGTTCCAGAAGTGGGATCGCGAGATCGGTTCGCAGAAATCCAAGTGACGGCTGAACCGGCGGGCGCCGCGGCGCCCGCGTCGATGGAGTTCGTGGAATGAAGCACGGTTTCGAACGGTTGCGGCTCGACGGCGTGTGCCGCAGTTTCACCAATGCGCAAGGCGCACAGGTCGCCGCGTTGAACGGGCTCGACCTCGAGATCCGGCGCGGCGAGTTCATCGCGCTGCTCGGCCCGTCGGGCTGCGGCAAATCGACCGCGCTGAACTGCATCGCCGGGTTGCAGCCGCTCACGCGCGGCGGCATCTGGCTCGACGACACGCGCATCGACGTGCTGCCGCCCGAGCGTCGCGGCTTCGGGATGGTGTTCCAGAACTACGCGCTGTTTCCGCACATGTCGGTGCTCGACAACGTCGGCTTCGGCCTCAAGATGCGCGGCGTGCCGAAGCAGGAAACGCGGCGGCGCGCGCAGCAGGCCCTCGAGCTCGTGCAGCTCGTCGGCCACGAAGGCAAGCTGCCCGGGCAATTGTCGGGCGGGCAGCAGCAGCGCGTCGCGATCGCGCGCGCGATCGTGATCGAGCCGCCGCTCGTGCTGATGGACGAGCCGCTGTCGAACCTCGACACGAAACTGCGCATCGAGATGCGCGCGGAGATTCGCCGCATCCACACGCAGCTCGAACGCGCGACGATCTACGTGACGCACGACCAGGACGAGGCGCTGTCGATGGCCGACCGCATCGTCGTGATGAAGGAGGGCGTCGTGCAGCAGGTCGCGTCGCCGAAGGACGTGTACACGCGCCCGCACAACCTGCATGTCGCGCGCTTCATGGGCTATCGCAACGTGCTGCCGTTTACGCTCGAAGGAATGGCAGGCGATCGCGTGAGCGTCGCGTCGGGCGGCGTGCGCCTCGCGGGCGTGCCGATGGCCGGCTTCGACGCGAAGGACGTCGTGGTCGCGCTGCGCCCCGACGACGTCGAGCGCGCGGAAGAAGGCGCCGACAACGCGTTCGACGCGACCGTCGAGACCGTCGAGTACGGCGGGCGCGACTCGCTGATTCGCGCGCTCACGCCGTTCGGCGCGATCTGGGCGCGTGTGGCCGGGGAGTTCGCGGAAGGTGAACCGCTGCGGCTGCGCGTGGCGCCGGCACGGACGCTGGTCTATCCGGGAGGCGTGCAATGAACGGGCTGCGCCAAGCGGCATGCACGGCGGCGTCTCGCGCGGAGGCCGCATGAGCACGCTCGCGACCGGCGGCGCGCCGCGCGACGCGAAAGCCTGGCTCGTCACGCCGGCGCTCGCGTTCATCGCCGCGCTGTTCATCTATCCGTTCGCGTACGGTCTCGTGCTGTCGTTCCAGCCGATGAACGGCGGCGGCGCGCTCGCGAACTACGTGCAGTTCTTCACCGACACCGCGATGTGGCCGACCGTGCTCGTCACGCTGAAGCTCGCGGTGCCCGCGACGCTGCTCAACGTCGGCATCGCGGTGCCCGTCGCATTCGCGCTGCGTCGCAACTCGCCATACCAGAAGTTCGTCACGACGCTGCTCGTGATTCCCGTCACGCTCGGCACGGTGCTCGTCGCCGACGGGATGCTCACGTATTTCGGGCCGAACGGCTGGTTTCCGCAGGCGCTGCAGGGGCTGCACCTGTACACGGACGAAGTGCGCCTCACGCACAACTACTGGGGCGTGTTGCTGTCGCTGATCGTGTCGGGCTTTCCATTCGCGTTCCTGCTGATGCTGTCGTACATCAGCGGCATCGACCCGACCCTCGCGCACGCGGCCGCGACGCTCGGCGCGAACCCGTGGCAGCAGTTCCGGCAGATCTACCTGCCGCTGCTCGTGCCGGGGCTCACGATGGCCGCGTGCCTGTCGTTCGTGCAGGCGTTCTCGGTATTTCCGTCGGCCGTGCTGCTCGGCGCGCCGGCCGGGCCGACGCGCGTGATCTCGATCGCGGCGGCCGAAGCCGCGTTCGAGAGCTACGACTATTCGCTCGCGTCGGCGATCGCGATCGTGATGGGCTTCGTGCAGCTGCTGGTGGTCGCGTCGATGCTCGGCGCGCGCCGCTTCTTCTATACGGGCGCGGTGACGGGAGGCAAGGGCTGATGGCGACCGACGATCATGCCGCTCGCACGTGGCCGCCGAAGCACGATGCACCCGACGCGCGGCCCGTCGACACGGGAAAACCGCACAGGATGAGAAGCAACCTCGCCGGCCGCGCATGGAAGGCGCTCGTGTGGGCGCTGATGGCGTTCTTCCTGCTGAACGTGATGCTGCTGATCGCGACCGTCGCGGTGAATTCGGTCGCGACGCGCTGGTTCGGCACGCCGTTGCCGCAGGGCTTCACGCTGCACTGGTATGCGAAGGCGTGGGAAGACTTCCAACTCGCGAGCGTGCTGTGGGTGACCGTCGAGGTGGTCGGCGCGGTCGTGCTGCTGTCGATCGCGCTCGGCGTGCCGGCCGCATATGCGCTCGCACGCTTGCAGTTCCGCGGCAAGCGCTTCGCGCTGCTGGTGTTCCTGCTGCCGCTGATGGTGCCGCCCGTCACCTACGGGATCCCGATGGCGACCGTGATGTACAAGATCGGGCTCGCGGGCACGCTGCCGGGCGTGATCCTCGCGAACCTCGTGCCGGCGCTGCCGTTCGTGATCCTCGTGATGACACCGTTCATCGAGCAGATCGATCCGAACCTCGAAGCCGCCGCGCGCATCTTCGGCGCGAACACGTGGCGCTATTTCCGTTACGTGCTGCTGCCGCTGCTGGTGCCGGGCATGCTCGCGGCCGGGCTGCTCGTGCTGGTGCGCACGATCGGGATGTTCGAGCTGACGTTCTTCACCGCGGGCCCGAGCACGCAGACGCTCGTCGTCGCGCTGTATTACGCGGTGTTCTCGACCGGCGTGCGCGCGCCGCAGTCGATCGACGCGATGGCGATGATCTACATGGTCATCACGCTCGTGTGGGTCGTGATCGCGCTGCAGTTCGTCAGTCCGACCCAGCTCGTGAGCCGCGTGAAGCAGGAGCGGCAGTAGGCGAGGGCATCGTACAGTCGCGCGGGGCTGCCGACAGCGTGCAATTGGTTACAAATGGATACCGCGCACGACACGCGGACGTTGCAGACTACGCGGCGTTCCCCCGATCGACGGATATCCATGAAGGTTCAAACGCTGCTGACACTCGCCGGCGCCTCGACGCTGCTGGCCGCCTGCAACCTGCTTCACGACGGTCCCGGATCGAGCGACGTCGACGCCGCCGTGCGCCGCGCGCTCGAAGCGGAAAACCACGGCGGCCTGAACGCGCTGTTCGGTCAGCCGCTGCCCGTATCGGCCGACGTCGTGTCGGCGAAACCCGACGGCGACTGCAAGAAGCTCGGCGATCGCACGTATTCGTGCGACGTCGTGGTCACGTGGCGCAACGCCGATTACTCGCCGTCGCGCGCGAACCTGACCTTCGTGAAGGCAGCAGACGGCTCGTGGCAGACGTCGGGTGTCGACGCGGCGATCGTGACGGGCACCGCGAAGTCGCTGATCGACCATATCGGCAAGGCGTGGCCGGGCAATGCGGCGAGCGGCGCGTCGGCGCCGCAGTGATGCGCGGGCGGCAAGCCTTCGTTCTCTTCCCCGAATAGGCGGCGCGGGCCTTGCCGGCCGTAGCGCCGCGCTTGCCCCGGTAAAAGGGCGCGAGTGTCGTGCCCATCTCGTTCGAACGCATCCTCGGTATGCAGAAAGGGTTATAGGGAAAACCCTTATCTCAAGGTATAATTTCGGCCATGAGAGAAAGGTCATACCATGCCTGAACGCTTCCAAACCCTTGAAAAATTTGTGTTTTCCGTCGTCGTGATGTCTGCCGTCGTGTGCTCGGCCTTCCTCGCGTACGAGCGTCACCCCGAGATCAAGATCGCGCTGCACGAAGGCGAAGCGCTGATGCGCGAAAGCGCCAAGTACTCGGTCATCTGCTCGCCGTCCAAGGTCGATCCCTGCGTCGAGATGTCCGCTTACTGAGCCTGAGCCGCTTGCCGGGCTTGCCTGCATCACCGCCGATCCGAATGCGTTGAAGCAGCGGCCATCCGGTATTCGGAAACCGGCCGCAAGACAGGGAGCATGTACGAATCTGTTACGTGCCGAGTCGCTGGCGTAAGCAGCCCCACATCCGGTCGGCCCCGCTTCGAGCAATCGAGCGGGGCCGTTCTGTTTGTGCATGTCACGCGACATTCCGCAGCCCGCCGCCAACGAAAGCGGCGACGTTGCGCGTCGCGCAACGCGAGTCGTCCACGAATGGGCGGGGCCGGCAGCGCCGCTGGCTCGCGCGCTGCCGGCAGCCGAGCCGTTCGCGGCGCTAGAACGCGAAACGCGCGCGGCAATCGCGCGGATGCAGCACGTGCCGGACCGAGTGCGTGCGCCGCGGATTTGCAATGTCCTGTATCTGCGCCGACCGTCGATACAGTGCGATACAACGCCCGCGCGCGGGTTCGCTATAAAGCAGGCATGACCGTTTCGGAGCCCATCATGTCTGCCACCTGGTTCAAAGGGTCCTGCCATTGCGGGGCCGTCAAATTCGAAGTCAGCGCGGCCATCACGCCGGCCGTCCGCTGCAACTGCAGCCTGTGCCGCCGGCGCGGCGCGCTGATGAGCCCGATGTTCGCCGCCGCCAACCTGACGATCGTCGAAGGCGAGGGCGTGCTGACGTGCTATCGCTTCAACTCGCACACCGCGCGCCACTATTTCTGCAGCCGGTGCGGCGTCTATCCGTTCCACCAGACCCGCAAGGACCCGGCATGCTGGCGCGTCAATCTCGGCTGCCTCGACGGCGTCGATCCGACTACGCTCGACGCGACGGTCGCCGACGGCGCGAGCCTTTCGGTCGTGGAGGACGCATGAAACGCTGGCTGATGATCCTGCTGTTTGCCGCGGGCGGGCTCGCGACCGAAATCGCGCATCCGGTGCAGTGCACGTTGCTGTCGGTCAGCCGTCAGCAAACCGGCAAGCGCCGCAAGCCGGGCTGAGCGAACGCGGCGGGCGTCGGCCTATCGACACCGATTATCATGCTTCCGATAAGATCGTATGCGATATATAATGCGATCGTCTGCGACCGTTTGCGTCGCTGGAGGAAGTCCATGAAACCGACCGAAACCCCGTCGTCCGCCGCGCCGAAGCTGTCCGAGTTCCTGTGCTTTGCGATCTACTCGGCGAACCTCGCGTTCGGCAAGGCATACAAGCCGATTCTCGACGAGCTCGGCCTCACGTATACGCAGTACATCACGATCATTGCGCTGTGGGAGCAGGACAACCAGACCGTCGGCCAGCTCGGCGAGAAGCTGTTCCTCGAATCCAACACGCTGACGCCGATCCTGAAGAAGCTCGAGGCGATGGGCTATCTGGAGCGGCATCGCGATCCGTCCGATGAGCGCCAGGTGCTCGTCAGCCTGACCAAAAGCGGTCGCCGCGTGCGCGAGAAGGGGCTCGACATGAACCTGGTCGAAGCTACCGGGCTGAAGCCGGACGAGTTCGCCAAGGTGCAGAAGGCGATCGTCACGCTGCGCGGCAACCTGATCCGATCGACCGAAGCATAAAAACATCCGGATACGGCAAGCGGCCGACGCGAGAATCGCGCCGGCCGCGTTGTCACGTGCGCGCGTCGCCCACCACCAGCAGGTGCATCTCGCGACGGACGACGAAACCGAGTGCGAGATAGCGCGCGATCGCCACCTGATTCGTCGTGAGGACGTGCAGGAAAGGCGTTTCCGCACGCGCACCGATCGTCGCGATCAACGACCGGATCAGCCGCGTCGCCAGCCCTTGCCGCCGAAACGCGGCATCCACGCAGACGGCGCTGATCTCGGTATATCCGTCGACCTGCATTCGCTGGCCCGCCATCGCGGCCAGCCGGCCTTCACGGCGCACGCCGACGTAGTGGCCCAGTTCGAACGTGCGCGGACCGAATGGGCCCGGCTGCGCGGCGGCGGTCAGCGCGAGCATGTCCGGCACGTCGGCTTCGCCGAGCGGGACAGATTCCGCGTCGTGCGTCGGATCGAACGTCCGTTGCCAGGTCATTTGAAGCAACGTCGCGCGCCGGATCACCGACAAGCCTGCCGGCGGCTCGATCTCGTCCGGCGTGACGAGCGCCGCCGGTCCGTGTGCGGCGATCAGTTCGCACAGCGCGCCGAACGACGCCGGGCTCGTGTCGTCGATCGCGGCAAACGGCGCGATGGCCACCGGGAACCGCAGCGCGCGACCCTCGCCGAGCGCGAAACGGCGTTGCCTGCCCGTGAGCGCATTCCAGACGACCCGGTCGAGCACGTGCGCATCGCCTGTCGCGTTTCCGGTCATGGCGTCCGGCATCGGCGGCTCCTCGGTGGAAGATGGGGTGCCGCACAGAATAATCCCGGATCAGGCGAACAGGTAGCGCTGACGATGCAGTCCGGACGATGCAAACAATAACACGCATGCGATTACATCGTATGCGCGTTATATGGTGGACTTCGGCGGCCGAATTCGCCGTACCGCGCTCAATGGCCGAAATAGATCGAGCGCTCGGCTGTACGCACCGTGTTTCGGCTGCCGGACTGCGTGGCGCCGCCGGCGTCGCTGCCGTAACCGGCCGCCTGCGTATCGGCCGCGACGGCGCCGCCATCGCGAATCCGGTTCAGCGCGGCCTGGATATTGTCCGGGTAGTTCGGATCGTTTGGGCGATTCGGCTGGTAGCCGGCTTGCTGCAACGCGGCCAGTTCTGCACGCACCTGCGCACGCGTGACAGTGCTTTCGCCGGCAAAAACCGGTGCGGCGACAGAAGCCGACACGGCAACGAGAAGGGCGGCAATCAGTTGGGTCTTCATCATTCACCTCGACAGGGATTCAGGAATTCAGGGGTTGCGCATCGCACGCCGGCCATCGGCGCCGTTCGCGCGTTCGTTCAATGACCGAAGTAGATCGAGCGTTCGGCGAGTCGCGTCGCCGGCCGGCTACCCGACTGCGTCGCGGCGGCGGCATCGTTGCCGTAACCGGATGCCGCAGCATCGGCCGCCACCGCGTTGCTGGCATGAATGCGCGTCAACGCGGCCTGCAGGTCGTCCGGATAGTGCGGATCGTTCGCGCGGCCGGGCCGATAACCGGCCTGTGCCAGTTGGACGAGTTCGGCGCGGACTTGCGCGCGGGACACGACGGCTTCGTCGGCAAACGCCGGTGCGGCGGCAGAAGCGGAAACAACCACGAGAAGGGCAGCGATCAATCGGGTTTTCATCGTTCACCTCGACAAAATGGAATCAGGGATAAAGGGAATCAGGGTTCACGTACCGCGTGTGTGCTCAGTGACCGAAGTACACCGAGCGCTCGGCCACGCTTGCGACGTGCCGGCGACCGGATTGCGTCGCGGTGTCGCCGTCGCTGCCGTAGCCGGACGCTGCGGCGTTGGCCGCGACGGCATCGTCGGCGTGGATCTGCGTCAGCGCGGCCTGCAGATCGTTCGGGTAGGTGGCGTCGGTCGCGCGGTTCAGCGGATAGCCGACGCGTTGAAGCTGCGCGAGTTCGGCGCGCACCTGCGCACGCGTCACGGTAGCTTCATTGGCAAACGCCGGAGCGGCAACGGCAGCCGAAACAGCGACGAACAGGGCAGCGATCAGTTGGACTTTCATGTTTCACCTCGATGGAAAAGGAATCGGGAATTCGGGAGGGCGGCGCTCGGCCGCCCGATGCAACGTTCAGGCGATCCGGATGTCGACGTCGATGTTGCCGCGCGTCGCTTTCGAATACGGGCAGGTCTGGTGGGCGGCGTCGACGATGCGTTGCGCGACGTCGCGCTCGAGCCCCGGCACGCTCACGTTCAGCCGGGCCTGCAGGAAG
Organism: Burkholderia sp. ABCPW 11; assembly: GCF_001523445.1. Lineage (NCBI taxonomy): Bacteria > Pseudomonadati > Pseudomonadota > Betaproteobacteria > Burkholderiales > Burkholderiaceae > Burkholderia > Burkholderia sp. ABCPW 11. Next base: position 118,412 of record NZ_LOVM01000002.1, on the reverse strand, counting down.
TACGCGTTGCCCGCCGTGCCGAGATCCACTTCGGCGTCGACCGCGAGATCGGCCGGCAGCGTCACCTTCGCGGCGCGCGCCGCAAGCTGCATCGCGCCGATGAAGCAGGCCGACCAGCCGGCTGCGAACAGTTGCTCCGGGTTGGTGCCGGTGCCGGCGCTGCCCGGCGACGACAACTGAATGTCGAGGCGGCCATCGGAACTGCGCGCGGCGCCGTCGCGGCCGCCGGAAGTCGTATGCGTCTTGCCCGTGTACAGCACTTTGTCGATCTTGCTCATCGTTTGCTCCGTCGGTTGGTTTGTCTCAGATGCGATTCGATCGCATGCGAAGCAGTTTCCGCCTGACGGCCGGCCACGTCAAGCGCATTCGATTAAATCGCATGCGATATTTTGTATTTCAATGTATCTGGATCGTGTAGCGCCTTGCTGGACAAGGCTTTCGGGCGGTCCAGCGATGATGGCCGGACATCGACGAACGGCGAACGATTCCGGAAAGGCCGCGGGAAAGCGGAGCAGTCGTCCGCTCAACGTTTCCCTAAAGCGAACAGGCGCCTCGTCATTATTTCGCTTTCTACAGCGCACCGTCTCTCCCAGCTTTGCAGGCCCCGATCGCGAGCGACCCGCCGACGGCCTGCGCTTGCACGGACAACGAGCGCATTCGAAACGGAGACGTTACGTGTCGCGCGACGACACCGCGCCGGGTGGTTCGACGAGTACGGATTCGCGGCGCGCGGCGCGTCGATTCTTCTGTCGCGGAACACGCAGTTGGATCACGCAACACTACCATCTGGATAACTTTTCTTATCACAATAGGACGATAAAGAATCCGAACTCGCCGTTCCAAAAACGCGCGTGATACCGAACGCGCGCTCGATTCGAAGGGCAGGGAAGCGAAAGCGCCGTCACTCCGGCACCTTCATCCGCGCAAACAGCAACGTCAATACTTCCGCCGTCGCGCGCGCGACATCATGTGCGGCCGTATCGACCAGCGCATGCGCGCATTCGCGATACAGCGGGTCGCGCATCCGGTACAGCGCGGCGAGCGTCTGCTGCGGCTCGCCCGACTGCAGCAGCGGCCGCCGCCGCGTGTCGTCGCGTGTCCGCCGCCACAGCACATCGGGATCCGCATGCAGATAGATCACACTGCCGCGTTCGCTCAGGCGTGCGCGGGTGCGCGGATTCAGGACCGAGCCGCCGCCGGTCGCGACGACCACGTTCGCGCGTTGCGTCAGCTCGTCGACGATCTGCGTTTCGAGCAGCCGAAAGCCGCCTTCGCCGACCACATCGAACAGCGCGGGGACCGAGCGCCCCGTGCGCCGTTCGATCTCGTCGTCGCTGTCGGCGAACGCCCAGCCGAGCGAAGCCGCGAGCGCGCGGCCAAGCGTCGACTTGCCTGCACCCATCATGCCGACCAGGAACGCGCGCCCGCCAGCCGGCGCGACCACGCCGCTCATAACCGTCGCGCGAGCGGCCAGCGCGCCCGCGTCGCCAGACAGATCCGTCGCGCGCGCACCGCATCCGACAGCGTGTCGAGCGCCGCGTCGGTCGACGCGTCATCGGCGTCGAGCAGCGCGCCGAGCACCGGCGCGTCGGGATCGCCGGCCACGAGGTGCTCGGCCGCGTCCGCCGCGATGGTCCGCGGCGTGCGGTCAGGCTCCGCGTCGCGCCCCGGCCGTCGCCACCTGCCGTGCAGATCGCGCCACCGCACGACCAGCCCGTAGAGCAGCGCACCGCCGGGCACGGCCGTGTCGTCGGGGGCCGCCGCCGAACCGTCGGGCGTCGTACACCGTGTGACCCAGCTCGCGAATTCGAGCAGCGACGCGTCGTGGGCCACCGTCGCCGCGTCGAGCGCCACGGCCACGCCGGCGTCCCGCAGCCGGCCGAGCAGCGGCCGCACGCCGTCGTGCACACCGCCGCACGGCTGCAGCAGCACCTCCAGCTCGTCCTCATGGCGGCATGCGAGCGCGCGGTGCCGCTCGAGCGTCGCCGGCTCGAGCAATGCCTGCGCCGCATGCCGGACGATCACGATCGCGCGATCGTCCCGCCGCTCGACGATCGCGCCAATCCGGCGCCGGGCGCGCGCCACCGCGCAGCTCACGTGTCGCTCCCGAGCAGGCGCGCCCCCATTACAGCGACCCCTGGAATTCGAGCACGCGCGTCTTGAATTCGTCGGGCACGGCCAGCGTCGTGTTGTTCGCGTAATCGAACATCACGTGCGTCGACACGCCGCGCGCGACGATGGTCTGGTCGTCGCGCTCCATCAGGTGTTCGAGATCGAAGCTCTTGCTGCCGAAGCGCACGATGCTCGAGCGAACGGTCAGGTTGTCGCCGAACTGTGCCGGCGCGAGGTATTCGCACTGTGTCTTCACCATGATGTGCGGCAGTTTCTCGCTGCGCGGCAGGCCGAGCAGGTCGAACATGTAGCAGAGATACGAATGCTGCAGATAGTCGTAATAGACGGGACTGCTCACATGCCCCATCGAATCCGTATCGCGATACTTGACGTGAATGGGGGTTTCGTAATGTCGCTTCGACATGATGACTCTCCGCAATGACTGGGTTGATTTATATTTTCGAGCCCGAATGGCCTGTCGGGCATCCGAAAATTAATCGAACGACTATCGGGCCGCCACTATCAGAACGAATAGCGAAGCTTGGTAAAAATGCCGTCCGTGCGTGCATTGCCGCGCAACAATCGCATCCGCGTTTTCAAATGAAAACCGAATGCACGCTCCATTCCACGCCCCGCTAACAGCAAATTGCCGGCCCCCCCGATTATCGAATCCGACGCTTATTCTTCACATTCATAAGATTATGAATTAGATACTGATAAATATGTTAGTTGCGCGTCGAAAGCACCATTCAATACAGTCGCGCTGTAGTAAAAAGTCTCGTTAATTATCGACAGGAGGGCAGTCCCCATGGATGCAAACGCCTGGACGACAAACCGCGACGCCGTGCTGCGCTTGCCGTCCCCTGCGGATCTGGCCGACGCACTGCCGCCGGCGTGGCGCGCGTCGCGCACCGTTCATACGACCCGCCGCGCGATCGTCGACGTGCTCGACGGCACGGACGACCGGCTCGTGGTGATCGCCGGCCCGTGCTCGATACACGATCCCGACGCCGCGCGCGACTACGCGGCGCGGCTCGCGCTGCAACGCGCGCGCTTTGCGGACGAACTGGAAATCGTGATGCGCGTGTACTTCGAGAAACCGCGCACGACGGTCGGCTGGAAGGGGTTGATCAACGATCCGCTGCTGGACGGTAGCGACCGGATCGACGTCGGACTGCACACGGCCCGTGCGTTGCTGTGCGACATCAACGGCACGGAAATGCCGGCTGCGACCGAGTTGCTCGATCCGCTGTCGCCGCGCTACCTGGCCGATCTGGTCGCGTGGGGCGCGATCGGCGCGCGCACCGTGGAGTCGCAGGTGCATCGCGAGCTGGCGTCGTCGCTGCCGATCCCGATCGGCTTCAAGAACGGTACCGACGGCAATGTCCAGATCGCCGTCGATGCGATGCGCGCGGCGGCGCACGCGCACCGCTTCCTGTCGATCGATGCGGGCGGCCGGCTATGCGCGGCCGCTTCGTCCGGCAATCCGCATACGCACGTCGTGCTGCGCGGCGGCCGCGAGCCGAATTTCGACGCGGCCGCCGTGAATGCCGCGTGCGAGCGCATGACGGCCGCGCACTTCGCACCGCGCGTGATGATCGACGTCAGTCACGGCAACAGCCGCCGCCAGTACCGGAATCAGCTCGCAGTCGGCGCGGAAGTCGCCGCGCAGGTGGCGGCCGGCGATACGCGCATCGTCGGCGTGCTGATCGAGTCGAACCTGATCGAAGAGCGCCAGGATCTCGTGCCCGGCGTACCGCTGCGCTATGGGCAGAGCATCACGGACGCGTGCCTGTCGTTCGCCGATACCGCTCGGCTGTTCGAGACGCTCGCGCACGCCGTCCGTACGCGGCGACGCGGCCACGCGCTGCCGATCGGCGTCGAGTTCGCTCACGAGCCGCTGCTCGCCTGCTGCGCGTGAGCGGCCCGGCGCGACGTGCTCAGATGGCGGCTTCGTCATGGATCCGCGTCGCATCGCCGGCCCACGCGTCGCGATAGCGGGCCAGCCAGTGTTCGGCCTGGGTCGGCGCGCCGGCGACGATCTCGTCGAGCGGCGCGAGATACATCGATTCATCGCGGCCGGCCGCATCCATGCGCGCCCGCGCGCGCAGGCCGCGCTGCGCGATCGCGAGCGCATCGGCCGCGATCGCGCGCAACGACCGGCCGTCGACCGGCGTATCGAGCCCGGTACGCGGCACGTCGCGACGCAGCGTGAGCAACGTGCCGCGGTCGATCGCGGCAGCCAGCGTCCCGGCGTCCGACAGCGCGGCCGGATCGTACAGCAGGCCGGTCCAGAACGCGGACAGCGCGACCATCATGTCGGGCGAGCCGGCATCGGCGCCGCGCATCTCGAGATAGCGCTTCAGCCGTACCTCGGTGAACACCGTCGTCAGATGGTCCGCGAAATCGCCCAGCGTCGGCGTCTCGCCTTCGAGATGCGGAATGCTCCGCCGCATGAAATCGCGGAACGTGTGCCCGGTCGCATCCGCATAACGATCGCCGCGCCGCACGAAATACATCGGCACGTTGTCGAGCAGCCAGCTCACGTAGCGCTCGAAGCCGAAGCTGCGCGACAGGAACAGCGCCGGCACGCCGCAGCGATCCTCGTCGGTATCGAGCCACGTGTGTGCGCGCGTCGACAGCAGGCCCGACGGGCGGCCGTCGCGGAACGGCGAATTCGCGAACAGCGCGGTCGCGACCGGCTGCAACGCGAGCGCGACGCGCATCTTGCGCGCCATGTCGCTTTCCGATGCGAAATCGAGGTTGACCTGCACGGTGCAGGTGCGCTGCATCATGTCGAGCCCGCGCGTGCCGACACGCGGCATGTAGCGCCGCATGATCGCGTAGCGCTGCTTCGGCATCCACGGCAGCGCGTCGCGCGACAGGTGAGGGTGAAAGCCGAGCGGCACGCAGCGCAGGCCGAGCGGATCGCATGCCGCACGGGCCGCGGCGAGGTGCGCATGCAGTTCGGCATGCGTGTCGTGCAGCGTATCGAGCGGCGCACCCGACAGTTCGAGCTGGCCGGCCGGCTCGAGCGAGATCGCGGCGCCGTCGCGCTGAATCACGCCGACGGTCTGCCCGGCATCGACGATCGGCGCCCCGTCGCCGCGCAGCCGCGCCAGCACCGCGGCGATGCCGGACGGCCCTTCATAGCGCGCAGCCGCGTGCGTCGCGCGGGAAACGACGAACTTCTCGTGCTCGGTACCGATCCGGAACTGCGCGGCCGGCTTGCAGCCGGCGGCCAGATGATCGGCGAGCTGCTGCTCGGAGACGATCGGCGTGTTGTCCGATCCGACGGCATTCGACATCGACATCCTCCACAGGTCACATTGGGCGACCGACCGGCCGGTCGCACGGCGACTATAGCGACGTCGATGCGCGCGCAGTACTGGCAGGGGTGATAGGGGCCGTGCGATGCCGTGCGGCATTACGGCTGCTTGCGCTTCGCGAAGTAATGGGCAGGCGAATCGCCGAATGCGCGACGGAACATCGCGATGAAATTGCTCGGCGTCGCATAGCCGAGCGCGTCCGCGATGTTGGCGACGCTGTCGCCGTTCGCCAGACGTTCGAGCGCATGCGTGAGCCGTGCCTGTTGCCGCCACTGCGCGAAGCTCGTGCCGGTTTCCGCGACGAACAGCCGGCTCAGCGTGCGGGCGGACAGTCCGGCCCATTCGGCCCATGCGTCGAGCGTGCGGCCATCGTGCGGCTGCCCGAGGATCGCGTTGGCGATCCGCAGCAACCGCCGGTCGTGCGGCATCGGCAAGTGCAGCGGTTCGTGCGGCGCGCGGCGCATCTCGTCGAGCAGCACGACGCTCATGCGCGCCTGCTCGATGTCGAGCCGATCCTGAGCGGCCCACGACACCGCGCGCCGCACGAGTGCGCGCATCAGTTCGGTGATCGCGATCACGCACGGCTGATCGGGCATCCGGCGGCTCGCGGCCGGTGCGATCACGACGCTCCAGCCGCTCAACGCACCGCTGATGCTGACCTTGTGCTGCTCTCCCGGCGGAATCCAGCCCGCGCGATGCGGCGGCAGCAGCCACGAACCGTGCGGCGTGCGCACGTGCGCGAATCCGCTTTCGACGCAGAACACCTGGCCGCGCAGATGGCTGTGCCAGTCGACCTCTCGCGTGCCGAGCTGGTAGGCGTTGCTGCCGTCGTCCTCGCCCCAGACGGCGATCAGTGACGGGCCGTCCGCGCGTTCGCTCGGATCGGCGTTGGCGCGCTGCACTGCGCGGGCGGGAGAAGCGTCTCGGATGGGCATGGCCGGAATTCATTATTTTTTGTCTAAACAACATTATCAGCTTTGCCCGCGAGCGTCCAACAATGCGAGTCGTGTTCAAACCCAAACGAAGCAGAGGAACGCGATGCATGCAGCACTTGCTCTCTCGCCACGCGATGCCATCACGCTGCGCACGCTGTCGCGCATGGCCGTCGCCGTGGCGCTCGCCTTGCTAGGCGCCTGCGCGAGCCGCGACGGGCTCGCGCCCGCCGGTACGCTGCGCGGCGCCGATACGCTCGCCGCATCGCGCAGCCTCGCGCATGCGCCGGCCGGCGACTGGCCGGCCGCCGACTGGTGGGTTGCGCTGAACGATGCGCAACTGAATGCGCTGATCGACGAAGCGCTTGCCGGCAATCCCGATCTCGCGACCGCCGATGCGCGTGCCCGCGAGGCACAGGCGCTCGTGATCGAAGCGCAGGCCGCCCGACTGCCGCACCTCGTCGGCCGTGCAAGCGCGAAAGGCGAGCGAACGTCCGGCACGCAATTCTCGGCGGATGAGGGCGGCGGTTTCTTCAGCCACACGCGCGAGATCAATCTCGGCCTGAGCTGGGATCTCGATTTGTGGGGCGGCCGCCGCGCGGCGTGGGAAGCCGCGCTCGGCGAAGCGCGGGCCGCACGGATCGATGCGCGGGCCGCGCGCGTGCTGCTGTCCGTCAACGTCGCGCGGGCCTACGTGAATCTCGCCTATGCGTTCGATCAGCAGGACGTCGCGCAGGCCGAATACGACCGCGCCGACGAAGCGTTGTCGTTGACGCGACAGCGTGTCACGAAAGGCATCGACAACGTCGCGCAGCAGCGCCAGGCGGAAAGCGAAGTCGCGAGCGCGATGCGCGAGCAGGCACGCGCGGCGCAGGCGGTCGACAGCGCGCGCATCGCGCTCGCGATCCTGCTCGGCGCAGGCCCCGATCGCGGCCTCGCGCTCGCGCGGCCTGCGCCGCTGCCCGCCGCCGCGCTCGCGGTGCCGGCCGACCTGCCGGCCGCGCTGCTCGGCCGGCGCGCCGATCTCGTCGCCGCACGCTGGCGGGTGGAGGCCGCGAGCCGCAACGTCGCGGCCGCCCGCGCGGACTTCCTGCCCGACGTGAGTCTCACCGCGCTGATCGGTCTTGCAACGCGCGGCGGCGCATCGCTGTTCCAGGCCGCCTCGCGCACCTACAACGTCAGCCCGGCCGTGAGCCTGCCGATCTTCGACGGCGGCGAACGGCGCGGCGTGCTGCGCAAGCGCGACGCGCAATACGACGTCGCGGTCGCCGCCTACAACAAGACGCTGATCGGCGCGATCGGCGAGGTGGCCGACGATCTGCACCGGCTGCATGCGCTCGCCGTGCAGGCCGATGCCCAGCAGCGCGCGTTCGATGCCGCCACCGATGCATGGCGGCTCGCGGACGCGCGCTACCGGGCCGGCGTCGGCAGTTACCTCGACGCGCTCGTCGTGCGCCAGCAGCTCTTGATCGCGAGTCGCGAAGTCGCCGCGTTGCGCGCCCAGCGCGCGGACCAGTCGCTGCAGCTCGTTGCAGCCCTCGGCGGCGGCTTTCGCGCCGAGCCCGACGACGTTGCGCTTGCCGCCACGCCTTCCAACCGTCCTTGACATCGAACCATGAGCAGCGACAACACCCTGCAGACTCCCGCGCGGCCCGCAGCCGCCGATCCCGCCAGCGCCCGCCAGCACCCGTCGGCCGACCACACCGGTGCGCCACGCGCCCCAGGTGGGGCGGACGCCCGCACGCAACCGGTACCGGGCGGCGCCGCACCGGCCACGCCGCCGCCCGCCAGACGCAAGCACCTCGTACGTGCGCTCGTCGCCGCGTTCGCGGTCGGCATCGCCGGGTGGGGTATCTGGTACGGAATCGTCGGCCGCTGGTACGAGTCCACCGACAACGCGTACGCGCAAGGCAACGTCGTCGAGCTGACGCCGCAGGTGACGGGCACCGTCGTGTCGATCGACGCGGACGACGGCGACCTCGTCCGCGCCGGCACGCCGCTCGTCCGTCTCGACGCGAGCGACGCGCAGATCGCGCTCGCGGCCGCGCAGGCCGATCTCGCGGCCACCGTGCGCAAGGTGCGCGGCCTGTACAGCAACGAGCGCGGGCTCGCGAACAGCATCGACGGCGCGCGCGCCGACCTGGACGCGCGGCGCACCGCGCTCGACAAGGCAAGGGCCGACTACCGGCGCCGCGAGGATCTCGGCCGCTCCGGCGCGATCTCACGCGAGGAGCTCGCCCATGCGCTCGACACGCTGACGTCCGCGCAAAGCGCGTACGCCGCCGCGCAAAGCGCGCTCGCGACCTTGAGCGAACAGCACCAGACGAGCAAGGCGCTCGTCGACGACACCGCGGTCGCGTCGCATCCCGACGTGCAAGCTGCGGCGTCGCGGCTGCGCGCCGCCTATCTTGCCCGTGCGCGCACCGACATCGTCGCGCCCGTCACCGGCTACGTCGCCAAGCGCACGGTGCAGGTCGGGCAGCGCGTGTCGCCCGGCGTGCCGCTGCTCGCGGTCGTACCGCTGCGCGAGCTGTGGGTCGACGCGAACTTCACCGAAAAACAGCTCGAGCACATGCGGATCGGGCAACCGGTCGAACTGACGGCCGACCTGTACGGCAACGCCGTGCGGTATACGGGCCGCGTGCAGAGCCTCGGCGTCGGCACCGGCAGCGCGTTCTCGCTGCTGCCCGCGCAGAACGCGACCGGCAACTGGATCAAGATCGTGCAGCGATTGCCGGTGCGCATCGAACTGACGGATCCGTCGCAACTCGACGCGCATCCGCTGCGCATCGGCCTGTCGATGCATGCGCGCGTCGACCAGCACGACCGTAGCGGCGCGATGCTGTCGCGTCGCGAGCAGGATTCGCCGGTGTTTCGGACCGACGTGTACCGCGACGAGCTCGCGCGCGCCGACAGCCTGATCGCGGACATCGTGCATGCGAACCTGCCGGCGGCGGTGCGTGCGGAGCGTGTGCGATGAGCGGCCCGATGCCGGCCGCAGACGCCGGCTTTCGTCCGTCGAGCGTTGCGCTGACGACGTTCGGCCTCGCGCTCGCGGTGTTCATGCAGGTGCTCGACGGCACCGTGGCGAACGTCTCGCTGCCGACGATCGCCGGGAACTTCGGCGTCAGCACGACGCAGAGCGCATGGGTCGTCACGACGTTCTCGGTCAGCAATGCGATCGCATTGCCGTTGACCGGGTTTCTCGTCAAGCGCGTCGGACAAGTGCGGTTGTTCGTGTGGGCGACGCTGGCGTTCACGTTCGCGTCGCTGCTGTGCGGCCTCGCGCAGAACCTGCCGCAGCTCGTCGCGTTCCGCGCGCTGCAGGGCCTCGTGGCCGGCCCGATGATCCCGACCACCCAGGCGCTGATGCTGTCGATCTACCCGCCGCAGCGGCGCGGCTTCGCGCTGTCGATGATCGCGATGGTCACCGTCGTCGCGCCGATCGCCGGCCCCGTGTTCGGCGGCTGGGTGACGGAACATTACTCGTGGCGCTGGGCGTTCCTGATCAATCTTCCGATCGGCGTGTTCGCCGCGATGTGCGTGTTCGCGCAGATGCGCGCGCGCGTCGAGACGACGGTCGCCGCGCGCGTCGACTACGTCGGTCTCGCCGCGCTCGTCGTCGGCGTCGGCGCGCTGCAGATCGTGCTGGACAAGGGTAACGAGGCCGACTGGTTCAACTCGACGTTCATCGTCGTGATGTCCGTGGTCGCCGCGTTCGGGATTCTGCTGTTCCTGATCTGGGAGCTCAACGAGCCGAACCCGATCGTGAACCTGCGGCTGTTCGCGCATCGCAACTTCGCGGCCGGCACGCTGACGCTCGTGCTCGCGTACTCGGCGTTCTTCGCGGTCAACGTGATCGTGCCGCAGTGGCTGCAGCGCACGCTCGGCTATACGGCGTTCTGGGCCGGGCTGGCTGTCGCGCCGATGGGCGTGATACCCGTGCTGATGACGCCGTTCATGGGCAAGTACGCGCCGCGCTTCAACATGCGCGTGCTCGTGTGCTGCGCGTTCGCGATCCTCGGTACGTCGTCGTTCCTGCGCGCGGGCTTCGTGCCCGACGTCGACTTCACGCACATCGCGCTGATCCAGTTGCTGCAGGGCCTCGGCCTCGCGCTGTTCATCATGCCGATCAACAGCATCCTGCTGTCCGACCTGAAGCCGGACGAGATCGCCGCCGGCTCCGGCCTGTCGACGTTCCTGCGTACGCTCGGCGCGAGCTTCGCCGTGTCGATCACGTCGTTCCTGTGGGACCGGCGCGCGATCCTGCATCACGCGCAGCTCAGCGAACACGTGAGCAAGTTCGATCCGGCCGTTCGCGCGGAGCTCGCGCAGCTCGGCGGCGGCGATCCGCAACGCGCGGCGGCGCTGCTCGGCAACCTGGTCGATGCGCAGGCGTACCAGATTTCGTTCAACGACGTGTCGTTCGCGCTCGGCTGCGTGTATCTCGCCGTGATCGCGGTGGTGTGGCTCGCCCGCCCGCCGTTCGGCCCCGGGGCCGCCGCCAAACGATGAAGCGAGTGCTGCGCGGCCCGTTCCGACCCATGCTGTTCAATTCGATGGAGATTGACCCGATGCCTACCCACCACGCCGGAAACACGCCGCCCGCACTGGCGACGCTCGCCGTATTCGACGTCGCGGAATTTCCGCTCGTCGTCGTGCGCAACGATGCAATCGCATCCCCCGGCTACGCACAACGCTGGCTCGACGACATGCATGCGCTGATGCGGCACGGCGAGCCGTTTGTCATGATCTTTCCGCCGGCCCGCCCCGACGAACCGCACGACGACCGCAAGGAGCGCGGCATGTGGCTCAAGCAGAACCGCGCCGCGCTTGCTGCGGTCTGCCGCGCGCTCGTGTCGGTCGAACCGGACCCGAACGAGCGTGAAGCGGCCATTGCCAACGCGTCCGGCATCGAAAAGGCGTTCGGGATTCCGTTCGACGTCGCGGCTTCGCTGGATGACGCGAAGCAGGCGGGTCGGCGACGACTGACCGAGGCGGTTTAGCGCGGCCCGTTCGCGCGCAACGCCTCGAACCGGTTGCGCAAGTCCGCCTGATTGAAGATTTCAACGAATAAACGGGGTGGCTTGTATGAAAGGACTGGATTGTCTGAAATGGTTGGTACCCGGCGACACGGACGCGTCATGGCAGCGGATGACCGACGCGGCCGCCGGCATGGGATTCGACAAGGTCGTGCTGATCGTGTTGCCGTTTACCGGCGCATCGTTCGATCTCGCGCGCAAGTGGAGCAGCGGCGTGCCGGGCTGGACGGCGCTGTACCGGCAGCGGCAGTTCGACCGCATCGACCCGATGCTGCAGCATTGCTTTCGTTCGGCGCTGCCGCTCGTCTGGGACGACGCGCTGTACGAATTGCCCGGGCAACGGCCGTGCTACGAAGCGGCGGCCGCGTACGGCATGCGCAGCGGCGTCGTGCTGCCCGTGCACGGCCCGAAGGGGGAGGTCGGCATGCTGTCGTGCGCGAGCGCGGACGATCTCGCCGCCACGCGCGAGCGCTGCGACCGGCATCTGGCCGCGCTCACGCTGTTGCGCGACATCGCATGCGAAGCGATCGCCGGCACGCGCTACCACGCACCGCCCGACAGCGTGCCGCGCCTCAGCCGGCGGGAGGTCGAGTGCCTGCGCTGGCATGCGGCCGGCAAGACCTCGTGGGAAATCGGCCACATCCTGAACGTGACCGAGTCGTGCATCAACTTCCACTTCATGAACATTCGCCGCAAGTTCAACGTGTCACGTCGGCACGAAGCCGTGCTGCGCGCGGTCGAGTGGGGGCTGATCAGCATCTCCGACGTGACGGTGCCGACCTGATGCCGGCGTCTCGTCGAGCCAGCGGTCGAGAAACGCGCTGAGCCACGCGGCCGTCGAGCGGTCGTGGCGGCAGCCTTCGCTCGCCTGCGTCGCGAGGTCCTGCGCGCCGGGTGCCGCGAGCTTGTGCGCGGCGGCCGTGCTCCAGCGCCGCATCATCGGATAGCTCACTTCCGGATGGAACTGGACACCGTACGCGCACGGCCCGTAACGGACGGCCTGGTTCTCGAAATGCTCGCCGGTCGCGAGAATCTCGAGCCCGGCAACGCGCTCGAAGCCCTCGCGATGCCACTGGTACACGTGCGACGGCCATGAACCGAGCCGCCGGCCGGCCGGCGTCGCGGCGATCGGCCAGTAGCCGATTTCCGCGCGCCCGTCCCGATGCGCGCTCACGCGACCGCCCAGATGGCGGATCATCATCTGCGCGCCGAGGCAGACGCCGAGAAACGGCGCCGCCTCGCGCAGCGGCACACCGATCCAGTCGATCTCGTCGCGGATCCAGCGATCGCCGTCATTGGCGCTCATCGGGCCGCCGAACACCACGGCGCCGGCATGGTCGGCGAGCGTCGCCGGCAACGGATCGCCGAGCGGCGGACGGCGGATGTCGAGCGGATGGCCGCGCGCGGCGAGCAGCCGGCCGATCCGGCCGGGGCTCGACTGTTCGCGATGCAGCACGATCAGGATCGGACGAAGTTCGAAGTGCGTCATGTCGTGTAGTCGGTAGAAGATCAGCCCGGCTGGCCGCGCAACGCGTCGAACGACACCATCACCTGTTCGCGGTAGGCGGGCCGTCGGCACAGGCGGGCGTACCAGGCTTCGACGTGCGGCAGCGGCGGCCGCTCGACGTCGAGCGAGAAATAGCGGAACAGCGTCGCGCCGGCCGGAATGTCGGCCAGGCCCGGCGTCGCGCCGCCGAGAAACGGCTGGGTCGACAGCAGCCGGTCGAGCAGCCGGTAATGCATGGCGCTGCGCGCGGCCTTGTCGCGCACGATCTCATCGTCGCGCCGCTCCGGTGGCGTTCGCACGAGTGCCCAGAACAGTCCGGTCATCACGTCGGGTTCGAGCGCGGTCTGCGACCAGTCCATCCAGCGCTCCGCGCGCGAACGTGCGAACGTGTCGCGACACCAGAACGGATTGTTCGGCACCCGCGCGGCCAGATAGCGCAGGATCGTGTGCGACTCCCATACGACGTCGCCGTCCCAGTCGATCACCGGAATCCGGCAGGTCGGATTCAGTGTCGCGAATGCGGGCGTCTGCAGCGAGCCGTGCTCGCCGCCGACCGGAATATGCCGGTAGGGCAGGCCGAGCTCGCCGATCAGCCACAACACCTTCTGCACGTTGAACGACGTGCGGCGGCCCCAGACGGTCAGCATCGCGACGCATCCCCGCAGGCGGCGACCGACGCGCATGCCGCGTAGCGATCGAGGCCAGCCGCCAGGTCGGCGATCAGGTCGTCCGGATCCTCGAGCCCGATGTGCAGGCGCACGCCGCGGCTGCCGGACGGCCAGCGCGCCGCGAGGCCGTGCGCCTCCAGCTCGAACGGCAGCGCGAGGCTCTCGTAGCCGCCCCACGAATAGCCGAGCCCGAACAGCGTCAGGTGATCGAGAAACGCGTCGATCGCGTGCGCGGGAGCCGGCTGCAGCACGACCGAGAACAGCCCCGACGCGCCACGGAAATCGCGGCGCCACAGCGCGTGCCCGTCGTCGCCCGGCAAGGCCGGATACAGCACGCGCTGCACCTCGGGACGCCCGTCGAGCCAGCTCGCGACCGCGAGCGCGTTGCGCTGGTGCTGCCGTAACCGCACGCCGAGGGTGCGCAACCCGCGCAGCGCGAGATACACGTCGTCGGGGCCCGCGCACAGTCCGAGATCGCCATGCAGTTGCTTCAACGCGGGCCACGCGCGCGCGCTGGCCGACACCGTGCCGAGCATCGCATCCGAGTGCCCGACCAGATACTTGGTGGCGGCCTGGATCGACAGGTCGATCCCGAACGCATGCGGCTGAAAGAACAGCGGCGTGGCCCAACTGTTGTCCGCGATGACCTGGGCGCCGTGTGCGTGCGCGAGCCGCACGAGGGCAGGGATGTCATGCATGTCGAACGTGTAGGACCCGGGTACTTCGACGTACAGCGCGCGCGTGTTCGGACGAAACGCGGCTGCGACGGGCGTGCTGCCGTCGTACCACGTCGTCTCGACGCCGAGCCGCGCAAGCACGCCTTCGCATGCGTGACGCACCGGGCCGTAGACCGATGCGGTCATCAGTAGATGGTCGCCAGGCTTCAGGCACGACAGCAGCGCGAGCGTGCACGCGGACAGGCCCGACGGGCACAGCACCGCGCCGGCTCCCCCCTCGAGGCTCGTCACCGCGCGCTCGAGCGCTTCCGTCGTCGGCGTGCCGCGACGGCCGTAGATATACGGCTGCGTGCGGTTCAACAGATCCGACACCGTCGGGCTGAGCACGGTCGACGCATGGTAGACGGGCGGATTGACGAAGCCGTGCCACGCGGTGCTGTCGCGGCCCGCGTGCGCGAGCCGCGTGTCGTCGTGCAGGCGGTCATGCATGCCGTCGCGCGGCAGCGACGGCGCTTCGGCGGACATCACGGCCATAGCGCACACCGCTCCCAGCGCGCGCCGGCGCGACGGTAAGCCTGCCGCACGAAACGGCGCGAACTGTCGGCCCGCCAGAACTCGACTTCGTCGGGCGCCAGCGCATACAGGTGCCAGTCCTCCGACACGAGCGCGGGGTCGGCGGCCAGACGCTCGAGCTGCGCGTCGATCGCACGCGTCAGGTCGGCGGGATCGTCGAGTCGTTCGCTTTGCCGTCCGGCCAGAATGCTCGCGCGCGACCGCTCGGGGCGGCCCGCGAAATCGGCGTGGCCTTCGGCGGCCGGCAACCGCTCGACCGGGCCGCTCAGCCGGATCTGGCTCGCGATCGCGGGCCAGTAGAAAGTCAGCGCCGCGAACGGCCGGTTCGCGAGCTGGCGCCCCTTGGGACTGCACGCGTTCGCCGCGAAATGCCAGCCGCGAGCGTCCACATTCAGCAGCACGACGGACCGTGCATCGGGCCGTCCGTCCGGGTGGAGCGTCGACAGCGTCGTCACCTGCGGTTCGAGTGCGCCGGCGCTCACGGCCTCGTCGAGCCAGCGTTCGAACTGCGCGTGCGGCGTGCCGGCCCAGTTGTCGGTCGCCACGTGCGGCGCAGCGTGGGCGAGGGTTTTCAGCGCCTTCAGGCGCGTTGCGATCGTATCCATGGCGACACTCATGCGATGCCGAATTGCGTCGCGCGGGCGATCAACCGATGCGCGGCGAGATAGTCGGGGACTTCCGCGAGGAAGCCGTCGACGACGGCGGCGGCAACGCGACGGCCGCCGGAGGCGCGCCGCGCGTGATCGAACGCGTCGATCACGCGGCGGGCGAGGGCGACTTCATCGGCCGTCGGCGTCAGTACGCGATTGACGACCTGCACGAACTGCGCGTTGACGATCGCTTTCGCCTGGTAGCCAAGGCCACGCGACACGCGCATGTCGAGTTCAGCACCTTCGTTGTCGGCATAGCTGTACGGGCAGTCGATCGCGGTCACGCCGACCGCCGCGCATTCGACGCGAAAGCGCGAGCGCACGTAGTCGAGCTCGCGCCCCGCACGGGTGCGCTCGGCGCCCATGTCGGCCACCATGTCCTCGGTTGCGACGAGCACGGCCGACACACGCGGGCTCGAGCGCGCGATCGCCATCGTGTTCACGAGACCGAGCGTCGTCTC
Source organism: Burkholderia sp. ABCPW 11 (assembly GCF_001523445.1). Classification (NCBI taxonomy): domain Bacteria; kingdom Pseudomonadati; phylum Pseudomonadota; class Betaproteobacteria; order Burkholderiales; family Burkholderiaceae; genus Burkholderia; species Burkholderia sp. ABCPW 11. Next base: position 102,461 of record NZ_LOVM01000002.1, on the reverse strand, counting down.
GACGTTCGGCACGAGCTCGGTCGAGCCCGGCGCGATGCCGTACTCGCGCTCGAAACGTGTGACGGCTTCGTCGAGCGCGACGACCTGCTCGGGCGTCGCGACGTACGACATCATCACGATGTCCGGGCGCCCGCGCATCGCGGCGCGCAGGTCGTCGATGCCGCCCGCGTCGAGCGGATTCACGCGCACGGACGCCAGCACGCCGGCATCGCGCCAGCCCGCGAGCACCCGCTCGCTCAGTTCGCGCGCGGCCGGGCGCCGGTCGGGAGGAGTAAAGGTTTCCAGTTCCTGGATCAGGACGTCCGCACCGCTCGCGGTGCCGTCAACGAGCGCATCGTGATCGGCGCCGGCGAGAAACAGCCAGGAGCGGCGCAGGCGGGAAGGGCGTCGGTTCGTCGGTGTCATGCGTGGTTTCCTGTAGGGCGCGTGGTACGCGTGGCGATGGCGCGGGCGATCAGCCGGCGCGCATCATCTGGTTGAAGATGTTCTTGCGATGCATTTCCTCGGTGCCGCCGACGCTCATGAAGCCCAGCGCGTCCGAGGCGAACGCGGCCACCGGCCCGGCCTGGTAGCCGAGGCTGCCGTACAGCCGCACGAGGCCGAGCGCGCTGTCGACGAGATCCTGCGCGCCGACCAGCTTCGCGATCGAGCACGTCATCAACGCTTGCGGATGATCCGTCAGCAACTGCGCGAGCGCGCCGCGCGCGAGCCACGTGCCGCGCTCGATGCCGATCTGCAGGTCCACGAGGCGGCGCTGCACGTACTGATGCGTGTCGATCGTGCTGTCGAAGCTGCGTCGCTCGCGGCAATAGTCGATCGCATCGTGCAGATAGGGCGCCGTCACCTGGGCGGCGACGAGACCGTAATAGAGACGGCCGAGCGAGATGATGTCGATCAGGTTGCCGAGCCCGGCACCCGGTTCGCCGAGCAGTTGGCCGCGCATGATCGGACAGTCGTCGAAATGCAGCGCGCCGGTGGGCAGGTCGTCGAGGCCGAGCTTGCGGTCGGGCGGGGCCACCGTCATGCCCGGCTGGTCGCGATCGACGATCACGAGCGCGGTGTTGCGCCGACCCGGCGTTTCGATGCGCGTGACGACGAGGATGAAACGCGCAAGCGGTGCATGCGCGATATTGAATTTGCTGCCGGTCAGCCGGTAGCCGTCGCCGTGCTCGACGAGCGTCGTCGCGATACTGCGCACGTCGGTGCCGGTGCCCGGCTCGGCAATCGCGGTCGCGCTCAGTTCGCCACGCAGGATCGCGCCGAAATAGCGGTCCTGCTGCGCCGCCGTGCCATATCGCTCGAGCGCGCGCACCATGCCGGCCTGCGCGATCACCGACAGCAGCAGCGCCGGACGGCGGATCGACGATGCAAGCCCTTCCAGCGCCGCGGAAAAATGCCACCAGCCGTGACCGTCGCCTCCATACGTCTCCGGCACGATCATGTCCCACAGTCCTTCGTGCCCGAGCCGCGTCCAGCCGGCTTCGTCGAACCCGGCGGGCGCGTTGCCGTCGTGTTCGACGGCAGCGGCGATCCCCGCGCCGATATCGCGAAACCGCGTACGCGTCGCGTGCTGCTCCTGCGTCCAGTCAAATGGCATCTTTCGTGTCTCCAGTCGAAGCGGCGCGGCCTTCGACGGCGCGCCAGTGGTGACGACAAGATTAAGAGGCCACGGACAGCGCAGGTACTGGCAGTAGTGGTAGTTGCAGGGTGAATGGACGGTTCAGGGGGGATCGCGACGGCCCGGGATACGAGGCTGATCGATTCACCGACGCTGGACATCCGGCGTATCGATGCGGCAAAGGGCACGGCGGCCGCCAGCGTGCGTGCGGTCGAGCGCGACGCGATCGCGCAGAGGATGGTCGACACTTAAACAATTAGGATTGCGATGCAATTCCGTGTTTCGCATCGCCTGAATCCGGGTTTGATAACCCGTGCCATACCCGGATTCAGATGTCCGTCAGATGTCCGCCTGCCGGCGATTTAAAAGTGATTTCAGCCAGACGGTCGGCTCGGCGGTCGTTGCCGACGCGGAATCCATAACCCGGCCTCCGTCATCAGCTTCCTGACCGCCTCCTTGGCCGGCCGAATGCCGTGACACTCCCAGAGCTTCTCGCAGGCCAACGTCGGCCCGAAATCGGCGTAGCGATCGCGGATGATCGACAGCGCCCGGTCCACAATTACCGCGTCCAGCCGGTTGTTGCCGGGCTTCGCATACCGTCCCGACACAAGACCTTGAGGTCCGTCTTCCCGCAATCTGGCGACCAGTCGGCGAACCTGCCGGGTCGTCAGTTCCAACCGTTCCGCCGCACGCCATGGTTTGAGCTTGCCGTCGGCTACGTCCTGAATGACCTTGAATCGGTCCAGCTCGCGCATCGTCATCGTGATCCGTTCCGTTGCAGCCATCGCAGCCTCCGGCGCTGGATTGCCAGCGGTCGGTCAGCTTGCGACGGGTCGAAAAACGGACATCTGAACTTAGCCGGAAGCGGACATTTGAACTTAGCTGCTACAATACAAACTATCGATAATGTTGATTATGTCAAATAAGGTAGTTAGCAAAACCGGTACTTCTGTCAGGCGTCTGTTTAAGCAATATTGTTCCCGCTTTTAAAGCAATTTTGTTCCCAGCCCCCTAGATGGGAAACTTCATATGGCCGCGCCTACTATCAAGGACATACAACGTCAAACCTCTTCACCTGAGATTCGACGCAATATCAATCTACCTTGCGCGTCCTGACTGATCGACAGTGTGTCTCCGGTTTCCCACCCGAGGCGATCCAAACATTGCACAGGCAAGTTAAGGATGGCATCGCCTGTATCGTCCCCAGCGTCCTCAAGTCGCGCCCGAAACGCGCCTTCCGCGGCAGCGTCGCTCTGCGGCAAATACCGAAGCAACGTCTCGGTCAAAGCGATATCGTCGTGCGGCGGTTCCAGCCAGCTGGCACATAGGCTATCTGAATATCTGGCCCAAGCGAGCGTGATGTCACTGTCAGAGACGATACGTCCCGTGTCCGCCAGGCATTTCCTCATCCTGGCCAAGTGCTCAGGGAACTCCTTGACGACCTGTGTCCGTTCACCCCTGCTTAACATAGTTTTCCTCTCCCCAATGGACATTCGACAGTTCGAATCTCTACGTAGCACAATTTTCAAGACGGCGATTTCGCAAAAACCGCGGCTTCCGGCACCCTAGCCTACTGCTGGAAATCCCGTGAGCAAACGCCTGATCAAATTGCCGTGCTCGTCGCGACGGATACGGGTGTGAACAAGAGGGTCGGCCGGGATTCGTGAATTTTCGCCAAAACGGCCGTATCCGATTGATCTATAAGCCAAATTTTAGTTTTTCGTTCGAGTCGACCGAGAGCTAGCCCTTACGTGCCTCAAACGCCTGGTCGAACTGCCGCGCCCGCCGGACCTCGTCGCTGTGCAGGTAGGTCGACGTCGTCGAGATTGACGCGTGACGGAGATTGTCGCGCACCATGATCAGTTCGGCACCCCGGGCCAGCGCGTGCGTTGCATGCGTGTGGCGCATCCAGTGCGGGCTCGCGAGGCGCAGTTTCTCGGCCGTCGCAGGCCGCTCGTCCTGGATCGCGTCGGCTGCCTGCCGGAAGAAGCGCCGCAGTACGCGCCAAAGCCGTGTGCTCTCGATGCCCGCGCCGTCCTCCTCGAGGTTCGCGACCAGCGGTGTGGCCGGGTCCCAGCGCGACGGCGTGACCGGCAGACCACGCTGCACGAGAAACTGATCCAGCCCGGTTCGTGCCAGCGCCGGCAACGCCACCTTGCCGGGTTTGCCGCCCTTCCCGACCACGTGGAGCCAATGATCGCCGTGTTCGTCGCGCCGGATGTCGCCGAGCGTCGCGCCGACGAACTCGCTGGCACGCAGACCGGTCGCGTAACCGAAATCGAGCAGGAAGCGCAAGCGTTGGGCGGCCGGCGCGCTCCAGCCATACGACCATTCCAGGCCGTCGGCCAGCGCACGGATCAACAGCCACTCGCCTTCGGTGAATCCACGGGCAACGTCCAGCCCCGTGCTCGCGGCGGCACCACGCACCTTGACGCCCGCAAAGGGATTCGCCAGCACGTAGCGTTGCTCGATCAGCCAGCGGAACATCGCCGACAGGACCGTGAGTGCGTATGCCGCCGACCGTGCCGACAGCGGGCCGCTGAACGGCCGCCATTCGATGCTTTGTCGCGGCCGCGATGGCCCCACCCAACGCTCGCGCGGTGCCGGCCGCCGCAAGAACCCGCGGTACACGATCGCATCGTCAGTCGTCAGCGACGACAACGCCTGGCCGCGTTCGACAATGGCCCACAGGATCAACCGCTCGGCCTCTTTCCGATAGGCGCGCTGGGTCGCCGCTGACTCGTGCAGGGATAGCCAGGACTGGATGGCTTGATAGTCGTTCGAGGCGCTCAGCAGGCAAGCCTCCTGCGGGGCCCGGAACAGTCCGCGCGAGCCGTCGACCTCGTGCGGCACACAAATCTGCTCCCACGGCACGATGGTGCCGGACGGCGTCGCGGCGATCAAGGCGCGCGCCCGTTCGGTCAGCGCCGGGTGTGCGGCGAAGAACGCTTCGACCTGTCGCGCGCTGGCGACCCCAAGGCCATCGATCGTCGACCACCAGCGGCGTCGCCGCGGAATCCGCACGGTCAGATCCGCCAGCGTCTGGATACCGTGGGTACGCAGATTCGCCACAATACGCGGCGGCAACCATGCGCCGATCTCGTCCGAAATGTGCGGCTCCGGCAAGGGGAGGTGCCGAAGTGCGTCGATAGCCCGCGCAACGGCGTCAGCCGACGTCTTGGAGGGGCGGTCAACGAATGCGGCAGCCAGGTCTTCGCGATGACGTGTTCGCGCGTACGCGATGAGCTGCCGCCGAATGCGGCCGAGGATGCCGCGCGACGATCCTCCGGCTGCTCGTCGATCGCCCAGATAGCGGGCAACGGCCGCGCGCGCGTCCAGGCCAGCGTACCAGCTACGCAACGCGGCAAGCTTGGCCTCATCGGGGAAGCCAGGTTCGCCCGCGTGGGGAGAAGAAGTCTCACGCGTTTTCATGATCACCAGTTTAGATGCATTTCGATGACGGGCAGATAATATCCCTTATCTGTCCATCGTCGTGCATAACCTGACAATTTCCTTTCCATCGATGCGGTTACCTGCTTGCGGCGGCCGTGATCGGCGAATGCTTGCCCGCTACGATGTACTGCCGCAGCCGCTCCCACGCGTCGAGATAGCGGTGGTACGAGATCGCAGCGAGTTGCTCGTCGTGGATGACGAGAATGCGCTCGATGGTCACCAGTTCGTGGTCGAGCAGCAGGCAACGTTCACCTCGATCGACTCGCGTGACGCATGCATTGAGCGCGACCTCGGCACGCCGATACAGATCAAAATCCGCTCCGGCCGAAGTCACGTCCCGCATGTAGAACGCCAAGTAGACGACGCGTATCAGACAACTGACCTGATCGAGGTCGCCGCGGCCGCCCCGAACAGTGGCCAACGCGAGATGGTTCTCGAGCGACAGCGCGCGGACCTTTTCGGTCGGGATTGGCCGGCAGCCGCCCGGACGCGAGACCAGGCGCCGAGCGTGCCACTGGCGCGGTAACGTACCGGCATCGGCAGTCGCGCGAATCGGTCATCCGCGGCCTGCTCGGTTTTGAGCAGAGCCTCGCGAATCAGCTCTGTGATCGGCGGCGTATCGGGTGCGAGACGGGGCGGGTGCGGTTGTTTCGCGCTCTTGAAGGGAGCCGTAGTGCGGTGCGATTGCCGGATCAGCGGCAGCTCGTGCCGGGCGACGAGGAACCGCGCGAGGAGGACAGGACTGTAGTCGACACGGATGCGCATGGCGTGCTGTGGCAGCACGGCTTGCCCGCGCGTGCGCGCCAGCGTCACGTGCACGCCCGCCGGCGCCGTCAGCGTGACGCATTCGTGCCCATCCAGACGGCCGCGGCGCTCGGTCAGGACTTCGGCCACGGAACGCCACGCCTGGCCGACGTACTGCTGCATATCGGCCGGGCCGCTGCCAGCGGGAAGCGGCCGCGCCTCAATCCGCATCGACAGCTCGGGCAGCAGGTCCTGGCAGACGACGGGCTGGCCGCGCAGTTCGAGCGACGCCGTCATTGCGAGGCTGAAAATATCCTGCGTATCGAGCGGATCGCCAAACACGTCCAACTCGCGTCCCTCGGCGAAAAGCTGGCCATCGGAGAAGGCAAGCTCGCTGGGTTCCGGGAAATGAGGAGACGTCATCGCAATGCGGAGATCATTCCTCAGTTTAGAGATCGATGTACGACACCGATTGAGATGCCACCAGTTTCGGCGGCGTCGGACACGCGCAAAGGCAGAGATCGTCGCTCAACGCTGCCTCTCGCCCATCCGGTCCGGTGGTGGAGATCCGCGGGCCGGTGCAGCCGATCTTGCCCAGCGTCTTGCAGACGGGGCACCACACCGGATCGTGTTCGTAGGCTTGCTCCCGGCCATCGATCAGATCGGCGCCATCGCCGCCTTGCACGATGCCGCCAACCGTCGTCGTGTCGCCCTTCACGATGTCGTAGCGTCGCATGGCTGCCTCGTTTAGACCGCGCCCGGCCGCAGGCGAAGGTTGTTCAGGAGCATGTCCCACGTTTGCAGCGCGCCGGCCTCGTCGACCGGAGACGTCGCTTCTTCAGGCTTCAAATCGGGGCTGCTCGCACCGAGCAGCAACTGAATCGCCGTATGCGGCTTCGCCAGCGTGCTCGGATCGCCCGGCGCAAGCAGGTAGAAGCGGTAAGACGTGATTTCGCCTTCCTTCAGGGCGAACAGGACTTCTTCTGCCTCCATCCCGGCCACCGTTCGCTTGCCTTGCCGCAGAATCCGGTAGCTCCCACTCGACACGCGATCCATCTGTGCACGCAGGGCGGGCAGTGTCTTGGTCAGCGGCTCTTTTTGGTCGACGTCAACTGAATCCCGCATCTGAATCACCAGCAGCGCTGGGCGTCCCGGCATCAGCGCAAACGACTGGCTGACTTCCTCGGTGTAGGTCGACGATCCCGTGACGATCCCTCCATCGAAACAGAATCCCGATTCGGTCGGCACTGCCCAATTGTCGCGCGCCTTGATCCTACGATAGGTATCGCTATAAATTTCCTCTGCTCGCCCAATTGCAGCCGACCCAATCCGACCAACCGTATGGAACAGAGTGGTATTTTCGTAGAGATATCCTTCTGTTTCAAAAGGCAATTTCGCCGCCTTTGCTACCCCTTCTTGATAAACAAAAACCCTTGAGTTTTTTGTCGGGGAGAAGGCCTTTTCGAGCCAGGCATGTCCTGTCTTACCATTTGGATTTGACGGATCAAATCGTTGTTTGGTTCGATATTCATTTTCCAGACCGTCAACTTTGGTTTGATAGCTGGCAGATGAAGCGTTGTGCTGTGTTTCCAGCTTCTCTCCTCTAAATTTATATCGCTGATTCGTGATTTCGCTTGCCTCTGGCCGATTGAATACGAAACGCCCAATGCACCACGGGCGCTGCTTGGATAGCAAGGGATTCGTCATCGTTGGTTCCCCGGAAAACGTTATCGAGCAGGCGCACAGGCCCGCCACCAAGATCATGACTCGCCCAATACGCGTCAGCATGACGGCGCATCCTGCGCGATTTGCACGATGCTGTAGAGCAGCGCCCAGCGCGCCCACGGATGGTTATAGCTTTCCTGGTGCACATAGCCTCCTTGGTCAAACACCATTTGTACGCCTGGGGCCGCTCCGCCGCCCGCACCGCGCGCGGGGGCTTCCGCTGACCATACCGGCACCGTCCCGTCACCGGGCACGATGCCATTCTTGTTGGGATCGGGGGCATCGCTCCCCGGCGGCAGCTTCGCCACCTTCTGCACCTCGAACTCGACTGTAACGTTGCGCGAATCCAGATGCACGCGCAGCGTTCCGGTGTGGGAATCATCGTGTTTCTCACCGAGGAACCGCGCGGCGCGCAGTTCTTCTTCCGTCACGCCGAGCGGTATATTCCCTTTCCAGATCACCGTGCCCCAGGCCAACAGCTCGTCGAGCTTCTTACCTTTCTCGACCGTGGGTTTGCTGTGGCCGTCGCTCGACGCTGTTGATTCCTTGGGCTTCAGAGCCCCATCCCCATAGGTGACGTATGTCTTATCGTGGTAGGTCTCTTTAATCTTCAATTGATTGCTCACAACAGACAGCATTGTTGTTGTGAAATTTTCGAAGACATTATTGTCGGTTGCGTCAGCACCGAGTCGCTTCTTCACGATTCCTGCCGGATCGAGTAGAGAAGTCGATTCTTGGGGGACCAAGCCGTACCATTTTGGGTTTATAAAGACCTCGTTATATACGTCGCCTTGCTGCGGCAACTTCATCACCGGGGTGCCATCGAGTCGCGAAAAAATCCACCACGGCTCCCCGTTGTGGTAGTCGGGCATTGGAAGCAATTCCAGCGCGCCCGGTGCGTTTGCCGCCACCGCGACGAACTCGTTCGCATCACTGCCGAGCAGGGCGCCATTGATGAAGCCGTCAATCCCGCCCTCGCTACCACCACCAGTGCGGAACCGCTTCGCCGCAATCGGTGCGCCGGTTGCCGGCAACACATTATGGAACACACCGTGCATCAGATCCGCCGCGCCGTGCATAGCGATCGCCATGCGCGCGACCAGCCCACCCATCGAGTGCGTCAGGATGATAGCCTTGCCGCTATGGTTCTCGGCGATGATCTCCTTGATGCCCATCAGTCGCGTCGTCTTGCCGGTCTTCTTGTCTTTGACGTCCAGTCCTTCAATGACGTCTCTTGCCGACTTCTCGTTCGATTGCAGCCAGTTGTAGCCGATCGCATATACCCGGTACCGATATTTCAGGAAGTGTTTGAAGGCTTCCGAATCTTTCGTGATCGTCTGTCCCCGACCTTGCGCGCCGGCGTCGGTCGCGCCGTAGTCGGCGGGAGCGGTGTCCAGGAGCGGCTGGAGTGTCCACGTCTTGCCATCGGGGTCCGTTTCGATCCACTGACCCTTCAACTCTCCCATATGCATCGGCTCGTTGAGCTGCTCCTCCAACCAGGCCAACACCGGTTGATAGCTCGACCGGTATACCGAGCCCCAGCCGCGTCGACGCGCCTCTGCCTCGTCCACGTACTGATCTTCCGTGTCGCCCTTTTGAAGCTTACCGGCACGGATCGGTCCGAGCGGAGTCGGAGATGCCACGGTCGCGTCGAACTGTGTTTCTCGCGTGGAAGCCCCCTTGAACCACATGCCGATCAATGCCGGCAACGCGCCCGCTTTCCCAAGCATACCGTCCGTGTTCGGCGGAAAAAACATCTCATCGCCGGTGTCCGTGTTAATCAGGGGTGAACCCATAATGCCGGGCAAGAAGATCACGGGAATGATTGGCCGCACGTCACACAGCAGTTCCTTGGGGCGCGTGTCGCTCGACGGCGTCAACGTGAAGTGTCCAACCGACGCACCGTCCTTGTCCGTGCGTCCTACCTGCCGCACAGCTTGCTCGGCGTCGATAAAGGGCGAACTGCTGCTGGATTGATCTGTGTTATCGCTCATCTTCGTTCGTCAAATTCGAGCATTGATTATCGGATTCATGCCGCAGGGCCGTTCGGCGTCGGCCGCAAAGCGCGCACCGCCAGCTTCTCGATATCCTCGCTCTTCTGTTCGGTGATATGCCCCAACTCGTTCGTCATCCCGGACAACTTTGTCCCATCGCCACGGATCAGCTCGTACGGATGGTTTTTCAGCACCTCGCCCGAGATGCGATCGCGCAGCACATAGGGATCGTTGAACTTGGCCGCCGGCAAGCTGTTCATGTGCTCGGCGACCGAGCTCGGCCCCTGTCGGCTGAACGACGCCGACTTGATCGTGCGACCACCGCGCGTGCCGTCCTCAATGCCGTCCTTCGTGATGCGAATGTACGAGCCGCCGCACTTGAAAATCAGTTCGTCCGTCGCCTGGATCACAATCCGCTTCTTGCTGAACAGCGACGTGTCCTTGGCCGAGTTCAGCTTGATTTCGTCGGTGTGCGCCGACACCTCGATCGGCCCCTTCGCGGCGAACAGCTTCATGCCGGCCTTCTGCACGAACAGGCTGATCTTCTCGGCCGCGGCTGCGATCAACGACTTGCCGCTTGCCAGGTGGGTGTTTTCACCGCTGACCACGTTGACTTCCGCTTCCGCCAACACGTGCGCGGAGCGGTCCGCCACGGCCGCGAAATCCGCCGGCGTCGCGATCACGATCACGGGCTTCGCGAAACTGTTCGCGTTGCCGGTGCCGCCGCCGGCCGTGACGCCGCCCGACGTCTGCCCCGACACCGGTTTTTGTACGGCGGTCGTTAGATCCTTGAGCGCATCCTGGCCCGCCTGCAGCGATTCGGCCTGCGCTGTCGTGCTGGCGCTCGACAGCGATTCCACCAGCATCCCGACCTGCTGCAGCCGCGTGCGGGCCTCGTCGACGCCGAGCTGCTCGTCGTCGTAGGCTTTCGCGTGCGTGCTGATCGACAGACCCTTGTTCGCCCGCACCGCGCCGTATTCGTCGGCATGCAGCACGAACCCCTGGCCGAGATATCGACCGCGCGTGTTGCCGTCCTGCTGGATCAGGTAGCCCTGCGTGAGCGCCGCGTAGCTCCTGCCCGTGTAGCTGATGAGGCGCGTGCCGCCCTGGTTCGTCGCGTCGTCATGCACGAATGCGTTGTACGCGCCGGTGTTGCCGAAGCCCTGTGATTGGAACCCGGACAGCAGCACGTTCGTGTGCCATTGCGATGGTGTCGTGCCGCCGTTGACGCGCCCCAAAATAAAGGGCTTGTCGCAGTCATTGCTCCAGTAGCCGATGAGCACCCATTCGCCCGCGCGCGGTACGTGCACCGCGCCGTACCCATTGCCGGTATCTGCCTGCATCGACGACAGCAGGGGTGACGCATTGAACGCGCCGTCAGGATTTTTCCGGTCCCACGCGAAATGCACGCGGACCTGGTTCCGCTCGTTCGACCAGGCCTCGACTCCCTGCTGCGTGACGACGAGCGCATGCTCGATCGACATTGTCGGCTTCGGATGGTCGAACGGGCTGCGGAATTCGACCCGCGCGTCCTGCGCCTCGACCTCGAGCACGAAGAAGCCGGCCGTACCGTCTTCGGCGTGGCCCGGTGTCGCGAAGCGTGCGCCGTGCGCCGACTGCTGTTCGGCCAGCGTCGCACGCAGGCTGAGCGGGAATTCGGTCGGCGGTTGGCCGATCGGCACATTGTTCTCGATGAACCAGCGCGCCTCGACGGCCAAGAACGTCCGGTCGGCGTCGTCGCGTTCCGGATGGCGCGGGTGGTCGTTCAGCACGAAGCGCGATCCCGCATCAAGCCAGCGTAGACCGCCGACCCCAAAGTAGCGCCGGGCACGCGCGTCCCAGCCTTGCACGCGCCGGCGCGCGCGGGCGCCGCCGCTGTCGGAATCGGGATAGCCATACGCGGTCGGCTCATAGAACGTCATCGGCGCATTCGGAATCCGGTTCTGCTGCGCCTGGTGCCGGCCGTCGTCCGTGACGTAACTGACCGACGCTAGCGTACTCGCCGCTTCAAAGCGGGAAGCGGGGCGTTTGTAATCGAACGCGCTGGACTCGTACCGCAGGCTCTGCATCGTCTGCATCGCCGCCCAGTGGGTGAAGCCGCTCACCGCCTCGTTGTCGCCGGCGCCGTGGACGAAGTCGGCCGGCTTCGCGTCGGGCAGCGCCGCGACCTGGTCGACGATCACCAGCGTGGTCTTGGGTGTCTCGCCGTCGCGGACCGGCTCGTGCGCCCAGTAGCAATACCAGCCTTCGTCTTCGAGCAGACGGTGGAAGAAATGCAGATCCGTTTCGCTCTGCCGGCACCACGAGCGCACCGCTGGCTCTCGGTTCAGGTTGAAGCGGAATCGGCCCTGCAGCTGCGGATAGCGGTTGAGGAGGTCAGAGACGATCTCCTGCGCCGTCTGTTCGAGCCAGCCTTCGTCGTTACGCGTGCCGCCCAGGAACACCAACGCCGACGAAAATTCGAGCTGGTATGTCGACAGCCCACCGTCCTCGCCCAGGTAGCCGACCCGGTGCACAAAGCCGTGGACCGGGCGATAGACGGAGTCGGCAAACGGGGCGGTGGGCTGCTGGATCCACAGCGTGACGGGCTGGTGCATCAGCGACAGCAGCGCGGTGTCGTCGCGCAGCGACGCGACGTCGAGTGTCCAGTTGTAATCGCGGCCGATCCGAGCCGATCCGCGTGCGCGCAGCGGGATCAGCGCGTTCTGGCCGAGCGGCGTGTCTAGCCGCAACAGGCGGTTGTTCTGCAGTAGGCCCCGGTGGATCGCGTTATACAGATCGCGATATTTCAGCTCCCCGAGCGCGGGTGGTCTGAGTACCATTTTTCTCTCAATGTTTTTCTGGAATTTTCCGCCGCACATGCGGCCAGCTCATTTTAGGCAGAGCAAACGACACCAAACTACAGCGATTGTCAAATAATCGTGCACCAATTCGATAACGGGGAACTGCCCGTCGACGATCATTGCCATGATTCGGCTGCCATCAACACCGGCACTCCGCACTGACCGGGCTATTCTAACCGGATGTCTGGATCGTGCGGTTTGCAACGGTCAAACCGGCACCCGCCAGGATTGGCGCTGTGCGGCCGAAAAAAAGGCCGACCGTGGAAGGTCGGCCCGAATGTTCCGGGAATCCGGGGAGGCTTCGCCAGAACCTGAGAGGGTTCGATTATCGCATAACGATCCGCTCGCTTCGCTCGAACGGGCTCGCGGGCGCCTGGTTACGCTTCCCAAAATTCGTCATCCGGATATAACGCCTCGAGCGGCTCGAGAATCGTCCTCACGCGCGTTAATTCCGATGCGAATTCGTCGATTAGATAGAGCGCATCCAGTACTTGCTCAGGGAAGGTGCCTTCACGCCGTGACGGGACCGACGGCGCGTCGTTCAAGACCGAATGCGCCATGGTGTGGATGGCCAGCAAATCGTCGCGCAGTCCCTCGGGATCGTGCAGTTGGATTCGGATGCGATCGACAATATCCACAGCCGCTAGCAACCGCGTCGTGTCGTAACTCGATTCGAGCCGTGTCAGCGCCGCAGTGTCAACGTCGCCGAAATAGGTCGTGGTCGTAGCCGGGCGTGCGGTCATGGGCGAGATGGATAGTGACGGGGCGCGTGACCGAATAACGGATCTCTGATCCAGGCTTCCGGACGACTGCCCAGGTGCAGTTTCCGGATGATGATCCAGCAGCGTCTGTAGCGCACCAGCACCACCGCTGCCAAACCGATCGACGCGAATCTTCGTACGTCGCTGGTAGGGCCTTATCCTGTACCAAGGAACGAGTCCTCGCCATCCGTAAGGTTGCCCGTCCGGATGCGTCTCCAGGCAACGCTCTCTGATAAGGCGGTAGGCTTGTTTGGCGCCGAGTGAAGTCAGTTGCCTGATGGTCTGAGCCGAAGCACCTTCAAGATACAGTGAGACAGCCTGCTTTCTCGCAAGATACAGGGCGCGCCTCGCGTCATCGAGCGCCCCCTCGTCCGGCGTGGCCCATTGCGACGTATCAATGCTCCGCCCACCCACGGTCCGGCGAGAATAGCGAAGGTTTTCATCAACGTCGGCTACTTGCATGGCCCTTCCGATCAGACAATTACCGAGGCTAAAGGGGCAGACGGTCTTTAAAGATAGAAGGCATTCGCGAGAAAGCAAGTCGCCCCACGACAACACGTCGAAAAAGTTACAAAATTGCTTTGTCTGCATGGCGAAGGAACAACTTTCCTAAGAATTTTTCAAGGAAAAATTGTTCCTGCTGCGGCGCCAAACACCGGGTTTCCGCCAAACCAGAGGGAACAAAATTGCTTAAACCAACGGCCACCGGTCTTTCGTGCGGCAATCCAGTATTCCCTGGGAAATGCTTCCGCACAAAATGCGGCTGTGATTCAGGCATGGGCTGCTGGCACAGGCTACGCGATTGGCAGCACGCGGGCGTCTGGAATCGACGTCATCGGGAGGTAAAGCCCGCGCGACCGACACTCGGTCGGCCAACGCCGCATGGTCCGGTCACACGTGCGTCGAATTGCGTTAGAAATACCACACGTTCGCTACCCTTCTCAGTCGCAATTCCGGGATCGCGCGTCCTCGCGTTCAGACCTTACACCACTGCACTTGACCTCGAGTGAGGCTGGTTGCCAATCCAGAAGGAATCTCACGAAGGCGCCTGCAAGGTGCGCCGCAAGAGCGGATCGAACGTGTATCTCTCCACCATACTTCTGCCCGATGCAGCCGATCCGGTCCGCGCGCATCCTTCATCGTCCCGGCGCGCGCCGCGCGCCGGGACCGGTTGCAGCCTGGCGGCCTCCTCGCCGTCAGAACCGGTACGTCGCCCCGACCTGGAAGAAGCGGCCGAGGTCCGTGTAGAGCGACTGGTCATAGCCCGTGATGTCGGGCACGGCTTGCCACTCGACGTCGAACGGCGGCTTCTTGTCGAAGAGGTTCGTGATGCCGCCGTAAATCGTCCAGTGCTTGAAGCCGCGGTAGTTGAACATCAGGTTGAACTGGCTGTACGACGCCACCGAGCCCGTGCCGCCATCGCCGAATTCCGCGGCCACGGCGTTCGTATAGGGCCCCGTGTATTGCCAGGTCAGCGTGGTGGTCAGTTGCCGGTAGTCCCAGCTCAGGCTCGTATTGCCCTTCCAGCGCGGGTTGCTCGCGCCGAACGGCTGCAGCAGCGCAAGGTTGTTGCCGGCGAAGTCCTGCGGTGCGGTTCCGGGGCTGTGCAGCTTGAAGTGCCACACATAAGCCCAGTCGCCCGAGAGCGTGAACGTGCCGTACTTGGTGCGTAGCGCCTTGCGGAAGTTGAGATCGAAACCGTCGGTGTCGAGCGCGCCGAGGTTCACGAAATGCTGAACAAGGTAACGCACCGACCCGTCGGCGTTGCGCACGACGCGGGAAGGATCGTTGGCGACGAGCACCGCGTTCGGATCGTCGGTGCCGATGACTCCGTCGATGCGGACCTTGTAGAACGCCGCGCCGATATCGGTCATCGCGTCGGGCGAAAGCTGGAAGCCGATGTTGTAGTTCTTCGTGTGCTCGGGCTGAAGATTCGGATTGCCCGCGACTTGCTCCGTCGTGAAGTGCTTCGTCGGCACACCGCTCGGATCGTTCGGATCGACGAGGTTCTGGTGAGAGAGATAGACGGCCTGCGAGTTTTCGACGAGGGTCGGCGCGCGGAAGCCGCGACTATACGATGCATACGTCGTCAGCATTTGCACGGGCTGGAAACGCAGCGCAAAGCTCGGCGAAAACGCCCCGCCGAAGTCGCTGTAGTGATCGTAGCGGCCCGCCTGCGTGAACGTCAGATTGCGCAGGATCGGAATGTCGACCTGGTAGAACGCGGCGGCGACGTTGCGCGAACCCTCCACCGTCTGCACGTTCGCGGGCGCTGATACGCCTTGCGATGCGAGCGTCTGCGGGTTGATCGTCGACGATTCGTGGCGGAACTCGGTGCCCAGGCCCAGGCCGACGGGTCCCCCGGGCAGCGTGAACAGATTCGACGTGGAGGCCTTGGCCGTCACGCTGTCGACCTTCGAGATGGCCTGCTGATCGTCGTCCGTGAAAACACCCTTCAGGCCGTTCGGCGTGGAGGCCGGGTTCGAGAAGTTGTAGGTGCCGTTGGCGAGCATGTTCTCGAGGCCCGCGACGTTGATCCGGTTGCTATACGTCGTATCGACGGTGCTCTGCGAGTGGCCGTAATCGGCCGACCAGTCCCACGCGCCGAACCTGCCCGCGTCGAACGCGCCTTTGACGCCCGTATTCGCCATCCAGAACGTCGATACCGTATCCGCCCCCACGACGTTGCCCGGGAAGGTCAGGTTGATCGCCGTCGGCACGCCGAACGGGTTATAGGGGTTGCTCACCGGTACCGTGCGCGGCAACGGCGAAACGGATCCGGTCGAAGGGTTGTAGATGTTCGTCGTGCTCGAGATCGAGGCCGGCCCCTGCGACTGGACGGTTTCATCGCGGCTCACCCAGAAGCCCGCATAGGCCTGCGTGTTGTCGTCGATCTTGAACGTGGCCCGCACCTTCGCGTTCAGGCGCGTCGTGGACGGAACGAGCGATGTCGAGGCGGCCGGGTTGTACGTGCAATTGGTCGCGCTCGTCTTGCTGCCCGGCGGGCACGGCGAAAGCGGCACCTTCGAGCCGTCCGCCAGCGACCAGTACGACTGCTGGTTCGGCCCGAGCGGCGCGGCCAGCCCGCCGGGATATTGCGTGAAGTCTTGCGCCGACGTCATGTCGCGATCGCCGAGCGTCGAGCCCGAATCGCGGTAATAGCTGGCGGCCGCGGTGACGTTGAAGCGATCCGAATTCAGATCGCCGAAGCCGGCCAGTACGCTGAAGTTGCCTTGCCCGTCGCCCGGATGCTGCGCCTTGCCGAGTTGGCCGTCGATCTGCAGGCCCTGAAAGTTCTTCTTCGTAATGATGTTGACGACGCCCGCGATCGCGTCCGACCCGTAGACGGACACCGCGCCGGTCTTGACGATCTCGACGCGCTCCACCATGTTCAGCGGAATTGCGTTGACATCGAAGAACGTGTCGGTGAAGTTCACCGACTGCGCATAGTTCGCGACGCGCTGGCCATCGACGAGCACGAGCGTGTATTTCTCGCTGAGCCCTCGCAACGCCATGCCGGCGCCGCCGGGGGCCGAGCTGTTCATTGTCGTCTGGCCCCAGCTGCTGGCGGAATTGGCCGAGGTCGAACGCAGGAAATCGGCGACCGTCGTGTATCCGCTTTGCTGGATTTCCTTCGCGGTGATGACCTGCACTTCGGTGTGGCCGACCTTGTCGGATGTGCGGATCAGCGAACCCGTCACCTCGAACTTGTCGAGCTTTTTCACGGTCTGCCCGCCCGCGGCAGTGCCCGACGCCGGCGCGGGCGCGGCGGCGGCGGTGCTGCCGGTTTGCTCGGTGGCGACGCCCCCGTCGACAGGCGTTGTCTGCGCGTAAGCGGAGGTACCCAAAGCCGCCGTCAACGCGACTTCAGCCCATGCGATGCTGCGTATTGCCGATCCCAAAGCCGTTGGTTTCATAACACCCCTTTGTCGTCGCAAGGCCTGACCTTTTTGTATGCACGGAGATTCGCCGGCCTTTAAATAGCGTTGCCCCGCGTTCCTGATTCGTCATCTGGTGCTCACAACCATTCCGTCCGACCGTTCATTTCTTTCAACTTTATTTATTCCGCTTACAGGAATAACCAAGCTGAAATTCAAGAAATAAAATATCCACAAAATTAGTAGCTCTAATTACATGGATCGATCTATCCATGTATCGAACGGCCCTGTGCAAGCCGTACTACCAACGGCACTTGGCACATTCGCGCCATGGCGCCTCGTCAACCAGAACGTACGCGCTACCAGGAAAGGCAGTCACCCGTTGAAGAGCTGCTTTACGTATTCACTTTGAAAGTCTTAATGCACGGAATTTTCATTACCGTTCACTACCAGGCTTTACGCTGGACGCGAACATATCAGGACAGAATCGACGCGTCAAAAAATATTTGATGGCACATAACTTTGTTTAGGTGCATTGAATGCACTCGGTTGGTGCCGAATGAAAATCGATATGGTTCATCAATCGCCACCGTTGCCTTTCTTCCTTGTTCGGCTGCTTTTTTTCCCGCTCGTGAATGCGCCGCAATGGAGCACACGGCAGGCATTCGCCGGTCCGAACTGTTTTGTTTAGCCGACACGGGCACCCCCTGGAACGGGATTTCCCGGTCGGGCCCGGATGGTGTTCCTCGAATATCGGATAGGATTCCTGATATATCAGCCCCTCGAGCATGTGCGTGGCGTCGTGCACCACCGAATTGACGGCTTTCGTGTGATATTCACACGTCGTCGCCCCTTGATCCCACCGCAACACCTCGTCGCGCACATCAATCGATCTCCAGATTCCCGGCCGTTTCCATGCGCTTCGTCACCGCCGCATGCCGCCCGCGTCGGCCTATGGACACGACTACCCGAAACGCCACCGGCGCGAACACCAGCCCGAACATCGTCGCCGCCAGCACGCCCCCGAACGCGCCGGTCCCGATCGAACGCCGGCTTTCCGCGCCCGCGCCGGTCGCCAGCACCAATGGCACGGCGCCGAGCAGAAACGCCATCGACGTCATCACGATCGGCCGAAACCGTGCGGCCGCCGCCTCCACCACCGCCTGCCGCAGCGGCACGCCGCGTGCGACGAGTTCACGCGCGAACTGCACGATCAGAATCGCATTCTTCGCCGACAACCCGATCACCGTAATCATCCCGACCTTGAAGTACACGTCGTTCGGCATCCCGCGCGCGAGCGCCGCCGCCAACGCGCCCACGATGCCGAGCGGCACGATCGTCAGCACCGACAGCGGAATCGTCCAGCTCTCATACAGCGCGGCGAGCGCCATGAATACCGCGAGCACCGACAACCCGACCAGCAGCGGCGTCTGCCGCTCGGCGATCCGCTCCTCACGCGCCGCGTTGACCCAGTCGTAACCGATCCCGGCCGGCAGCATGGCGGCCAGCCGCTCCATCTCCGCCATCGCCGCGCCCGAACTAGTGTGGGTCGCCGCCCGGCCGCTGACGTCGAGCGACGGGTAGCCGTCGTAGCGATTCAGCATCACGGGTCCGACCGTCCAGTGCCGCGCGGCAATAGCCGACAGCGGCACCATGTCCCCCGTCCGGTTCGGCACCGACAGCGCCATCAGTTGCGCGTCGGTCGCACGCGCGCCCGGATCGGCCTCGATGATCACGCGGCGCATCCGGCCCGACGCCGGAAAATCGTTGATGTAATTCGAGCCGAACGTGCCGCCGAGCAGCCCCGCGATGCGCTCGAACGGCACGCCAAGCGCATACGCCTTCGCGCGATCGACGTCGAGCTCGATGCGCGGCGCATCCGGCAAGTCCTCGAAATGCACGGACGCGAGCGCCGGGTCCGCCTTCGCGCGCACGGCCAGTTGCTCGCGAGCGGCCTTCAGCACGTCGAGCCCGACCCCGCCACGATCCTCGAGACGGAACGTGAAGCCGTCCGCGTGACCGAGGCCGGGCACCGATGGCGGCAGCGTTGCCTGTACGTCGCCGTCGAGAATCGCATCGAAACGCCGGTTGAGCCGATCGCGCAACGTCATCGCATCGACGTCGCGCTGCGACCAGTCCTTCAGCTCGACGAATGCCATCCCGACGTTCTGCCCGCTGCCCGCGAAACTCCAGCCGATCACGCTCGTCACGTTCGCGACGGCCGGCTCCGCCTGCAGGATCGCCTCGACGCGCTGGACGACCGCGGCCGTGCGCGCCTGTGTGGCGCCAGCCGGCAACTGGATCATCACCTGCAGTTGCCCCTGGTCCTCGGTCGGCAGAAAACCGCCCGGCATCATCCAGGACAGCAGCCCGCACACGGCCACGAGTGCGACGTAGATGCCCGCGACCGCGCCCGTGCGGCGTACCGCCGCCACGGTCATGCGCCGATAGCCGGCCTCCGCGCGCGAGAATGCAACGCCGAAGCGGTCGGCCAGGCGCGCGCCGAGGTTGCGTCGCGGCACGCGTCCGCCACCGCCTTCGTGACGGCCGACCGGTTTCAGCAGGTTCGCGCACAACGCCGGCGTGAGCGACAGTGCCATGAACGACGACACGAGCATCGACGCGATCATCGACACCGCGAACTGCCGGTAGATGCCGCCGACGCTGCCCGGGAAGAACGCCATCGGCACGAACACGGCGGTCAGCACCGCCGTCACGCCGACGATTGCCCCGCCGATCCGCTTCATCGCGCGGCGCGTCGCATCGCGCGGCGACACGCCCTCCTCCATCACGCGATGCACGCTCTCGACCACGACGATCGCATCGTCGACGAGGATGCCGATCGCCAGCACGAGGCCGAACATCGTGAACACGTTGATCGACAGCCCGAACGCCCACATCGCGACGAACGCGCCCATCAGCGTGACGGGAATCACCACCGTCGGCACGAGCGTGTAGCGCAGCTCGCGCAGGAACAGCCACATCACGCAGAACACCAGCACGACGGCCTCGGCGAGCGTCAGCACGACTTCGCGGATGGCGATCTTCACGAAATGCGCACCGTCGAACGGAATCTCGACCGCGACGCCCGGCGGCAGCGTCTTCGACAGCTCGGCAAGCCGCGCGCGAATCGCGTCGGACGTTTCGAGCGCGTTGCCGCGCGGGCCGAGCTGGATGCCGACGGTGGCCGCCGGACGGCCGTTCAGCCGCGAATAGAACGAATAGTCGTCGCGGCCGATTTCGACGCGGGCGACGTCGGCGACGCGCACCACCGAACCGTCCAGCTTCGACTTCAGCACGATCCGGCCGAACTCCTCCGGCGACGTCAACTGCCCCTTGACGACGATCGTCGCGGTGAGCTGCTGGCCGTGCACGAACGGCGCATCGCCGATCGCGCCGGCCGTCACCGTCGCGTTCTGCACGCCGATCGCCGCGATCACGTCGTCGGCGCCGAGGTCGTATTCGCGCAACTTGTTCGGATCGAGCCAGACCCGCAGCGCCTCGTCGGCGTCCCACAGCTCGGCCGCGCCGACGCCCGGCGCACGTTTCAGTTCGCGCAGCACGTAGCGGTTCAGATAGTCGCCGAGTTGCGCGGAGTCGCGCGTGCCGTCGGTCGACGTCAGCGTGACGAGCATCAGGAACGTGTTGGCGGCCTTGAACACGCCGATGCCCTGCTGCACGACCTGCTGCGGCAGCCGCGGCTCGACCTGCTTCAGCCGGTTGTTGATGTCGACGAGCGCGATGTCCGGATTGGTGCCGGGCGCGAACGTCACGTCGATCTCGAGGTTGCCGTGACCGTCGCTGCTCGTCTCGTAGTACTGCAGCCCGTCGGCGCCGTCGAGGCTCTCCTCGATGATGCTGCCGACGTCGCCGTCGACCGTCTCGGTCGACGCGCCCGGATAGGTCGCGGTGATCACGACGCGCGGCGGCGCAAGGCGCGGATACTGCGCGATCGGCAATTGCGGAACGGCGAGCACACCCGCGACGACGATCGCGAGCGCGACGATCCACGCAAACACCGGGCGGTCGATGAAGAACGACGGCATCGCGATGCGTCAGCGAACGGCACGGGCGCGCCGCGCCCGGTTCACGTCAATCATCCGTGCCCCCTTCCTTCCGCAGCGGGCCCGGTTCCGGCGCGAGCATCGACGACGCGAGCAGCGCCTGCGTATACGGGTGGGACGGCGCGTGCAACACGTCGAGCGTATCGCCCTCCTCGACCACGCGCCCCGCCTTCATCACGATGACCCGGTGAGCCATCGCGCGCATCACCGCGAGATCGTGCGTGATGAACAGGTAGCTCAGTGCGTACTTCTTTTGCAGATTCGTCAGCAGATTCAGGACCTGCTTCTGGATCGACACGTCGAGCGCACTCGTCGGCTCGTCCAGCACCAGCAGTTCCGGCTCGACCGCCAGCGCGCGCGCGATCGCGATGCGCTGGCGCTGGCCGCCGGAAAATTCATGCGGATAGCGCATCATAGCTTCGGCCGGCAGGCCGACCTCCTGCAGCAGGGCTGCAATCCGAGCGCGCCGCGCAGCGCCGGCCACCTGCGGCCGGTGCACGGCGAGCCCCTCGCCGACGATCTGCTCGACCGTCATGCGCGGCGACAGCGAGCCGAACGGATCCTGGAACACGACCTGCATGCGGCCGTACAGTGCGCGCCGGCCGCGGGTCGTGCGCAGCAACGCCAGCGGCATGCCGTCGATCTCGATGCCGCCCGACGCCGGCCGCTGCAGGCCGAGCACGGCCGCCGCCAGCGTCGATTTTCCCGACCCCGATTCGCCGACGATGCCGAGCGTCTCGCCGCGCCGCAGGCTCAGCTTCACGTCGTGCACGGCCCGGAACGCCGTCTTGCCGAACACCGCGCGCCAGCCCTTCGCAGCGATGCGGTAATCGACGGCGAGCTGCTGCACGTCGAGGATCGTCTGCGCGCCAGCCGCGACCGGCCGGACGGCGCGTCGCGGCGCGCTGTCCAGCAGCCGGCGCGTGTACGCGTGCTGCGGCGCGGCGAACAGCGCGGCCGTCGCGTTCGTCTCGACGAGCACGCCCTGCTCCATCACGGCCACGCGCTGCGCGAAGCGCCGCACGAGATTCAGGTCGTGCGTGATCAGCAGCACGGCCATGCCGCGCGCGGCCGCCTCCTGCTCCTGCAGTTCGATCAGCAGGTCGACGATCTGCTGGCGCACCGTCACGTCGAGCGCCGTCGTCGGCTCGTCGGCGAGCAACAGCCGCGGCCTGCACGCGAGCGCCATCGCGATCATCGCGCGTTGCCGCTGCCCGCCCGACAACTGGTGCGGGAAACTGTCGATGCGCCGTTCCGGCTCGGGAATCCCGGTGCGCCGCAGCAGCGCGATGCCACGCTCGCGCGCCTCGCCCGCTCGCAGGCCCTCGTGCAACCGCAGACTCTCGGCGATCTGCTTGCCGATCGTATACAGCGGATTGAGCGCCGTCATCGGCTCCTGGAACACCATCGCGATATCGGCGCCGCGGATGCCGCGCATCTGTTGCTCGGTCTTCGCGAGCAGATCCTCGCCGTCGAACAGCATCTGTCCCGACAGCGTCGCCTGCTGTGCGAGCCGCAGGATCGACAGCGCCGTCACGCTCTTGCCCGAGCCCGATTCGCCGACGAGCGCGACGCGCTCGCCGCGTCCGACCGAGAGGCTCAGATCCTGCACGGCGGCTTTCGCGCCGAAGTGCGCGGAGAACCGCCGGATGTCCAGCAAGGGCGTCGTCATCGTTGCTCCCCGCCGAAGGCCGAGCCGCGGGCGCGCATGTCGAGTGCGTTGCGCAGCGCGTCGCCCATGAACGTGAGCAGCAGCAGCGTGACGACCAGCGCCGAGAACGCGGAGATCGAGATCCACCACGCGTCGAGGTAGTTCTTGCCTTCCTGCAGCAGTTCGCCGAGGCTCGGCGTCGGTGGCTGCACGCCGAGGCCGAGGAAGTCGAGGCTCGTCAGCGACAGGATCGCCGCGCTCATCCGGAACGGCAGGAACGTGATCACCGGCGTCAGGCTGTTCGGCAGCACATGTCGCCACATGATCTGCCGGTTGGACAGCCCCATCGTGCGCGCGGCCTTCACGTAGTCGAGCGCACGGTTGCGCAGGAACTCGGCGCGCACGTAGTCGGACAGCACGATCCAGCCGAACATCGACAGCAGCACGAACAGCAGCCACAGCGACGGCTCGAAGATCGACGCGAAGATGATCAGCAGGTACAGGTCGGGCAGCGCGCTCCAGACCTCGATCAGGCGCTGCCCGACGAGATCGGTGCGCCCGCCGTAGAAGCCCTGCAGCGCCCCCGTCAGCACGCCGAGCGCGACACCCGACACCGTCAGCGCCAACGCCATCAGCACCGACAGCCGAAACCCGTACAGCAATCGCGCGAGCACGTCACGGCCGAACTGGTCGGTGCCGAGCCAGTTGCTCGCGGACGGCGGCGCCGGATACGGCCGCGACGCGAAGTAGTCGATCGTGTCGTAACGGTAGCGGTTCGGCGGATAGATCGCGAAGTTGCCGTGCGACTCGAGTTTCGCGCGGATGTACGGATCGAGATAGTTGGTCTTCGCCGGAAAATCGCCGCCGAACTGCGTCTCCGGATAATCCTTCAGGATCGGGAAATAATAGTGTCCGTCGTAGCGCACGAGCAGCGGCCGGTCGTTCGACAATCCGTCGGCCAGCAGGCTGAGCGCGAACAGCGTGGCAAAGATCATGAGGCTCCAGTAGCCAAGTCGCTGCGCGCGAAACCGCAGCCACGTGCGTCGCCACGGCGACGGCGACGCCGCGCACGCGACGGCGGCCGGATCAGTGGTCCAGGCGGCTGAACTGGATACGGGGGTCGACGAGGACATAGCAGATATCCGCGATAAGCTTGGTCAGCAGACCGATCAGGGTGAACAGGAACAGCGAGCCGAGCACGACCGGATAGTCGCGGCGGATCACCGAGTCGTACGACAGTTGCCCCATCCCGTCGAGCGAGAACAGCGTCTCGATCAACAGGTTGCCGTTCAGGAACGCGCCGACGAACGCGGCCGGCAACCCGGTGAGCAGCGGAATCGCCGCGTTGCGCAGCACGTGCTTCCACAGCACGTCGCGCTCCGGCGCGCCCTTCGCGCGCGCGGTCAGCACGTATTGCCGGCCGATTTCGTCGAGAAACGTGTTCTTCGTGAGGATCGTGACGATCGCGAAATTGCCGACCACCGAGGCCGTCACCGGCAACGCGACATGCCACAGATAGTCGAGGGTCTTGCCGACCAGCGTCAGGTCGTCGAAGTTGTCCGACGTGAGCCCGCGCATCGGAAAGACCTGCCAGAACGTGCCGCCGCCGAACAGCATCAGCAGCAGCACGCCGAGCACGAAGCCCGGCACCGCGTAGCCGGTCAGCACCAGCACGCTCGTCACGGTGTCGAACCGCGAGCCGTTGCGCACCGCCTTCGCGATGCCGAGCGGCACCGACACCAGATACGTGAGGATCACCGTCCACAGCCCGAGCGTGATCGACACCGGCAGCTTGGAGCGGATGACCGTCCACACGCTGCGGTGCGCGAAGTAGGACTGGCCGAGGTCGAACGTCGCATAGCTTTTCAGCATCAGCAGATAGCGCTCCAGTGGCGGCTTGTCGAAACCGAACTGCTTGCGGATCTGCTCGATCTGCTGCGGATCGACGCCCTGGCTGCCGTGGTAGCCGCCCCCGCCTCCGCCCGCCTCGCCTCCCCGCGTGCTGCCGTGGCGCAACTGCGCGAGCACCTGCTCCACCGGACCACCCGGCACGAACTGCGTGACCGCGAACGTGATCGTCACCACCCCGATCAGCGTCGGAATCATCAGCAGCAGCCGCCTCAATATGTATGCCAGCATCGTTGCTCCCCGTCAGGCCGCCGGAGCGGGTTGTGGCCGTGCGGCCGGCTTCTTCTCGTACCAGTAGTCGATGATCCAGTTCTCGTACTGATAGGAAGCCGGCACGACCGCCGGATGGCCGAGCGTCGCCTTGTACGCGATCCGCGCGTTCGGCATGTAGTACTGCGGGACCAGCACGTACAGGTTGATCAGCACGCGGTCGAGGGCGTGCGTGGCCGTCTCGAGATCCTCGAGCGTATTGGCCGCGAGCGCCGCGCGGATCAGTGCGTCGACGGCCTTCGACTTCACGCCCGGATAGTTCTCCGAGCCGGGCTGCGACGCGGCCGCGCTGCCGAAACGGCGTGTCAGCTCCGCGCCGGGGATCGTCACGGGCGAGTAGATATACGTCGTCATGTCATACTCGAAATTGTCGAGCCGCTTCTGGTAGAGCGCGCTATCGATCTCGTGCAGGTACGCATGGATGCCGAGCGTCGCGAGCGCCTGCGTGTACGGCAGGATCAGCCGATCCATGCCGGGCTGGTCGTCGATGATCTCGATCGTCATCGGCGTGCCGTTCGCGTCGCGCAACGCGCCGTCGCGGTAGTGCCAGCCGGCCTGCGCGAGCAGGTCGCGCGCTTGCTTGAGGTTCGCGCGCAACGAGCCCGGCGGCAGCGTCGACGGCTTCTTGCTCATCGGGCCGAACACCTCCGGCGGCAGCGTCGACCGGTACGGTTCGAGCAGCGCGAGCTCCTTCGCGCTCGGCATGCCGGACGCGGCGAACGGGCTCGCGTCCCAGAAGCTGTTGGTGCGGCGGTACTGCCCGTAGAACATCATCCGGCTCATCCAGTCGAAGTCGAATGCCAGCGCGAGCGCATGACGCACGCGTACGTCCTGGAACATCGGCTTGCGCAGGTTCATCAGGAAACCCTGCATCTGCGCGGGGCCGTCCGGGAATTCGCCTTTCTTCAGCAGTCCGTTGCGAAAGTTCTTGCCGACGTACTTGCGCGCCCACTGCGTCGAGCTGTATTCCATCCGCGCGTCCACGTCGCCGGCCTTGAGCGCCTCGAGCGCCGTGTACTGGTCGAGGTACAGCTTGAACGACACGCGTGCGAAACGGAACATCCCGCGCCGCGACGGCAGGTTCGCGGCCCAGTAGTGCGGGTTGCGCACGTACGTGATCTGCTTGTCGTTCTTGCGCTGCTCGATCAGGTACGCGCCGCTCGCGATCGGCGGCACGTTCGCGATCTGGTCGAACGGCGGTCGCGTACCGTCCGCGCGCTGCCCCCACTTCGGCGAGAACACCGGCAGGTCGCCTGCGATCAGCGGGGCGTCGCGCTCCGCATGCTTGAATTCGAAGCGGATCGTGTGACTGTCGACGACCACCGCGCGCCGGATGATCGAGAACTGCGCGTTGTACAGCGGCGACGCCTGCGGGCTCGTCAGCGTATCGAACGAATACTTGACGTCGGCCGCGGTGATCGCGTCGCCGTTCGAGAAGCGCGCGGCCGCGTTGATGTGGAACGTCGCCGACAGCCCGTCGGGCGCCACCTCGACGTCGTCGGCGATCAACGCGTATTCGGACGCGAGCTCGTCCCAACTGCGCTGCATCAGCGTGTCGAACATCAGGTTCTTGATGTCCGGCGCGGGCGAGCCACGCACGAGAAACGGGTTCAGCGAGTCGTAGCTCTGCGCTTCGTCGTAGTTTTCGAAATTGAGCGCGCCGGTGTCCGGCGCCTGCGGATCCGCATAGTCAAAATGCGTGAAGCCCAGCGGATATTTCGGCTGGTCGTATTGCGCGATGGCCGGCACCGCACGCGCGACCAGCGGCATGGCCGTGGCGTATGCGATCAGCGCCACGCACGCGATCAGCGCGGGCATCCGCCGCCATTTCAACAGTCTCATGTTCAGTCAACCCGGTTGCGTGCCGGCCCGATGCCCGCACGCGATCAATGTCTGTCGATTCATACGTCGTCGATGCCGGTCGGATCCGGCTGTACCGTCATCGCGCCTGGTTAAAAAAAAGGCCGCTCCTAATTTGGGGTAGTGGACGTGGAGCGGCCCGTCCAAGCTGGCCAGTCTTGCGCGTGTCGCCGTCAGAACTTGTACGTCGCGCCGACTTGCGCGAAGCGGCCGATGTACGAATACACCGACGTGTCGTACCCGCTCTGGCTCAGCGTGCCGGGCACGCCGAAACTGATTACTTGCACTGAGCGCACTGCTTGCTTTCCGTTTCGAATAATGCTGGTCCGACGGGCTAGAACAGCCGCGGCGTACCAACCCAGACGATCACCGCCTCTTCGTCGGCCGTGTTGTGCCACGCATGCGGCATCGTCGACTCGTAGTGCGCGGTGTCGCCAGGGCTCAACACGAACGTGCAATCCTCCAGCGTGAGCGCGACCCTTCCGCGCATCACGTAGAGGAACTCCTCCCCTGCATGCGTCGTCACTTCCGACGGTGACTGGCCCGCCGGTATCCTGACGAGGATCGCGTCGAGCTTGCGACCGTCCACGAGATTCGTCAGCCTGGCAAAGGAACTGGCCGAGTTCGTGAACTGGAAATACTGCAGTGCGTCGCCGCGGCACACCGAGCGCGCCTCGGTCGGCGTGTCGATGAAGTACTGCATCGTCACGCCGAGCGCCTTCGCAATCCGGACCAGCGACGTGATCGACGGCGTCGCGCGCCCACGCTCGACCTGCGACAGGAATGGCTTCGAGATCCCTGCCGTCGTGGCCGCTTCGTCGAGCGTGAGTTTCAGCCGCTGCCGAAGCGCGCGGATCTTGTTGCCGAGCGAAACCGCGACGAGCACCGATTCATCGGGAGGCAAGACCATGGAAGAACGGACCCTCTCAATCGCAATCGATTTGATGTCGGCAGGCCTTGCCCGATGCCATGAAACTGCCGCCACGGTGCGAGGCTCCGCTGCCCGTCGCCGCCGCGCGCACGTCTCACGCGAAGCGAAACGGGAGTCCCACTTCGCGATCGCGCGATTCGCGCTCATTTCATTCGGTTTACTAATTAACACGGCTGCCCCTTTTTTCCTCGCCCAGTCAGACTTCTCCACCTTCAGGTGGCCGCAATGGCACGTGCATGCGGTACGGCGCCCATCCCGCATTCGGCCGCTGCATCCCCCCAGCGCCGCCTTACCGCGACGCGACGACCGTCCACAGCTTCGCCAGATCCCCCGATCCGTCGTTACCCTTCACCGTGCGCAGCACCTGGACCGCATGCGCCTTCTGGCCCGACACGTAGTACGCCTCGCCGAGCCGCAGCCGCGCCGCATCGGGATGCTCGAGCCCGCCCTTCGCGATGACCTGCTCCATCATCGACAGCCCTTGCGCCGCATGGCCCGCGAACACCAGATTCATGCCTGCGTCGATCGGTGCCACCGGATCGGCAGTGTCCGCGCCCGACTGCGCGCGCCTTGCGGCCAGCGCCTGCAGCCGTTTCTCGCGGTCCGCCTGCGCATCCTTGCCGAGCACGCCGGACGCGAAACCCTGGTCGATCACCTGCCGGCCTTCGGCCGGCGTGCCCGCCACCAGCGCGAGCTGCGTCATCTCCATATAGGCGCCGGCCGTCGTCAGCGAGCCCGTCGCTCTGCGCAGCCGGTATATGTCGAGGTCGAGCGACGACAGGTAACCGGGGCTGCCGCGAATCGCCGAGATCATTTCCTCCCAGTACGCGGGGCTCGGATGATAAGCCACCAGCATGCCGAGCGCGCTGCGATACGCACCGGCATCCTTGCTCTTTTGCGCACAGTCCGCCAGCATCTGCAACTGTCCTTCGTCCGGCGCGTGGCCGGCCTTCACCTGTGCGTCCGCACTTGCCTTCAGCTGGCTCACGACCTGGCCGCAATCGTTCGACAGGTAATACGACTGCGTGAGCAGCGTGCGCATTTCGGGATCCGTGCCCCCCGCCTTCAAGTAGCGCTGCGCGATGCGGATCGCCTGCGGATAGTTCTTCTGCTGGAAGTAGATCCCCGCGAGCGCCGCCGTCGTCCTCTGCTCGTCCTCGCCCGACAGGCGCCCCGAGTTCAGGACGGTTTCGTAGGCCTGCGCGGCCACGCCGGTATCGCCGGCCGCCATCGCCGCCGCGCCGCGCGTCGCTTCCACCATGTAGGTTTCATACGGCGTGCGGTTGGGCACGGCGGCCGCCTGCGCAATCTTGCCGAGCGCGTCGCGATACCTGTGCGCGCGATACAGGTCCTGCGCGGCCGCCAGCGGCTTCGCCACATCGGGCCGCAACGCGTCGGCCGTCCACGCCGGCCCGCCGAGCACGCAGGCCGCACCGAGCGCCGTCAGCGCCATCATCCATTTCCATCGTCGCTGGCTCATCGGTTGGCCTGTCCCGTCATTGCATGAACTGCTCGTTGCCGATCAGGCCGATCTTCGTCGCGCCCACACGCTGCGCGGACGCCAGTACGGCCGCCACGTCCTTGTACGGCGCCAGCTTGTTCGCCCGCAGATGGATCTCCGCCTGCACGGGCTCGTGCGCAATCGCCGTCAGTTTCGCCTCGAGTGCCGCGCGATCCGGCACCCGCGCGCCGTTCCACGTCGTCGTACCGTCGAAGTCGATATCGATCTGCACGACCTCCGGCGGTGTGGCGGGCGGCGGTGGGTTGCCCACCGGCAGGTCCATCTTCACCGAATGCATCTGGATCGGGATCGTGATGATCAGCATGATCAACAGCACCAGCATCACGTCGATCAGCGGCGTGGTGTTGATGTCGACCATCACGTCCGGCTCGGCGCCGCCTCCGCCCGAAGGCACGTTCATTCCCATCGTCTGCTCCTGTCGATGCTTGCTCTGATTCCATGCGTCGCCGTCAATCGGAATCGACGCGCGTGCCGTCCCCGTGCAAGGCTAACCACCCCGCGCCGGCGGTTCCGTAATGAACGACACCTTCGCGATACCTGCCCGCTCGCACATCGTGACGACCCGGCCGATGAACTCGTAGCGCGTGTTCTGGTCACCGCGCACGTGCACGCTCGGCTGCGGCTGCTGCTGCGACACGCCCTTCAGCTTCGCGAGCAACGTCGACGCATCCACCCGTTGTTCACCCCAGAAGAAATCGCCGTCGCGATTCACCGCGATCTCGACGCTCTTCGGCGTGGTCTGCAGCGGCTGCACGACCTCCTTCGGCAGCTGCAGCTGGATCGTGTGCGTGACGACCGGAATCGTGATCAGGAAGATGATCAGCAGCACCAACATCACGTCGACGAGCGGCGTCGTGTTGATGTTCGCGATCACCTCGTCGCTTTCGTCCTGCCCGACGTTCATGCCCATCGCGCGCCTCCGTCAGCCGGTCAGTTCACGAGCGACGCGGCAGGCGACGGCGCGCGAGCGGCACGCTTGCTGCCGGCCAGCAGCACGGTATGCAGCTGGGCGCCGAAGTTGCGGACCCGCTCCATCACCGACTTGTTGCGCCGGACGAGGAAGTTGTAGCCGAGTACGGCAGGCACTGCGACCGCCAGACCGATCGCCGTCATGATCAGTGCCTCGCCCACCGGGCCCGCGACCTTGTCGATCGACGCCTGGCCCGCGATCCCGATCGCCGTCAGCGCGTGATAGATCCCCCACACCGTGCCGAACAGCCCGACGAACGGCGCGGTCGAACCGACCGTCGCCAGGAACGCGAGTCCGTCTTGCATGCGGTTCGACACGTTCGTGATCGAGCGCTCGACGGACACGTCGATCCACGTGTTGCGGTCCACGGCTTCGAGCAATGCCTCGTCGTGATGCTCGCCCGCCTCGATCGCCGTTTCGGCGATGAAGCGGAACGGCGATGCTTCGTCGAGCAGCTTCGCGCCCTCGGCCAGCGACGGCGCGCTCCAGAGTTGCGCGTCCGCAAGCTTCGCGCGGCGGTTCGCCCGCAACTGCTCGACGAACTTCGTGACCATGATGTACCAGCTGCCCATCGACATGATCACGAGCAGGATCAGCACGAAGCGCGCGACGAAGTCGCCGTTCTTCCAGAGTGCTCCCAGCCCGTACGGATTCTCGACTGCTTCGGTCGCGGCCGGCGCCGGCGGCGGGGCCGGCTCGGCGACGGACGGCGCGGGCGCAGGCGCCGCGGCTTGTGTCGACGCGTCGGGCGCCGCCGTGGATCCACTCGCCTGCGCGTAAGCGAATTGCGGTGCTACGAGCCCGTCGATTGCAGCGACGGACATCAACAGGCTTGCCGCCAGTGCGGCCAGAGAACGCTTGGTCATACCCCACTCCAATTCTTTCGTTGAACTTACGATTAAGGTTCAAGCCGGTTTTCCCCGGCCCGGCTCTCGCCGGGCCGCCCACTGCATCAATTCAGGTTGAACGAGAACGGCACCTGCACCCTTACCGCCTGGCCTTGCGCCACGCATTTGAACCGCTTCACGGTGTTGTAGGCCGCACGATCGAGCACGGGGTCGGCCGACTGGGCCACGCGTTCGTTCGTGATGTTCCCGTCCGCATCCACGACGAACTCGATCGTCACGTCACCCGTGATGTTGTTTTCCTGCGCTTCCTTCGGATACTGCATCGACGCGCGAATCGTGTCCGAATTCGGGCAGACGACACCCACTTCGTGGCTGACCGGCTTCGCGGGCGCGGGCGCGGGCGGTGCGATGACGGGCGCCTGCACGGCCGGCGCGGACGGCACCGGTGCAGACTGGTGCGTGATCGTCGCCTGCGGCGGCGCCTGCACCGGCACTTCCGGCGGCGGCACGAACGGCGGCGGCGGAGGCGCGAACTTGGGCGGCGGAAGCTTGACGACCGGCATCGGCGGGGGTGGCGGGGGCTTCACCGGCTCGATGATGCGGGTTTCGATCGGATGCTGGATCACCTGCACGACTTTCGTCGCGAGGCCGTTGAGCAATGCGTAGATCAGCACTGCATGCAACAGGAGGACGACTGCGATGCCGCCGAAACGGCGCACCGGATTCTGCTGCTTCTTGCCGAATTCCCGCGGACGCCCTAGCGTGGCCAGTCCGCTGTTCGAAGCAACCAGATGCTCTTCGACTTTCATGCCCACTATCCATCCCCCAAGCGAATCGCCCAGTTTCGCGACGATGGCTGGCCCCGGAACCGGGTCGGTTCCGTCTCCGCCTCACCCCGAAATTTCACTTTCAATGCAATTAGCGATCCAAATCGAAAGAATCGATTTCGGATCCCGATTTACTCAATTTCAAGGAATCGTTTCAACCGCAACGGGATAGCCGCCCTATCCGGCGTCTATTCCGAACCAGCGCATTCAGGCAATTGTCAGCTGCTGCGTCGACACCGGCACTTTTCTCGCGTGACGACTGGATCTTCGTTACACACTGATGTCAGCCGGGCCGTTCGTCTTGGGTGCAGAAGATAGCAAGGAAAAAATTTGGGCGTCAAACTTTATTTGATACTCGAATACAAAGTTTGGATGCCTTGCTCGAATAACGATTTAGTAAACATTTTCCATCGATTTGGCAATTACTTTGTATGGTTATCGCACCAATCAAGTGCTTCTAAAAAATAATCACCAATTTAGTGCGAAGCACCGAATCGGCGCGTCTGTAATGAGCTCGGCGGATGCGCTTCGCATGTCACATGCACGGATGGAAGCCGATTGGCCGTCGTCATGCGGGCCGGGCTTGTTCACGCGATGTTCTGACGGGACACCCTTCGCTTATTTATAAGGATTCCAAATAAAAAGAGGAATGCTTTTACACCGATCTGATCTATACGATGATCTGCACACCGAATCTGCTTTCCGATGCCGGAAACCGCTGCATCAGCGTGAATGCGTTGCCCGCCACTTTGCGCGCACCGGCACATCCACTTCACCGAGCCCGATGAGACAATGCGCGTGCATGCTTCGTCGATGCACGACCGGCATCGCTCAGGACAGCATCATCCCCTGCATCCGGTGCGAGAAATGCGCCCGCTCGGCAGTCTCCATCAGCATCAGGAATTCGTCCTGCGTCATGTGAATCAGCGCTTCGTGATCGCCGGCCTCGAAATAGACTTCCGGCTGCTGCGCGAGGCGTTCCTCGAGGAACGTCTTCATCCCGTACGCCATGCAGACCGGCGGCAGCGCGCCCATGTCGCAATCCTTGAACAACTCGCGCAATTCGACCTCCCGGGCGAGCACGAGATGGCGTCCCGTCTTCACCCAGAGATCCGACAGGCGCACGGCGTGCGTCGTCGGCAATACGGCGGCGACGTAGCCCTCGGCGTCCTCGAGGAGCACCGTTTTCGCGAGCCGGTCGCCGGGAATATGCGCGGCGGCGGCCGTCTCCATGCTCGTATGACTATAGGGGTGGTACACGATTTCGTACCGCGATGACTTCTGGCGCAGGCAATCCTGCAGGGTGGCTGAGACCGGCATGGCACACCTCGTCTGGGTGAATCGGGCGAACGGCGTTCGCTCCGGATTCGTTCAGCATAGGTCGCATTCGGGCTCAATGGAAACGCCCTCGCGCGACGCCGGTCCCGATGCCCCGGCAACCCGTTCCCGTCATTTTTCATCTGTGCGCCCGCCCTCGCCGGCATGCGAGATCGAGACCCGGAACGGGCCTGGAAAGCCCCCTCGTCTCTGTAGACGAATTTTAGGTAGTGCTACGTACACGCGAGCGCGTCGGCAATTTGCCGATGTCGGGAAACCGGACCGTTAGTTGCATTTTTCCGAAAAACAACGGGATACCGCCGGGAATGCGCCGTTCAAAAAGCGAACCCGCGAATGCCCGCCGTCACGCCGGCACGCCATGCCGCCAACAGCTTTCGCGGTGCCCTATACTGAGCCGGCCGCCCCCCATCTCCCGGCGGAAACCGACTCCTGGAGCCATCATGCATTACCAGTTGATCTACGAACTCGTCGACGATTACCTGTCGCGGCGCGACGCGTTCCGTGCGCAGCATCTCGCACTCGCGCAGGCCGCGACCGAGCGCGGCGAACTCGTGCTCGCGGGCGCGCTGGCGGACCCGGCCGACCAGGCCGTGCTCGTGTTCGAAGGCGATTCGCCGGAAGCGGCCGAATCGTTCGCGCGCGCCGATCCGTACGTGCAGAATGGCCTCGTGAAATCGTGGCGCGTGCGGCCGTGGCGCGTCGTGGTCGGCAAGCACGCGCCGCGTCCGGCGTGAAATCGGGCTACAGCCACCCTGCCCGCTTGAAGCGCCACCACAGCGCGAGGTCGGCGACGGCCATCACCGCGATACAGCCGTAGAACCCGTATTTCAGGTGCAGCTCGGGCATGTTCGCAAAGTTCATCCCGTAGATGCCGGCGATCATCGTCGGTATCGCGAACAGCGCGGCGAACGAGCCGAGCCGCTTGGTCACCTCGTTCTCCGCGAGCGAAATCATTCCGAGGTTGACCTGGATCGCGGTCACGACCATCTCGCGGCGCCCTTCGATCGTCTTCACGATCCGCTGCAGATGGTCGTACACGTCGCGGAAGTAGGCCGCCATCCCGCTGCAGACCTCCGGAATGCGCCCGCCGGTGAGCTTCGCGAGCGGCTCCATCAGCGGCGCCGTGTGCTGGTACAGCATCACGAGCCGGCGTTTCAGCGAATAGAGATCCTCGATGATCGCGCGCGAGGACGCGGGCGTCGCCTTCGCGAAGATGCGATCCTCGAGTTCCTCGAGCTCGGTGCCGAGCGTTTCGAGGATCGGGAAATACCGGTCGACGACCTGGTCCATCAACGCGTAGAACACGAACGCCGCCCCCTCGCGCAGCAGATGCGGTTCGCGCTCGCAGCGCTTGCGCACGTCGCGGAAATCCTGCTCGGTATGGTTGCGGATCGACAGCACGTAATTCGGGCCGACGAACACGTTCAGTTCGCCGACCTTGAATTCGTCGTCCTCGTCGAGTTCGACCGTATGCAGCACCGCGAACAGCGAATCGCCGTATTCCTCGATCTTCGGCCGCTGATGACCCTTGCGGGCATCCTCCAGCGCCAGCTCGTGCAAGCCGAACTCCTCGCCCATCAGATCGATTTCCTCGGGCGTCGGATCCTTCAGCGCGACCCACACGAAGCATTCGGGCTTCGACACGTAATCGCTGATGGCGGCGATGTCGATATCGGCCAGCTTGCGGCCGTCCTGGTAAGCAGCACAGTTGATCAGCATGTTGTCCCACGATGTTGCGGTTTGCCCATCAGTTTACCGGTTTGCCGCACGGACGGCCCGGCTTGCGCGGCACGCCGATATTGGTCATGATCGTGCTGCGTGCGCCGCAGCACGCGCGTCGGGGCACGTCGGCAGGCCCGCCGGGCCTGCGTTGCGCGATGCACAACGGCCGTGCGGCCCCACCGTCAAGGAGACAGACCTATGTGGTATTTCTCGTGGATACTCGGCATCGGCGTGGCACTCGGCTTCGGCATCATCAACGCGATGTGGCTGGAAGCGGAAGTGTTCTCGCGCGGCGACGCGCGCGGCGACACGTCGCGCCGGAAAGCGGGGAGCCGGTATTCGTGACGCATCTCGTGTTCTTCTGCGGTCACGCCGGCACCGGCAAGACCACGCTCGCGAAGCGGCTCATCGGGCCGCTGATGCGCGCGACCGGCGAGGCGTTCTGCCTGCTCGACAAGGACACGCTGTACGGCCGCTACAGCGCGGCCGCGATGGGCGCGCTCACGGACGATCCGAACGACCGCGACAGCCCGCTCTACCTCAAACATCTTCGCGATCCCGAATACCAGGGCCTGCTCGATACGGCCCGTGAAAATCTCGCACTCGGTATCGGCGTGCTCGTCGTCGGCCCGCTGTCGCGTGAAGTGCGCGACCGGCGCATCCTCGATCGCGCGTGGCTCGGCATCGCGCCCGACGTCGCGCTGACGGTCGTATGGGTTCACACGTCGGAAGACGTCGCGCACCAGCGGATCGTCGCGCGCGGCAACCCGAACGATGCGTACAAGCTCGCGCACTGGGACGAATACCGGCAACGCCGCTTCGTGCCGACCGGCCGTGAATGCGATGGCATCGTGATGTTCGACAACACCGCGCCGTCCGATGCGGACATCGACGCGCTGCTGTACCGCATCGTGCCGCCGCCGCAACCCGCGACGATCGTGCCGCCGCTGCCGGCCTGATCGCACGGCCAAGCGCCCTTCCCGATTCCTCAAAAAACAACGCCGGAAGCGCTGCTGCGCTTCCGGCGTCGTACGGCCCTCGTGCCAGAGACTGGCGAATGGTCCCGCAACCGCGGTCAGGCGACCGCGTGCACGCGCTCCATCGTGCCGCCGTCGTACAGCTTGCCGAAGCGGTTCGACAGGAACGCCTTCAGCGACACCTTTTCCTGCGGGATGAAACCGCTCTGCGGCAGCTTCTTTTCGCGGAACAGATCCAGCACCGCGCACATCGCGCCGGCCGTCGTGATCTGGATCGCGCTCATGTGCATCCCGCACACGTCCTTCGCGAAGATCTTGCGCGTGAACACGTCCTGCACCAGCTGGCCGTCCTTCACGCCCGTCACCGTGACGAATACGAGCACGACGTCCTGCTTCGTCGACGGCACCGCGCGGCGCATGATCGACTTCAGCGTGTCGCGGTCGGTCGACAGGCGCAGGTCTTCCAGCAGGAACTGGACGAGCTCGCGGTGGCCCGGATAGCGCACCGACTTGTAGTCGAGCGTCTCGACCTTGCCCGACAGCGTTTCGCACAGCGTGCCGAGGCCGCCCGACGTGTTGAACGCTTCGTATTCGGTGCCGTCGAGCGAGAAGTGTTCGAGGCCTTCGAGCGGCTGCACCCATTGCTTGCGGCCGTCGCGGATCGCTTCGCACGGCTGGCAGTATTCGTTGATCAGGCCGTCGACGCTCCACGTGAGGTTGTACTTCAGCGCGTTGGTCGGATATTCGGGCAGCGCGCCGACGCGCATCTTCACGTCGCGCACTTCGCTGAAGCCGTTCACGAGCTCGTGCGCGGCGATGCCGATGAAGCCCGGTGCAAGGCCGCACTGCGGCATGAACGCGCGATCGGAGCCGTCGGCCAGTTCGCGGATCGCGTGCGTGGCGCGCACGTCCTCGGTCAGGTCGAAGTAGTGAACGCCGGCAGCCTTCGCGGCGGCGGCCACGTTGACCGCGAGATAGTACGGCAGCGCGTTGACGAGCGCATCGAAACCCTTCACTGCTTCGCGAATCGCATTCGCGTCGGCCGAATCGACCCGCTGCGTCGCGATGCCTTCGCGCGACAGCTTCGCGAGCGCATCCGCGTCGCGGTCGAATGCGACGACTTCGTAGTCGCCCGTTTCACGCAGCATGTGAGCAATGGTGTGGCCGATCAGACCTGCGCCGACGATGGCGATTTTCATGCGCTTATCTCCTGATGATGGGTTTGGTGTTGTGGACGGCGTCGAGCCATGCACACAGTGTAGGGGCGCTCAAAATCAGTTCCAAGACGAAGAATGATGCGAAACGACCGATAATTTCGACGTTATGACGATGTATTTCGCCGAAATGACATACTCATTCAAGAAGCGCCTAAAAAAGGCGTAGCGGTGCTGTCGCAGACCGGTCGTTAGCGGTTGCAAGTTGCAACGACGAAGACGAGGACGCACGGCGTGGCACCGGACACACGAACAGCCCATGCGTCGGATGCGGCGCGCCGGTCGAAGCGGAATGCGAAAGGAGATTCGGGAGAGATGCGCGAAGTGCGCGAAAGGATGATGGCGGAAACCCGTGCCGATCACGACGTACAGCAAAGGTCAAGACGAATGCGTGCGGGCATGCACCCGACGCCAGGCCGGGCGCCCGCCGCGACGCCACCCAATCCGCACCACGCTCGCGCGGTCGTGCGCGGCGCGGCATGCGACCGGTCAGCCGCCGATCGTCCCGCGATCGATCTTGCGCGACAGGATGATCGACGTCGTCGTGCGTTCGACACCTTCGAGCGTGCCGATCTGGTCGAGCAGATCGTTGAGCCGTTCGGGCGAATCGGCGCGCAGCCACGCGACATAGTCGTACTCGCCGCTCACCGCGCACAGCAGCTGGACTTCCGGCATCCGGTCGAGCTTGCGCAATACGTCCTTGCCGAACTTCGGCGTGAGGATGATGCCGACGTACGCATAGATGCTGGCGTCGAGCACGTCCTGCCCCAGTCGCACGCTGTACCCGGCGATCACGTTGGTGCGTTCGAGACGCGCGATCCGTGCGACGACCGTCGTGCGCGCCACGTCGAGCTGGCGCGCGAGATCCGCGACGCTGGCGCGCGCATCGGCTTGCAGCAGCGCGACGAGTTGCCGGTCGAGATCGTCGAGTTGGTCGAGGCGGGGTGGACGCATGACGCTGGGCCGGTACGCAGGTGCCGGCAGAGTGGAAAGTGACGGGATGATAGCGCCGAACGCCGGCGCGCCCAACCGGCATGGCCCGGATTCGAACCTTTCGATTTCGATTCGTATCGGATGTAAGCAAGTGTCGCATTCGCTGCCGCACTGCATGCAACGTGCTACTAATAGCGGGCGACGCGAGATGCGCGCCGGCGGCGATGGCCGCCGCGCCCGCTCGCAAGACACCACCCCGGAGAGCCAACCATGAAGAAAATCTCGCTCACCCTCGCTACGCTCGTCGTTGCAGCCAGCGCGTTCGCGCAAACCCCGGCGCAGCCGCAAGCGCCCGCCCAGGCGCCGGCCACGACGGCCGCCGCGTCGGCCCCGAGCGCCGAACAGCGCGCGGCACGCCACGAAGCGCGCATCGAGCAGCGCATCAAGTACCTGCACGACCAATTGAAGATCACGTCGGCGCAGGAGCCGCAATGGAAGACGTTCGCCGATACGATGCGCGACAACGGCGCAACGATGGGCCGCCTCTACGGCGAACGGATGGCCAAGCACGACGTGTCCGCGCTCGACGACATGAAGCAGTACGCGGAACTGTCGCAGGCGAACGCCGACGGTGCAAAGAAGCTCGCCGACGCCTTCGCGCCGCTCTACGAGAGCTTCCCGGCCGAGCAGAAGGCGCTGGCCGACACGACCTTCCGCAACTGGCTGCACCACGGCGGCGAGCACCGCGGCAAGGGCAAGACGAAGGGCAAGGAAGGCAGCGCAGCCGCCGCGCCGGCCGCGAGCG
Organism: Burkholderia sp. ABCPW 11; assembly: GCF_001523445.1. NCBI lineage: Bacteria > Pseudomonadati > Pseudomonadota > Betaproteobacteria > Burkholderiales > Burkholderiaceae > Burkholderia > Burkholderia sp. ABCPW 11. The sequence continues at coordinate 63,605 of NZ_LOVM01000002.1, read as the reverse complement.
CACCCGCGCAGCCCTGACGCCCTCCCCGTCGGCGCCGTGCCGGCTCGTCCGGGCCGAACGGTGCCGCGCCGCCGGCGGCATCGGCGCGTCACACGGCGCGCCGAATTCGGGATAAGCTCCCGGCTTTTCCCGCTTTCCCGCCCTTCCCCGCCATGCTCGAACTCAAGCAACTCGATCTGCGTACCGATCCGCAGGCCCGTCGCGTCGTCAAGGACGAAACCGTCGCCGTGTCCTTCGCGGAGGCCGACGGCGAACTGATGAGCCTCGAAGGCCCGAACCGTTATGGTGTGGGCGACGCGCTGATCACCGGCTCGACCGGCGACCGCTGGGTCGTGTCGCGCGCGCGCTTCGACGCCAAATACCTGCCCGCCGATCCGGCGCTCGCGCACGGCGCGCCGGGCGCTTACCGCAATCGGCCTGCCGTCGTGCTCGCACGCCGGATGGACGAACCGTTTACGATCGCCCGCTCGGAGAACGGCGACACGCTGCGCGGCGTCGCCGGCGACTGGGTGATGCAATACGCGCCCGGCGACTACGGCGTCGTGCAGGCGCAGCGCTTCGCTCAGGTCTATCGCGACGCGTAATGCACCCGCGTAATGCACCGCACCGGCCCGAGGCCGGCGCCGCTGCTCACGCAAAGTCTTCGTCGAGTTCGAGTTCCGCCTCGCGTTCGACGGCCTCGCCGGCCGCGTGCCGCTCTTCGAGCGATCCGAGCATCGCTTCCGTATATGCATGCAGCACCGCATGGCTGCGCGCGCGCTGCATCGGCTTGAGCGCCAGGTAGCGCGCGAGCGCGGCCGGCACGATCCGGATGTCGAGCGTCATCCGCTTCGGCGTCGCGCCGAAACGCATCGCCAGCCAGTGCACGGACAGGAAGCGCCCGCGCGCGTCGCTGCTTTCGGCGAAGCGCGTCTGCTCCGGAAACAGATCGCAGATCACACGCGCGAGCGCGTCGAATTCCGCGCTCCGGCATTCGATCAGATAGTCGTCCACTCCGTCTCTCCCGTCAGGCCGCCGCACGCGACGGCCGGCACGCCTTCACCAGCACGATCGCCAGGATCGCGGCCAGCACGACATACGCGGCCTCGACCCACGCGGCCGGCAGCACGCGCACCTGGTACAGCAGCGCCGGCGTCGCCGCGAGCGCATGCAGCACGATCGCGAGCGGCAACACGGCCATTCGGCCGGCCCGCACGCCGCGCCACACCAGCACCGACAGCGCCAGTTGCACCGCGAACGCCGCGCAGCGTTCGAGCAGCAACAGCAGGATCGACTGGACCGACAGCGTCGCGAGCATCATGTGCAGCCGCACGACGGTGTCGACCGGCAGGTCGGACAATTGCGCCTCGAGCTGGCCGCGGCTCGCGAGCCACCCGAGATACGACCACTGGCCCCACACGAGCACGCCGACGAACCACGCTTCGGCGCCGCCGTGGCCGATCCCGTAGCCGATGCCGCGCCCATCGCCGTCCGATGCGCCATAGCGGCGGTTCAGGACACGCATCCCGAGATAGCGGCCGACTTCCTCGAACACGGCGGTCGCGAACACGCTGTACGCGACGAACGCGAGCGGCTGCGTGAGCCAGCCGTCCTCGGGCGTGTGGCTCAGCACGAGCCCATGGAACGCGCGCTCGAGGATCATGGCAAACAGCGTGAAGACGGCGACGCCGACGATCGTGTCGCGGCGATTGAGCGCAAGCGGCTTGCGCAGGATGCGGTAGAGGACGAGCGGCAGCAGCGCGATGATCAGCGTGGCGGCGATCAGCGCCGCCAGCGTGACGGGAGCGACAGTCATGTATTTCCTTGGTTCGAGGCAGCGCACCCGATGCGCCGCGTGCCCCGAATGATACTCAGCTTGCGGTCGACGCGCGCGCAATCAGCTCGCCGGGCAGCATCGCGACGCGCACGTCGCCCGCCGCGCCGTCGATCCGCTCGTGCACGAATTCGACGGCCTTGTAGCCGATTTCGTAGGTGGGCTGGCGGATCGTCGTGATGCCGATCAGCTCGGCCCACTCCGGATCGTCGATCGACAGCAGCGCCGCCTGCTGCTGCCACGCGGCGCCGAAGCGCGCGCGCAGGTGGCGCGCGATCGCCAGCGCGACCGGCGCATTCGCGGCGAACAGCGCCGCGCGCACGCCGCGCCGGACCGCGTGATCGATGCGGGCATCGACGTCGGCGAGCGCCGCCGCGGCCGCGTCGGGGGCGTTCAGGTCGAGCACGACCGTCGACGGCACCGCCAGCCCGCGCGCCGCCAGCGCCGCGCGGAACGCGGCCTCGCGCACGCGCCGCGAGCTGACGCGCTCGAACGGCTGCACGACGAAATGGATCGCGTCGAAACCGCGTTCAACCAGATGCGCGAGCGCCGTCTCGATCGCGTCGTCGTTGTCGAGGCCGATCAGGTCGGCCTCGAAGCCCTCGACCGTGCGATCGACGAGCACGGCCGGAATGCCCGCGCCGCGCAACGGGCGCAGCACGTCTTCGTCGGCGCCGAGCGCGTTGACGATCAGCCCTTCGACGCGGTAGGTCGTGAGCAGTTGCAGGAAGCGGCGCTCCATCTCGACTTCGTTCGCCGCGTGACAGATGAGCGGCATGTAGCCGAGCGCATGGCACGCGGCCTCGACGCCCTGCAGCACTTCGACGGTGTAAGGATTGGTCAGGTCGGCCGCGAGCATGCCGAGCAGCCGGTTGCGGCCGCGCTTGAGCCCGCGCGCCATCTGGTTCGGCCGGTAGTTGAGCCGCGCGATGGCCGCTTCGATCCGCTGGCGCAGATCGACGGACAGCACATGCGTCTCGCCGTTCAGGTAGCGCGAAACGCTGGTCTTGCCCGTGCCGGCCTCGCGCGCGACGTCGCTGATCGTCGCCGGACGCGTCGTGGAAGGTTGCGAATCGGTCACTGTCGTGCCTCGCGACGTACGATCCGCGCCGCTTCGTGAGCAGACGGACCATTGTTGTTGGAAACGTAAGCCAACCGGCGGCCTCCCCTGTCCTGGCGCATCGGCGCCTGCGCCGGCCCGGTGCTTCGCGCTCGCGCAGCGCCCGCCAGTCGCGTGCTACGGCAGTCGGCCGCACCGGAGCCGGCGCGGATGCCCGTCGCCCGACGCCGCCGGCCGCACGGCCGGCCGTCGATGCGACGAGAGCGGGCGATCATAACGCAGCCGGCCCGCCGGCACCAAGACCATCGACTCTAACGGCGCCGGCGCCGCGCCAGCCGGTTGCCGGAGGCAGTTCAGGCGTGCGCCAGCGCATCCGGATTGACGAGATTCGTGCGCAGCGTGCCGGCCAGCGCGCCGACCAGGTTTTCCGCGGCGCAGCGCGCCATCGCATGGCGCGTCTCGTGCGTCGCCGAGCCGATATGCGGCAGCGCGACGACGTTCTTCATCTGCAGCAGCGGCGAATCCGCCGGCAGCGGCTCCTTCTCGAACACGTCGAGCCCCGCGCCGCGGATCGTCCCCGCACGCAGCGCGTCGATCAGCGCGGCTTCGTCGACGACGGGCCCGCGCGACGCGTTGATCAGGATCGCACTGCGCTTCATCTTCGCGAATTCGGGCGCGCCGATCAGGTGGCGCGTGTCGGGCGACAGCGGCACCTGCAGACACACGAAATCCGACTGCGCGAGCAGCGCGTCGAGCGTCACGCGCCGGGCGCCGTACTGCGTCTCGGCCTCGGCATGCGCGGACCGGTTCGCGTACAGCACCTGCATCCGGAAGCCGAGCGCCGCGCGCCGCGCGACCGCGCCGCCGATCCGCCCGAGCCCGACGATGCCGAGCGTCTTGCCCTGCACGTCGGTGCCGTACAGGTCCGGGCCGATGCTGCGATGCCAGTGGCCGGCCTTCACCCATTCGGCCAGTTCGACCACGCGCCGTGCGGAGGCCAGGATCAGCGAAAACACCGTATCGGCCGTCGACTCGGTCAGCACGTCCGGCGTATGCGCGAGCACGATGCCTCGCCGCGTGAGATCGGCGACGTCGAAGTTGTCGTAGCCGACCGAGATCGTCGACCACGCCTTCAGCCGCGGCGCGCGGTCGAGCATTTGCGGCGTGACCTTCAGGCTCGCGCCGATCGCGCCGTCCGCGTCGCCGAGCGCAGCGGCGAGCGCGTCGGCGCCGTCGGCCTGCACGACCTCCGCATGCTCGCGCAGGTACGCGAGAACGTCATCGGGCAGCGTCTTGTACGCGACGATACGGGGCTTCATCGTTTCATTTTCCTTGCAGCGGCGCGGCGAGCGGATGCGCATCGCGCGCCTGGGGTTTGACGGACAGCGTGAGGATCACCGCGGCGACGAGCGCGGCGCTCATGAACGCGTACGACGCGACGGGCGACCCGGTCGCACCGTTCAGGTAGCCGACGAAATACGAGCCGACGAACGAGCCGAGCGCGCCCATGCTGTTGATCAGCGCCATCGCGCCGCCGGCGACGTTCTTCGGCAGCAGTTCCGGCACGATCGCGAAAAACGGGCCGTACGGCGCATACATCGCGGCGCCCGCGACGACCAGCAGCGCATACGAGATCCAGAAATGCGACGAACCGAGCGCGTACGACGCGGCGAAGGCGGCCGCGCCGACCAGCAGGAACGGCCACACGAAGCCGCGGCGCGAACCGACCTTGTCGGACGCCCACGACGCGGCGAGCATCGCGATCGTCGCGGCCAGGTACGGCAGCGCGGACAGCCAGCCGGTCGCGACCATTCCGAGATCGGAACCGTTCTTCACGATCGACGGCAGCCACAGCACGAAGCCGTACACGCCGATGCTCCAGCAGAAATACTGCGCGCACAGCTTGATCACGGCCGGCGAGCGGAACGCCTCGCCATAGTTGCGGACCGGCTTGATCGCGGCCTGCTCGGCTGCGAGCGCGGCGTCGAGGTCGCGCTTTTCCTGCGCGCTGAGCCACGGCGAATCGGCCGGCTTGTCCTGCACGAGGAGCCACCAGCACACGGCCCAGATGACGGCCGGGACGCCTTCGGCGATGAACATGTGGCGCCAGCCGAATTCATGCACGAGATAACCGGACACGATCGACATCCACAGCACGGTGACCGGATTGCCGAGGATCAGGAACGTATTCGCGCGCGAGCGCTCGTTCTTCGTGAACCAGTTGCTGATGTAGATCAGCATCGCCGGCATCACGGCCGCCTCGACGACGCCCAGCACGAAGCGGATCGCCATCAGCGACGGGATGTTGCTGACCACGCCGGTCAGGGCCGCGCAGCCGCCCCACAGCACGAGACTGACGAATACGAGCTTCTTCACGCTGCGGCGTTCCGCGTAGATCGCGCCGGGGATCTGGAAGAAGAAGTAGCCGAGGAAGAACAGTGCACCGATCAGCGACGACAGGCCCTTGCTGATCCCGAGATCCTGGTTGATGCCGGCCGCCGCCGCGAACCCGTAGTTCGCACGATCGAGGTAAGCGAGGCTGTACGTGATGAAGACGATCGGCATGATCGTCCACCACCGACGGGCTGCGAGATTGGCTGCCATGAGAGTGTCTCCGTATATGGACCGCAGTGGGCGCCAGCGCCCGCCCGGCCTCGAACAAAACTACCGTGCGTCGCGCACGAAATGGATCCGCGGATTGTGCCGTGTCCGGCCTCTCATTGCGCGGTGACGGTTTCCTCTAAGCGATCGGCGCGATCGTCGACACTTTCGAGACGGTCGAGCGCGTCGCGCGTCGGCAACCCTTCCGAATCGCCGATCACCTGGATCGCGAGCGCACCGATCCGGTTGCCGCGCGCGACCGCCTGCTCGACGCTCCGGCCTTCGAGCAGCGCGCTGACCACGCCGACCGCGAAGCCGTCGCCGGCGCCGACCGTATCGACGACGCGCTCGACGCGCTCGCCGGCGATGGTGCCTTCGCGGCCGTCGGCCGTGCGGAAATACGCGCCTTGCTCGCCCAGCTTGATCACGACGCCGCGCGCGCCCTGCGCGAGATAGAAGCCTGCGATGTCGGCCGGCGTGTCGTGCCCGGTCAATTGCCGACCTTCGGCGAGGCCCGGCAACACCCAGTCGGCGAGCGTCGCGAGGGCATTCAGCGTCTTCGCCATCACGTCGGCGGACGGCCACAGCGTCGGGCGCAGGTTCGGGTCGAACGAGATCGTCTTGCCGGCCGCACGCATCTCGCGCGCCAACCGGAACGCGAGTTCGCACGATGTCGCCGAAATCGCCGGCGCGACGCCCGTCAGGTGTAGATGGCGCGCGCCGAGCACGTAGTCGGCCACGTAGTCGTCGCACGACAGATGGCTCGCCGCCGAGCCCTTGCGGAAATATTCGACCGTCGGATCGCTGCCGTCGTCGTTGCGCGACTTCAGCTGGAAGCCGGTCGGGTAGCGCGGATCGACGGTCACGCACGACGCGTCGATTCCCTCGCGCGCCAGCGTGTCGAGCACGTAGCGGCCGAACGAATCGCGGCCGACCCGGCTCATCCAGCCAACCCGGAAGCCGAGCCGCGACAGGCCGATCGCGACGTTGAGATCGGCGCCCGCGATCCGCTTCGCGAATTGCCCGGCGTGCGCGAGATGGCCCGGCTCCGTCGCGACGAACATCGCCATCGCTTCGCCGTAGGTCACGACATCGAGTGCTGCTTTCATGACTGAACTCCTCAGGATCCTTCCGCCGTCACGCGGTCGCAAGCCACGCGACGCGCCGGCAGGCATCGCCGGCCAGGTCGGCCGCGTCGAACGGGAACTCGATGCCGCGCGGTGCGTGCTGCGGCAGCGCGGCGAGTACGCCGGTCACGAGCGGATCGTTCGGCGCCGGCGCGGCGGCGAACCGACGCGCGCCCTCGCCTTCGATGGTCTTGCAGTGAATGTATTCCACATGCGGCGCGAGCACCTGCGCGCAATCGAGCGGCGCTTCGCCGCGCCACTGCCAGTTGCCGATGTCGAACGTCATGCCGAGCGCATCGGGCATGCCGGCGTCGGACAACGCGTCGAACAGCCCGCGGAACTGCGCGAACGCGCCGCCGACCTCGAGCTGGCCGTTCTCGACCACCACGCGGGCCCGCGCGCCGCGCGACAGCGCGACGATCTCGGCCGCATGCGCATCGCCGGCGAAGCCGCCGAGCTGGAATTTCACGAAGCGCGCGCCGAGCGCGTCGGCTTGCGCGAGCGCGTCGCGCAGTGCGTTGGCATCGAGCGCCCCCGTTTCGGTGTACAGCGAGTCCGGGGTCGAATAGACCGACCATAGCCCGTGGCCGGCGATCTGCGCACCGAGCACGGCCAGCGCGCCGGGCGCCGTGTCGTCGTCCGACGCGAACAACTCGCGCCGCACCTCGAAACCGGCCGCCCCGGATGCCGCCACGGTGGCGATGAATGCACTGTGGCCCTCCTGGCGCACCCGGTCCATCCCGAATGCGCTCGCCACGATCACGATGTCTGCCATGTTGCCCTTTTTCAACCGGAATGGAACCGGTTCCATTTGCTTGAGACGGATGGTGCGCCTCGCGTCGGACCCACGCCATAGAGGAAATCCCTAAGGCCGTTTCGTCGCGCGAATGCGCGCGCAACCGTATGCAACGCGTGTTCCCGGCACGACTGCGAGCGCCTACGCGAGGTCCTGCGCGAGACTCATTTCGAGGAATTGCGCGGCGACCCGCGACGGTGCGCCACCATGCGGCACGAGGATGGAGAAATGCCGCGTGAGCGGCGCGGGCGCCAGCGAGCGCGGCACGAGCGCAGCATCCTCGTGACGCAGCGACATCGCGGACACGAACCCGACGCCCATCCCTGCGCGCACGGCCTCCTTCACCGCCTCTACCCCCGCGATCTCGAACGCGACGCGCATCGGCGCGCCGCCATGCGCGAACGCGCGCTCGACGAGCTGCCGCACGGCGGAACCCGCCTCGCGCAGCACGAGCGGATGCGCGGCGAGCGCGTCGAGCGTCACGCCGGCGTCGTAGCCGGGCGCCGCGAGCGGATGGCCGGCCGGCACGATCGCGACGATCTCGTCCTCGTGCCACGCGTGCACGGCCGTGCCCGGCGGCAACGCCTCGCCGGGCGGCCCTTCGATCAGCGCGATGTCGAGCGACGGCAGCGCCGCGACCACGTCGGCCGTATTGCCGCTCATCGTCTGGATCGACACGCGCGGCGCGCGCGGCTGGAACGCCGCGATCAGATACGGCAGCAGGTAGCTCGCGGGCGTCGTGCTCGCGCCGATACGCAGCGTGCCGGCCTCCAGCCCGCGTATCGCGTCTCGAAACGCACGCGCCTGCGCGAACGTGTCGCGCTGCACCCTCGCGTATTGCGCGAGTTGCTCGCCGACCGGCGTCAGGCGGACGCCGCGGCCGTCGCGCTGGTACAGCGGCTCGCCGAACTCGTCCTGCAGCAGCCGCAACTGGCCCGACACGGCCGGCTGCGACAGATGCAGCGCCACGGCGGCGCGGCTGATGTTCAGATGCTCGGCGACGGCGGCGAACGTTATCAGTTGATCCGGGGTCATGAGGATGAATTATCGGCTTTCCGGATAGTTTACGTCACAAATCACAATTTTTCATATCGATATAACGAAATTAGGATTACACCATCGCCACACGCTCCATCACGGTGCCTCCATGCCCACTGCCCCGACTCCCCCTCTCAGCCATGCCGCGCCGTCGATGCGCGGCCAGTTGAACGGCGTGCTGTTCGTCGCGCTGTTCGCCGCCGCCGTCACGAGCCTGTCCCAGCTTCCCGCGATCGAGGGGCTCGGCCTGTCGCCGCTGATCGTCGGCATCGTCGCCGGGGCGTTGTACGGCAACGGCCTGCGCGACGGCATGCCGGCCAGCTGGGCGGCCGGTGTCGATTTCTCCGCACGCAAGCTGCTGCGCATCGCGGTCGCGTTCTTCGGGTTGCGCGTGAGCCTGCAGGAAATCGCGCAGGTCGGGCTGCCGGGCCTCGCGGTGTCGGTGCTGATCGTCGTCAGCACGCTCGCGATCGGCACCTGGGTCGGCATGAAGCTGATGAAGCTCGATCGCGACGCCGCGCTGCTGACCGCCGCCGGCAGCGCGATCTGCGGCGCGGCCGCCGTGCTCGCGTTCGAGTCGACGCTGCAGTCGAAGCCGCACCAGAGCGCGATGGCCGTGGGCAGCGTCGTGCTGTTCGGCACGCTGTCGATGTTCCTGTACCCGGTCGCCTATCACGCCGGCTTGCTGAACCTCGATCCGGCCGGCCTCGGCCTGTTCTTCGGCGGCACGATCCACGAAGTCGCGCAGGTGGTCGGCGCGGCGAGCGACATCAGCCCGCAGGTCGCGCACGTCGCGACGATCGTGAAGATGACGCGCGTGATGCTGCTGGTGCCGGTGCTGCTCGCGCTCGGCTGGTGGCTCGCCCGTTCGGCGCGCTCGGCCCGCGACGCGGCCGGCGGCGCGCAAGCCAGGCGCAAGGTGGCGGTTCCCTGGTTCGCGCTCGGCTTCCTCGGCTTCGTGATCGTCAATTCGCTGAACGTGCTGCCTGCGGACGTCACACATACGCTGAACGTGCTCGACACCTTCGCGCTGACGATGGCCATGACCGCACTCGGCATCGAAACGCGTGTCGCGCAGATCCGCGCAGCCGGCCCGCGTGCGCTGATGACCGGCCTGATCCTGTACGTGTGGCTGATCGCCGGCGGCTACGGGATCACCTGGGCCGTGCAGCACTGGCTTGGCTGAGCCGCACGTCCGTGACGGTTCGCGCGCCGCGCCCGACGGGAAGGTCCCGCGGGCGCGGCGCAGTGCTATGCTTCGCGTCGTTTTCCATCGCCCCCTTTCAGCCGTGCTCTCGTTTCTGCTGAAGCTGCGCACTCGCGCCCAAACGCTGTTCCGCCTGTCGGACGCCCATACGATGCTGATCTGGTCGGCCATCGTCGGCGTCGGCGGCGCCTTTGCCACGATGGCGTTCCGCGAAGGCATCGACCTGATGCAGCACCTGATCTCGGGGCACAGCGGCAGCTTCGTGCAGATGGCGAAGCGCTTGCCGTGGTACGTGCGGTTCTGGATGCCGGCCGCGGGCGGCTTCCTTGCCGGCTGCGTGCTGCTGCTCGCGACGCGCGGCGACCGGCAGGCCGCCAAGACCGACTACATGGAATCGGTCGCGCTCGGCAACGGCGTCGTACCGGTGCGGCAGAGCCTGTGGCGCAGCCTGTCGTCGCTGCTGACGATCGGCAGCGGCGGCTCGATCGGCCGCGAAGGGCCGATGGTGCAGCTCGCGGCGCTCGCCGCATCGCTCGTCGGCCGCTTCGCGCACTTCGACCCGCCGCGCCTGCGCCTGCTGGTCGCTTGCGGCGCGGCGGCCGGCATCACGTCCGCTTACAACGCACCGATCGCCGGCGCGTTCTTCGTGTCGGAAATCGTGCTCGGCACGATCGCGATGGAGAGCTTCGGGCCGATGGTCGTCGCGTCGGTCGTCGCGAACATCGTGATGCGCGAATTCGCCGGCTACCGGCCGCCGTACGAGATGCCGGTGTTTCCGGCCGTGACGGGCCCCGAGGTGCTGCTGTTCGTCGTGCTCGGCACGCTATGCGGCGTGCTGGCGCCGCAGTTCCTGCATCTGCTCGACGCGTCGAAAGCGCAGTTCAAGCGGCTGCCTGTACCGCTGCCCGTGCGGCTCGCGCTCGGCGGCCTCGTCGTCGGCGTGATCTCGGTGTGGATTCCCGACGTGTGGGGCAACGGCTACAGCGTCGTGAACCACATCCTCCATTCGCCGTGGACCTGGCAGGCGCTCGTCGCGGTACTCGTGTTCAAGGTGATCGCGACCGCCGCGACGGCCGGCTCGGGCGCGATCGGCGGCGTGTTCACGCCGACGCTGTTCGTCGGCGCCGTGTTCGGCTCGCTGTTCGGGCTCGCGATGGACGCGCTGTGGCCGGGCCATACGTCCGCGTATTTCGCGTACGCGATCGTCGGGATGGGCGCGTTCATGGCGGGCGCCACGCAGGCGCCGCTGATGGCGATCCTGATGATCTTCGAGATGACGCTGAGCTATCAGGTCGTGCTGCCGCTGCTGGTGTCGTGCGTGTTCGCGTATTTCGTCGCGCGCGCGACGGGCACGACGTCGATGTACGAGATCACGCTGCACCACTACCAGGACGCGCAGGAACGGCAGCGCCTGCGCACCACGCAGATGCGCGAGCTGATCCAGCCCGCGCAGACGGTCGTGCCGCTCACCGCGAGCGTCGCCGACATGACGCGCGTGTTTCTCGAATATCCGGTGAAGTACCTGTACGTGACCGACGACGCCGGGCGCTTTCGCGGCGCGGTCGCGCTGAAGGACATCACGTCGGACCTGCTCGACAAGCGCGACACGACCGACAAGACGGCCGCGCACTACGCGCATACGCCGTTTCCGCTGCTCACGCCCGACATGCCGCTCGCGACCGCGCTCGAGCGCTTCATGGCGTTCCAGGGCGAACGGCTGCCGGTGATCGAGAGCGAAGCCGAGCCGACGCTCGCGGGCGTCGTCTACAAGACGTCGCTGCTCGACGCGTACCGGCGGATGACCGGCGAGCGCTGACCGGCGGCCGTGCCGCCCCTCATCCCGCGCAACGCTTCCCGCCTCCTCCCGTCCGTTTCGGCCGGCGCGCGCCGACGTCGCGCCGACGTCGCGCCGCCTCTACCGGTGCACGTGTTTCAAAATATTTGCACGAGCGGAATTTCCGTTTTCTCGCCCGGAAAATCCTGCACGGAAAATCAATGCTCCATTGTTTCATTTCACCCGAATCAATAGAGTCGACTACCCAGAAAATAAAAAATAAATTACCTATCCTTCGTCGTTGCAGCGATTGAAAACCAGTCAGGCATTTAAAAATTACAAAAATCAAACTTCCGCTGCAAAACAATCGATTCAAAACCGTTACGAGGGAAAAATGGAAACCAGTTCCAGCTATCCAAGCACGCCCGCAATCTATGTGATTCCGGGCCAGGGAGATAGTCCGTCCGCCGCGTTGAAATCGCTTTACGAGCGAAGTCCGCCGGCCCGCGAATGCATCGACGAGACGCTCGACGACATCGAAGCCATACTGCGCGAGGAGCCCTACGATCACGAGCCGCGGCTGCTGCGAAACGTGCTGCTTGGAAATGCCTCGGCCGCCGTTCCCGTCGGCATCCCGCAACTGTCGGCATTCGCCACCGCGGTCTGCGTGCACCGCTTCCTCGAACGGCAGCACGTGCGGCCTGTTGCGATCATCGGCCAGAGCCTCGGCGAAATCGGATCGCTCGTCTGCTCGGGCGTATGGTCCGTAGCCGACGGCGTGCGTGCCGTCCTCGCGCTCAACGACGCGTTCCGGCCGTTCGCGGGACGCGGCGGCATGACCGCGGTCGCGGCGTCGGAAACCGATACGCGGGCGCTCCTCGACGAAATTGCCCACGAGCGGCTGGTGCTCGCGTGCGTCAACGCGCCGCGACAGACGGTCGTCAGCGGCCCGCATACGGCGCTCGACACGTTGACCGCATTTGCGAGCCGCCGAGGTATCAAGCTGCACTCGCTGCCGATTCCGTATCCGGCTCACCATCCCGCGCTGTGGACGGCCGCGGATCGGTTCCACGATGCGATCGCGCGATTGCCGCGCAACCGCTTCCGTGTACCAGTCTATTCGGCCGTCGCGTGTCGGCGCTACACGGATACCGACGATATCGCCCGCGCGCTGGCGGACTGCTTCACCAAACCGTATTACATGCCGGCCGTGCTCGAGCACAGCCAGGTCGGGCGGGATTCGATCTATATCGACCTGAGCATGACCGGCATCATGAATCGCAGCATTAAAGCCGCGCTGCCGGATGCGCGAACTTATTCACCGACTCGCGAAACCGATTCATTCCCATTCAATTTAAATCATACGGGGGCCCTGCAATGAATGCATACCAACTGGAAAATGGCGGAATATCCGGATCACCGTCGGCCCGACCGACTATCGCACCCGAAATCGATGAAATCCGCGATACGCTTTCCGGTCTCACGACGCCAGACCATCGCCGTCTGCTGATCCAGTTGCTGTCGAGCGCGGACTTCGACAAGCCGCTCGATCGGCATTCGGTCGACCTGCATCGCTCGACCTACGATCGCCTCGTCAAGCTCGCCGGCAGGTTGCCGGCCGCGGCCGGCAACCTGTCCGACCCGTCGCTGCTGTCGGCGATCGCCGAATGGACGGCCGTCAACGATCCGTCGCTATGCATCGCCGCGCTGATCCACTACGGGCTCTGCATCGGTTCACTCGTCGAACTCGGCAAGGGCAACGCCCGTGCGCAGGAATACGCGAGCGAACTGGCGGCGGGCCGCAAGGTCGGCGCGTTCATGATCACCGAAATCGGCGGCGGCAACAGCCAGCTCGCCACCCGCGTCGAAGCGCGCTTCGACGCCGCCAGCCGGAGCTTCGTGCTGCACACGCCGGACGATGGCGCGCTGAAGTTCACCAACGTCGGCGTCAACGATCTCGACAAGCTCGGTATCGTCTGCGCACGCGTCATCGTCGACGAACGCGACTGCGGGGTTTTCGCGTTCGCGGTGGACTTGTCCACCCGCGAGGGCCCGCTGCCGGGTGTGCGCCTGTCCGCGCCCGCCGAAATCCCGCTGGTGCCGTTCGATTACGGCCTGGCCGGCTTCGATCGCGTGCGAGTCCCGTTCGATGCGTGGCTGGCCGACGGCGCGTCGATCGACACCGACGGACGGTTCCACGATCCGCTCGGTGACCCGAACGGCCGTCTCGTCCGCACGCTGACCGCGCCGGAAAACGTGTGGGCGATGGGCGCGATCGGGCTGGCCGCCGTATCGCGCACCTGCGTCGCCCAGGCGCTGCGTTACTCGACGCATCGCTCGAGCATGGCCCGCATCGCGCCCGAAACGTCTCTCATGCGCTACAGCACGCAGCAGCGTGCGCTACTGCGCGCGCTCGCGACGTCGTACGTGATGACCTGCTTCGCGAACGAAGCCGCGCGCGAATGGGCGCTGGCGCTGCATGGTCGCGCGCAGCCGGATCGCACGGCTTCGTCGTTCATGATGTGGGCGCCGTGGAGTTCCACCAATCGCAAGCTCGCGCTCGTCAAGGCGCTGACCGCGTGGGCCGCCGAGGAAGTGGCCGCCGAATGCCGGCTGCGTTGCGGGGTGGCCGGCGATCTGCTCGTCAACCGGTATCTCGACTATCAGGGGCTCGGCCACGTGTTCAACGACGCGGGCGGCAACAACTTCCTGATTCTGCTCGACACGGCGCGCACGCTCGCGGCGGCGCCTGCCGCGTCGGCCGGATCGGATGAAGGCGGAAGCAACTGGCCCGCGCCAGCGCGTGATGCAATCGCCGCACTGCGGGCGCGCGAACGCCGACTGATCCGCTCGCTCGCCGATCAGGTCGACGACCGGACCGCAAGCGGCGTCGATTCGCTGGACGTCTGGAATCCGCTGTTGCCGCGTGCGCGCGATGCGGCGGAGGCCTACGGGCTGAATCTCGCGCTGGATGCCGCGCTCGCCGCGGCCGATGCGGTCGCGAGCGAGCCGGCGCGCGCATTGCTGCGGGATCTCGCCGCGCTGTTCGCGATCGATCGTGCGCAGCGGCACGGCGGCTGGCTGATCAGCGAAGGCGTGATGGACCCGTCAGGCTACCGGCAACTCGATGCGGCAACCGACGCGTTGTGCGCGCGCCTCGTTCCGCACGTCGACACCTTCGTCGAAGCATTCGGGCATCCGCACCCGGTCGTTCGGTCGCCGATCTCGGACCCGACGCACGACTATGCGGCGTCGCTGGCCCGCATGCTGCGTGTGCCGCCCGGCGCCCCGCACTGAACACCGCAGATCGCGACAGGCGTGCGCCGGCCGTCAGTCCGGCGCACGCCCCAGCACCACCCGCGCGAAGAATCCCGCGAGCACCGCTTCCGCCGCGTCGACCGACACGTGCTGCGGATCGGCCGTGTAGTACGACTGCACGCCGTCGCACAGGCACATCAGCCCGAACGCGAGCGTGTCGGCCGGCAGCAGCAGCGGCGTGCCCGACCGCTCGGCGAAGCGCTGGATGAATTCGGCCATCTGCACGCGCTTGCCGTGCAGGAACTGGTTGAAGCGCACGCGGAACTTCGCGTCGCGCGCGGCCTGCAGCTTCGCCTCGCCCCACAGCAGCGAGTATTCGTCGTCGCGAAACAGCGTCCGGTAATACGCGAGCGCCATCGATTCCATCTGCTCGCGCGTGCCGCCCCCTTCGAAAATCGCCTCGAAGTCGGCCTGCACCTCCGCGTGATTGCGCTCCAGCAATTCCAGCAACAGGTCGGACTTGCTGCGGAAATTCGAGTAGAACGCACCGCGCGTATAGCCAGCCGCCGCCGCGACGTCCTCGACGCTCGCGGCCACATAGCCTTTCTTCAGAAAAATTCGATGCGCGGCTTTCAGCAGACGTTCGCGCGTCTGGTCCCTGCTCTGCTCGCGAGTTAAGCGCTGTGGTTTCATGACGCGCAGTCTAGCATCCCCTCCCTTTCAGATTCATCTTTGCATTCAAATACAGGTCTGTATTAGAATTCGCCACAGTTTCCGAAGATGTCGTTCGTCTGTCCGCGTGCGCCGGTGCCGGCGCCGCTCGGGGCAAGCGCCCGCCGCGCTTGCCGGCTTCGTACCGCTCCACCTCACCTGGGGGTTTCGTGAATCGCTCCGGTTCCCGCGCCGCGCTGCTGATCGGCGCCGCGCTCGTCCTTGCCGCCTGTCATCCGAAAGAATCCGCACCGCCCGCCCCGCGCCCCGTCGTCGCGCTGCCCGCACGGGCCGACACGCTCGCGGCCGCGCGCACGCTGCCCGGCGACATCCAGCCGCGCTACGCCACCCCGCTGTCGTTCCGCATCGCCGGCAAGATCATCGAGCGCCGGGTCCGGCTCGGCGATACGGTGAAGGTCGGCCAGGTCGTTGCGCTGCTCGATCCGTCCGACGCCGAGAAGAATGCCGCGAGCGCGCAGGCGCAACTCGATGCCGCGACGCACACCCTCGCCTTCGCGAAGCAGCAGCTCGACCGCGATCGCGCGCAGGCCCGCGAAAACCTGATCGCGACCGCACAGCTCGAACAGACCCAGAACAGCTACGCGTCGGCGCTCGCGCAACGCGACCAGGCGCAGCAGCAGCTCGCGCTCGCGAAGAACCAGCTCCGCTACGCGACGCTCGTCGCCGATCATGCGGGCATCATCACCGCCGAACAGGCCGATACCGGACAGAACGTGTCGGCCGGCCAGCCGGTCTACCAGCTCGCGTGGTCGGGCGACGTCGACGTGGTCAGCGACGTGCCCGAAGCCGCGCTCGCCTCGCTCGCGCCCGGTCATACGGCCACCGTCACGCTGCCGTCGCTGCCGGGCCGCCGGTTCGCCGCGAAGGTGCGCGAAATCGCGCCGGCCGCCGATCCGCAAAGCCGCACCTATCGCGTGAAACTCACGCTCGGCGCGCCCGATCCGGCGATCCGGCTCGGGATGACCGCGGACGTCGCGTTCGACGGCGCACCGGCCGCCGCCGATACGCAGCCGATCACGCTGCCCGCGACCGCGCTGTTCCACGACGGCGCGCAACCGGCCGTCTGGGTCGTGCGCACGAAGGACGACACGCTCGAACTGCGCCGCGTCGACGTCGCGCGCTTCAACGAGCGCACCGTCACCGTGTCGCACGGGCTGCAACCGGGCGAGCGCGTCGTGCTGCAGGGCGTGCATACGGTCAGCGCGGGCGAGAAGGTGCGCGCGATCGCGCCGCTGCACCCGGAGGACTTCGCATCGTGAGCGTCTCCCACGAAGAAGGCCGGTTCAACCTGTCCGCATGGGCGCTGCGCCACCAGGCGCTGGTCGTCTACCTGATCGCACTCGCGACGCTCGCCGGCATCCTCGCGTACACGCGGCTCGCGCAATCCGAAGACCCGCCGTTCACGTTCCGCGTGATGGTGATACGCACTTTCTGGCCCGGCGCGAGCGCGCGGCAGGTACAGGAACAGGTGACCGACCGGATCGGCCGCAAGCTGCAGGAAACGCCAGCCATCGACTTCCTGCGCAGCTATTCGCGTCCCGGCGAATCGCTGATCTTCTTCACGATGAAGGATTCGGCGCCGGTGAAGGACGTGCCCGAGACCTGGTACCAGATCCGCAAGAAGGTAGGCGACATCGGCTATACACTGCCGCCCGGCGTACAGGGCCCGTTCTTCAACGACGAATTCGGCGACGTCTACACCAACATCTGGACGCTCGAGGGCGACGGCTTCACGCCCGCGCAACTGCACGACTACGCGGACCAGTTGCGCACCGTGCTGCTGCGCGTGCCGGGCGTCGGCAAGGTCGACTATTTCGGCGACCCCGATCAGCGGATCTTCATCGAGGTCAACAACGCGCAGCTCACGCGCCTCGGCATCTCGCCGCAGCAGCTCGGGCAGGCGATCAACGCGCAGAACGACGTTTCTTCGGCCGGCGTGCTGACGACCGCCGACGATCGCGTGTTCGTGCGGCCAAGCGGCCAGTTCGACAACGTCGGCGCGATCGCCGATACGCTGCTTCGCATCAACGGCCGCACGTTCCGGCTCGGCGATCTCGCCACCGTCAGGCGCGGCTACGACGATCCGGCCGTCACGCAGATGCGCAGCAACGGCAAGGCCGTGCTCGGCATCGGCGTCACGATGCAGCCGGGCGGCGACGTGATCCGGCTCGGCAAGGCGCTCGACGCCGAATCGAAGGATCTGCAGGCGCAACTGCCGGCCGGCCTCAAGCTGACCGAGGTGTCGAGCATGCCGCACGCGGTCTCGCATTCGGTCGACGACTTCCTCGAAGCCGTCGCCGAAGCGGTCGCGATCGTGCTGGTCGTGAGCCTCGTGTCGCTCGGGCTGCGCACCGGGATGGTCGTCGTGATCTCGATCCCGGTCGTGCTCGCGGTGACGGCCCTCTTCATGTACCTGTTCGACATCGGGCTGCACAAGGTGTCGCTCGGCACGCTCGTACTCGCGCTCGGGCTGCTCGTCGACGACGCGATCATCGCGGTCGAGATGATGGCCGTGAAGCTCGAACAGGGCTACAGCCGCGCGCGCGCCGCCGCGTTCGCGTACACCAGCACCGCCTTCCCGATGCTGACGGGCACGCTCGTCACGGTATCGGGCTTCCTGCCGATCGCGCTCGCGAAATCGAGCACGGGCGAATACACGCGCTCGATCTTCGAGGTGTCGGCGATCGCGCTGATCGCGTCGTGGTTCGCGGCCGTCGTGCTGATCCCGCTGCTGGGCTTCCACATGCTGCCCGAGCGCAAGCGGCACGCGCACGAGGCGCACCTGCCCGACGATCACGAGCACGACATCTACGACACCCGCTTCTACCGGCGGCTGCGCGGCTGGATCGACTGGTGCATCGAGCGGCGCTTCGTCGTGCTGCTGATCACGGGCGTCCTCTTCGTCGTGGCGATGATGGGCTTCTCGCTGGTGCCGCAGCAGTTCTTCCCGAGCTCCGACCGGCCCGAGCTGCTGGTCGACCTGCGGCTGCCCGAAGGCGCGTCGTTCGCGGCGACGCTGCGCGAGACCGAGCGTCTCGAGAAAGCGCTCGACAAGCGCCCCGAGATCGATCATTCGGTGAACTTCGTCGGCAGCGGCGCGCCGCGCTTCTACCTGCCGCTCGACCAGCAGCTGCAACTGCCGAACTTCGCGCAGTTCGTGATCACCGCGAAATCGGTCGAGGATCGCGAGAAGCTCGCGACCTGGCTCGAAACCACGCTGCGCGACAGGTTTCCTGCGGTGCGCTGGCGGCTGTCGCGGCTCGAGAACGGGCCACCGGTCGGCTATCCGGTGCAGTTCCGCGTGAGCGGCGACAGCATCGCGACGGTCCGCTCGATCGCCGAGAAGGTCGCGGCGACGATGCGCGGCGATGCGCGCACGGTCAACGTGCAGTTCGACTGGGACGAGCCGGCCGAACGCTCGGTGCGCTTCGAGCTCGACCAGAAGAAGGCGCGCGAGCTGAACGTCACGTCGCAGGACGTGTCGAGCTTCCTCGCGATGACGCTGTCCGGCACGACCGTCACGCAGTATCGCGAGCGCGACAAGCTGATCGCCGTCGACCTGCGCGCGCCGCAGGCCGATCGCGTCGATCCGGCGAAACTCGCGGGCCTCGCGCTGCCGACGCCGAACGGCCCCGTGCCGCTCGGCTCGCTCGGCCGCTTCACGCCGACGCTCGAATACGGCGTCGTATGGGAGCGCGATCGCCAGCCGACCATCACCGTGCAGTCGGACGTGCGCGCCGGCGCACAGGGCATCGACGTCACGCATGCGGTCGACGCGAACCTGAACGCACTGCGCGCGCAGTTGCCGGTCGGCTATCGGATCGACATCGGCGGTTCGGTCGAGGAAAGCGCGAAGGCGCAGACGTCGATCAACGCGCAGATGCCGCTGATGGCGATCGCCGTGTTCACGCTGCTGATGATCCAGCTGCAGAGCTTCTCGCGCGTGCTGATGGTCGTGCTGACCGCTCCGCTCGGGCTGATCGGCGTGGTCGCGACGCTGCTGCTGTTCGGCCAGCCGTTCGGCTTCGTCGCGATGCTCGGCGTGATCGCGATGTTCGGGATCATCATGCGCAACTCGGTGATCCTCGTCGATCAGATCGAGCAGGACATCGCGGTCGGTCACGGCCGCGTCGACGCGATCATCGGCGCGACCGTGCGGCGTTTCCGGCCGATCACGCTGACGGCCGCGGCCGCCGTGCTCGCGCTGATCCCGCTGTTGCGCTCGAACTTCTTCGGGCCGATGGCGACCGCGCTGATGGGCGGCATCACGAGCGCGACCGTGCTGACGCTGTTCTACCTGCCTGCGCTGTACGCGACGTGGTTCCGCGTGAAGCGCGACGAACGCGACCCGCACGACGGCCCGCCGTCAGGCGGCAGCACGCCGGCCGCGCCGTCGGGAGCCTGACCATGGACCGATCGATGACCCTGAAAACCAAAGCCGTGCGAGCGCTCGCGATGGCGAGCATCGCCGGCCCGCTCGCGGGCTGCGCGTGGTTCGCGCCGAGCGGCGAGCCGCCCGCGATGCCGTCGCCCGCGCACTACGGCGCGGCGCCGCAAGTCGAGCAGACCGTGTCCGCGCTGGGTGTCGCGCAGCAGTTCGAGGTCGGCGCGCAGCCGGTGCCGGACTGGTGGAAGCAGTACCGTTCCGATGCGCTGAACGCGCTCGTCGACGAAGGGCTGCGCAACAGCCCGACGCTGAGTGCGGCGTCGCATTCGCTGGATGCCGCGCGCGAACAGTTGCGCGGGCAGATCGGCAGTTCGATGCTGCCGTCGATCGACGCGGTCGGCCAGGCCGCACGCCAGCGAGCGCTCGGCGTACCGATTCCCGCGCTCGGCGCGCAGACGCTGTTGTACGACACGTTCGTCGGGCAACTACAGGCGAGCTACACGGTCGACCTGTTCGGCGTGTCGCGCTTCGCGAACCGCGCGCTCGCGAAGCGCGTCGACGTCAGCGCGTTCCAGCTCGAATCCGCGCGGCGCGCGCTGGCCGCGAACATCGTGACCGCGTCGATCACCGTGGCGGTGCTCGATGCGCAGATCGAGACGACCGAGCGGCTCGTCGCGCTCGCGAACGACCAGGCGCACGACGCCGAGCGCCGCCATGCGCTCGGTTCGGCTTCGCGCAGCGACGCGCTCAATGCCCGGCAAAGCGCCGACACGTTCGCGGCGAGCCTGCCCGCGCTGCGCCAGCAGCGCGACTCGGCGAGGCATGCGCTCGCGGTGTTGGTCGGCCGCACGCCCGACCGGCCGCCGGCCGATCTCGCGCTCGCCGATCTGCACCTGCCCGAACAGGTGCCCGTCGTCGTGCCGTCGGACCTGCTGCAAAGCCGCCCGGACATCCAGGCCGCCGACGCGGGGCTGAAGGCCGCCGCCGCCGAAGTGGGCCTCGCGACCGCGCAGATGTTTCCGCAACTGTCGCTGTCGGCGGCGATGGGCAAAGGCGGCTTCAGCTGGCCGACGATGCTGTCGGGCGCCGGCGCGATCTGGAACGTCGGCGCGTCGCTGAGCCAGCCGATCTTCCACGGCGGCGCGCTGCTCGCCCAGCGCCGCGCGGCGAAGGCGACCTACGAGGCCGCGGTCGACCAGTACAAGCAGGCAGTGCTCGGCGCGTTCCAGAACGTCGCCGATTCGCTCGCGGCGCTCGAGCACGACGCGCAGGCGCTCGACGCGTCGTCGCGCGCCGCGCTGTCCGCGCGTGGCGCCTACGACGACGCGGCCGCCCGCGTGCGGCTCGGCGCGCTGCCGCCGTCGGCCGCGCGTGCGAGCGAGTTGCAGTACCGCAACGCGCGGCTCGACGAGATTCGCGCGACCGGCGCACGGTTCGCGGATACTGCGCGGCTTTACCAGGCGATGGGCACGCCGCCGGCCGGCAACGGCGACGGATCCCGTAAAACCGCCGGCGCCGCCGGCAAGGACGCGCGCGCCGCCGCCACGCCCGAATCCGCCCCATCGGCGCAATAAGCCTCTTTCGATCGGACGTGCATGCGGCGCCCCGCCGCGGCCGTCCGATCGCCGATCTTCCGCTTGACCCTCACGTAGCGTAACGTTCGAGACTCCAGTGTGCGCATAGAACGGAGGAACCAATGCGGCTGAAAGTGGGAGAACTGGCGAAACGCACCGGGCTGACCGTCCGCACGCTTCATCACTATCACGCAATCGGTCTGCTGACGCCTTCGGCGCGCGCCGACAACGGCTACCGGCTGTACGACCGCGACGACATCGCCCGGCTCCACCAGATCCAGGCCCTGCGTCGCTTCGGACTGTCGCTCGCCGAAATCGGCGATTACCTGAACCGGCCAGGCACCCCGCTCGTCGATCTCGTCGCAAAACAGATCGCGTCGCTCGACCGCCAGCTCGCGCAGACCGCGCAGCTGCGCGAGCGGCTCGCGAGCCTGCATGCGCAGCTCGCGGCGGGCGCCGAGCCGGAACTGGCCGATTGGCTCACCACACTGGAGTTGATGACCGTGTACGACAAATATTTCTCCGAGGAAGAACTCGCTCGCCTGCCGATGTACCAGAAGAGCCAGGCCGGCGACGCCGAATGGATCGCGCTCGTTGCCGAAGTGCGGGCGCTGCACGAAGCGGGCGTGCCCGCCGAGGACGAGCGCGTCCGTGCGCTCGCCGCGCGCTGGATGGCGCAGCTGGTACGCGACACGAACAACGATCCGCGCTTGCTCGCGAAGCTGAACCTGATGCACGAGCAAGAACCGTCGATGCAGTCGAAGATCGGCATTTCGACCGCGTTGCGCGACTACGTGCTGCGCGCTTCATCGGAAACGAAGATGCGGCTCTTCGAGAAGTACCTCGAGCCGGACGAGATTCGCTTCATGCGGGCGCACTACCGCGAACGCTCGATGGAATGGCCGCAACTGATGGCCGACGTGCGCGACGCGGTCGAATCGGGCGTGCAGCCCGATTCGCCGCAAGGCCGTGCGCTCGCGCAGCGCTGGCTCGAGCTGTTCTGCAGCTATGCGGGCCACGATCCGGCCACGCACGCGAAATTCCGCGCGGCGCTGGCGAACGAGCCGGCGCTGTCGAAGGATTCGTGGGCCGACGACACGCTGATCGGTTTCGTGCGCGAAGCGATGGCGCAGCTGGCGCCGGTGCGCTGATCGCATGATGCGCGGGCGGCAAGCGGGTTTCCTGCTTGTCGCCCGTTTCACCATCGGCAGCCGGTACCGCCAACGTACCCTGCGTGTCCGGAGACGAACGCGCCATGATCGGCAAAGCCGCGCGCCGCTGCGTGCCGCGCGCGACAGGCCCGCTCAGCGCTCGCGCGAGCCGAGGCCGAGCGCCTTCATCCGCCGGTACAGCGTCCGTTCGCTCAATCCGAGCTGCTCGGCGAGCGCCTTGCGCGTGCCGTCGAACGCGCGCGCGATACGGACCAGCTCCGCATCCGACACGCCACGCGCGTCCACCGCCTGCGCGTGCGGCGCCGCCGCTGCCGCGACGAGCTCGGCCGGCAGATGTTCGACGCGAATCGTCCCGTCGTCGGCGAACAGGCACGCGCGTTCGAGCACGTTGCGCAGCTCGCGGATGTTGCCGGGCCACGCATACGCGTCGAGGCACGCCCGCGCACGCTCGGTCAGCACGAATGGTCGGGCCGCGAATGGTCGCGCATTCGGGTCGCCCGCGTTGCCGCGCGCGTTCGCGATCCGCCGCAGGATCGATTCGGCCAGCAGCGCGATGTCGCCGCGCCGTTCGCGCAGCGCCGGCAGCGGAATCGGAAACGCGTTGATCCGGTAGTAGAGGTCCTGCCGGAACCGGCCGTCTTCGATCATCTCGCGCAGCGGCTTGTGCGTGGCCGCGACGAGCCGGAAATCGGCGCGCAGCGCCTCGACGCCGCCGACGCGCCGGAACGTGCCCGATTCGATCAGTCGCAGCAACTTGACCTGCATCGGCAGCGGCACGTCGCCGATCTCGTCGAGAAACAGCGTGCCGCCCTGCGCGGTTTCGACGAGGCCCGGCTTGCGCTGGTTCGCGCCCGTGAACGCGCCCTTCTCGTAGCCGAACAGTTCGCTCTCGAACAGCGTCTCGGCGATCCCCGAGCAATCGACGACGACGAACGGCCCCATCGCGCGATCGCTCGCCTCGTGCAGCGCGCGGGCGAACAGCTCCTTGCCGGTGCCCGATTCGCCGAGCAGCAGCACCGGCAGCGTCGACGGCGCGACGCGCTGCAGCGCGCCGAGCGCCGCGTTGAACGCGTCGGCGCCGCCGACGAGCCCTTCCGCGCTCGGCTGCGCGGACGCGCTGCGCACCGTCGTCAGCCGCTCGACGTACGCGATCACGTTGCCGTCCGCGTCGAAGATCGGCCGCAGCTCGACGTCGACATGCTCGGGGCCGCGCGGCGTGTGGTGGATGTGCAGCACGCGGTTCAGCCCGCGCGATTCGAGCGCCTGCTTCATCGGGCAATGCTCGCCGGCCTGGTCGCACGGCACGTCGTAGTGATGCGACACCTGGAAACAGTGCCGACCCACATGCTCGACGCCGGCCACGCCGAACTGGCGCCGGTACGCATCGTTCGCCGCGAGGATGCGGTAGGCGGGATCGACCACGATCGTTGGCTGCGGGTCCTGCTCGAGATACGCGACGAGCGCGCGGACATCCGGCATTGCGTCGCGGCGCTGGGCAGGAACGATCGGAATGGTGTCGTGCGGATTCATGCGGAGGCTCGCTCGGCGAAGAGGCACCCGGACGGGCTGCCAGGCTGACTGCCAATTCTGCCACGACACTGCCAGTAGTGGCAGTCCCGGTCCGCCACCGCATGTCGCCGCCGCCCGCGCGAGACCGCCGGCGCACCGAAAACCCGAGCCGAATCAAGTCCCTGTCGCATCGGCCGGTGCCGCGCCGCACGCTGGCACGCTTCTTGAAATGAAGATCGCGATTGCAGATGCTGAACCCGATCGAGGACACCCCGTGAGCAACGCCCCCGCCCTGTCGGTCGAAGGCTTTTTCGACCCGGCGACCCACACCGTCAGCTATCTCCTGCTCGATACGGCGAGCCGCGCGTGCGCACTGATCGACAGCGTGCTCGACTACGACCCGAAATCCGGCCGCACCCGCACCGTCAGCGCCGACCGGCTGATCGCACGTGTCGCCGAGCTCGGCGCGACCGTGCACTGGCTGTTGGAAACGCATGTGCACGCCGACCACCTGTCGGCCGCACCGTACCTGAAAACGCAGGTCGGCGGCCAGATCGCGATCGGCTCGCACGTGCGCCGCGTGCAGCACGTGTTCGGCACACTGTTCAACGCGGGCCCCGGCTTCGCGGAAGACGGCCGTCAGTTCGACCGGCTCGTCGACGACGGCGACACGCTCGCGCTCGGCGCATTGACGATCCGCGCGCTGCACACGCCGGGCCACACGCCCGCGTGCATGACCTACTGCGTGGACGACGCGACGCAGCGCGCGGCGTTCGTCGGCGACACGCTGTTCATGCCCGACTACGGCACGGCCCGCTGCGACTTCCCGGGCGGCGACGCGCGCACGCTGTACCGCTCGATCGCGCGTGTACTCGCGCTGCCGCCCGACACGCGCCTGTACCTGTGCCACGACTACCAGCCGGGCGGCCGCGACGTGCAGTTCGTGACGACCGTCGCCGAGCAGCGCCGCGCGAACGTGCACGTGAAGGACGGCGTGACCGAGGACGATTTCGTCGCGATGCGCACCGCGCGCGACGCGACGCTCGACATGCCCGTGCTGATGCTGCCGTCCGTGCAGGTCAATATGCGCGCCGGCCATCTGCCCGAGCCCGAAAACAACGGCGTGCGCTACCTGAAGATCCCGCTCGACGCGATCTGAGCCGCGCGCCCCGCCCCCTCCGGAGAACCCCGACATGACCATTCGCAAGCTGACCGACGCGCAGTCGGTCGCGCCGCAGATCGCGGCGGCCGACGTGCCCGCGCTTCACGCGGCGGGCATCAGCAAGCCGGCGCCGGCCGTGGATGCGCGGCACGACATCGTGATCGTCGGCGCCGGTGCGGCCGGCATCGCGGTCGCGTCGAGCCTGCTCGCGCGCGCCGCGTCGCTCGACATCGCGGCGATCGATCCCGCCGACGTTCACTATTACCAGCCCGGCTGGACGATGGTCGGCGCAGGCGTGTTCCAGCCCGGCACCACCGCGCGGCCGATGACCGACGTGCTGCCGCGCGGCGTGCAGCGAATCCGGGCCGCGGTCGTGGGCTTCGAGCCCGATGCGCACGCGGTCGTGCTCGACGGCGGCCGACGCATCGGTTATCGCAGGCTCGTCGTGTGCCCGGGGCTCAAGCTCGACTGGCACGCCATCGACGGCCTCGCCGACACGCTCGGCCGCAACGGCGTCACGTCGAACTACCGCTACGATCTCGCGCCGTACACGTGGGAGCTCGTGCGCGCGTTCCGCGGCGGCAATGCGCTGTTCACGCAGCCGCCGATGCCGATCAAGTGTGCGGGCGCACCGCAAAAGGCGATGTACCTGTCGTGCGACCACTGGCGACGCACCGGGCGCCTCGACGCCGCGAACGTCGAATTCCTGAATGCGGGCGGCGCGCTGTTCGGCGTCGCCGATTACGTGCCCGCGCTGATGGAATACGTGAAAAGCTACGACATCGCGCTGTCGTTCGGTCACGACCTCGTCGCGATCGACGGGCCCGCGCGCCGGGCGACGTTCTCGCGCGCGCTGCCGGACGGCGGCAAGGAAACCGTCGAGCGTTCGTTCGACATGATCCACGTCGTGCCGCCGCAGAAGGCGCCAGACTTCGTGCGCGCGAGCCTGCTCGCCGACGCGGCCGGCTGGATCGACGTCGATCCGGCGACGCTGCGGCACAAACGGTTTCCGGACATCTACGCGCTCGGCGACGTCACCAACACGACCAACGCGAAAACGGCCGCGGCCGCCCGCAAGCAGGCGCCCGTCGTCGCGCACAACCTGCTCGCATCGCTCGGCCTCGCACGGGGCGACGCCGCATACGACGGCTACGGCTCGTGCCCGCTCACCGTCGAGCGCGGCAAGATCGTGCTCGCCGAATTCCTGTACGGCGGCAAGGTCGCCCCGACCTTCCCCGCATGGCTGATCGACGGCAAGCGGCCGTCGCGGCTCGCGTGGCTGCTCAAGGAGCGCGTGCTGCCGCCGCTCTACTGGAAGGCGATGCTCAAGGGCCGCGAATGGCTCGCGAAGCCCGCGATCGCACGTTGACCGGAGCGCGATGACGTCATGCTGATTTCCCTCGTACTGGGCGGCTTCGTCGGCGCCGTGCTCGGCCTGACCGGCGCCGGCGGCGGCATTCTCGCGGTGCCTGCGCTCGTCGTCGGGATGAGCTGGCCGATGCAGCAGGCCACCCCCGTCGCACTCGTCGCGGTCGCGGGCAGTGCCGCGCTCGGCACGCTCGAAGGCTTCCGCCGCGGGCTCGTGCGCTATCGCGCGGCGCTGCTGATGGCCGTGGCCGGCGTGCCGCTGACCACGCTCGGCGTCCGGCTCGCGCACGTGCTGCCGCAGCGCCTGCTGCTCACGCTGTTCGCGCTGACGATGCTCGTCGTCGCCGGCCGCCTGCTGCGACAGGCGCTGCGGCGGCAGCCGGCCGATGCCGACGCGTCGCCGCTGTGCGTCGGCCGCGTGAATCCCGATACGGGCCGGCTCGTGTGGTCGTGGCCCGTGGGCATCGCGCTCGCGTCGACCGGCGCGGTCACGGGCTTGATGACCGGGTTGCTCGGCGTCGGCGGCGGCTTCGTGATCGTGCCGATGCTGCGCAAGTTCACGAACGTGTCGATGCATGGGGTGGTCGCGACGTCGCTGATGGTGATCGCGCTGGTCGGCACCGGCGGCGTGCTCGCGACGCTCGCGTCGGGCACGCGCGCGCCGCTCGACGTGACGCTGTGGTTCACCGTCGCGACCGCGCTCGGCATGGCCGCCGGCCGCGGCGCGTCGCGCCGCCTCGCCGCGCGGCACGTGCAGGCCGGCTTCGCGGCCGTGCTCGTGTGCGTCGCGCTGGGGTTGCTGGCCAAGGCGGCCTTCGGCGCGTGAACGCCGACGACGGGCCGGCGATCGTCACGCGCCGCCAAACGAAACGCCCGGCCCGACTCGTCGTCGGCACCGGGCGTTTTTCACGGCGGCAGCCGCCGGACCGTCAGGCCGCGAACCCCGCCATCCGCTTGCGTTCCTGACGCAGCATCACGAAGTTCGCGATCACGACGCCGGCCGTCACCGCGATGATGAACAGCGTCGCGAGCGCGTTCATCTCCGGGTTCAGGCCGAGGCGTACGCGCGAGAACACGACGAGCGGCAGCGTCGTCGAGCCGGGGCCCGACAGGAACGCCGACAGCACGAGGTCGTCGATCGACAGCGTGAACGACAGCAGCCAGCCCGCGATCAGCGCCTGCGAGATCAGCGGCAGCGTGATCGTGAAGAACACCTTCAGCGGCGTCGCGCCGAGATCGAGCGCGGCTTCTTCCAGCGACGGATTCAGCTCGCGCACGCGCGACTGCACGATGATCGCGACGTACGAAATGCACAGCATCACGTGGCCGAGCCAGATCGTGAACACGCCGCGCTCGGCCGGCCAGCCGATCCACTTCGCGAGCTCGATGAACAGCAGCAGCAGCGAGATCCCCTGGATCACCTCGGGAATCACGAGCGGCGCGTTGATCATCCCGCTGAACAGCGCGAAGCCGCGAAAACGCCCCATCCGCGCGAGCACGAAGCCGGCCCACGTGCCGATGAACACCGACGCGAACGCGGTCAGCACGCCGATCTTCAGCGACAGCCATGCGGCCGCCAGCAGCTCGTCGTCCTCGACGAGCGCCGCATACCAGCGGAACGAGAAGCCCGACCACACGGTGACGAGCTTCGACTCGTTGAACGAATAGACGATCAGGCTGATGATCGGGATGTACAGGAAGGCGAAGCCGACGAACAGCGCCGCGAACTGCAGGTAGCGATTCGGTTTCATCGACGGCCTCCCTGTTCCTTCGCCTGGAAGTGCTGGAACATCGCCATCGGCACGAGCAGCAGCAACACCATCGCGCAGGTCACGGCCGACGCCATCGGCCAGTCCGCGTTGTTGAAGAACTCGTTCCACATCACGCGGCCGATCATCAGCGTATTCGCGCCGCCGAGCAGCTCCGGAATCACGTACTCGCCGACCGCCGGGATGAACACCAGCAGGCAGCCCGCGATGATCCCGTTCTTCGACAGCGGCAGCGTGATCTGCACGAACGCTTTCCACGGCTTCGCGCCGAGGTCGTACGCGGCTTCGAGCAGGCGCAGGTCCATCTTCACGAGGTGCGCGTAGAGCGGCATCACGAGGAACGGCAGGTACGAATACACCATCCCGATATACACCGCGTAGTTCGTGCGGTACAGCTCGATCGGCGTATGGGTGAGCCCGATCCACATCAGGAAGTTGTTCAGGAGCCCGTTGTTCTTCAGGATCCCGATCCATGCGTACACGCGAATCAGGAACGACGTCCAGAACGGCAGCATCACCCCCATCATCAGCAGGTTGCGGGTAGCCGGGTTCGAGCGCGCGATGTAGTACGCCATCGGATAGCCGAGCAGCAGGCACAGCAGCGTCGTGATCGCGGCGACCCACACCGAATTCACGTAGGTCGCGAAATACAGGCTGTCCGTGAGCAGGAACGCGTAGTGCGACAGGTTCAGCGCGATGTGCACGACGCCGTCCGCGTACGACGCGAGCTCCGTATACGGCGGGATGCCGAGCTGCAGCTCCGCGAAGCTGATCTTCACGACCAGCACGAACGGCACGAGGAAGAACAGCACGAGCCACGTGAACGGCCCGGCGACGACCGCCGTGGCGCCCGTCAGGTTGAAGCGCCGCACCGGCCACTCGAGCAGGGACTTGAACGCGTTCATGACGTCAGCACCACGCCGGCGGTCGCGCTCCAGCGCACGTAGATCTCATCGCCGAGCGCCGGCGTGTCGAGTTCGGAAATCGCGAGGCTCGACACGTTCGCGATCACCGTCTTGCCCGCGTCGAGCTTCACGTGATACAGCGAATAGCCGCCCATGTACGCGACGTTGCCGATCCGGCCGCGCGCCCAGTTGAACGCGCCTTCGGGCGGCTTGCGCGTGAGTGCGATCCGCTCGGGACGCACCGACACCGTGACCGGCATGCCGAGCGGGCCCGAGATCCCGTGACTCACGTACAGCCGGCTCGGCAGTTCCGGCGATTCGATGTACACGTGATCGGGTTCGTCCTCGACCGTCACGCCGTCGAACAGGTTCGTCGAGCCGATGAATTCGGCCGAGAAGCGGCTGTTCGGATATTCGTACACTTCGTTCGGCGAGCCGATCTGCACGATCTGGCCTTCGCTCATCACGGCGATGCGGTTCGCCATCGTCATCGCCTCTTCCTGGTCGTGCGTGACCATGATGCAGGTGACGCCGACCTTGTTCAGGATGTTGACGAGCTCGATCTGCGTGCGCTGGCGGATCTGCTTGTCGAGCGCCGACATCGGCTCGTCGAGCAGCAGCAGTTTCGGACGCTTGACGAGCGAACGCGCGAGCGCGACGCGCTGCTGCTGGCCGCCGGACAACTGGTGCGGCTTGCGCTTCGCATACTTGCCCATCTGCACGAGCTCGAGCGCGGAAGCGACGCGCGCCTTCAGCTCGGCCTTCGGCGTGCCTTCCTGCTTGAGCCCGAACGCGACGTTCGACTCGACCGACATGTGCGGGAACAGCGCATACGACTGGAACATCATGTTCACGGGCCGCTTGTACGGCGGCATCTGCGCGAGGTCCTCGCCGTCGATCAGGATCTTGCCCGACGTGACCGTCTCGAGGCCCGCGAGCATCCGCAGCAACGTCGACTTGCCGCAGCCCGAGCTGCCGAGCAGCGCGAACAGCTCGCCCTGGCGCACGGTCAGGTTGACGCTGCGCACGGCTTCGGTGTCGCCGAATTTCTTGACGACGTCGACGATCTGGACAAAGTTCTCGGCGCGCGCATCGGCGCCGGAGGAAGGAACGGAGAACGGCGCGCCCGCGACCGGCGCGCCCGACTGGCTATTCATGATGTGCTGCTTCTCTCCTGCGTTAGACGAACAAAGCCCCCGGGGGCACCAGGGGCTTCATGACTGCGGGTTCACTTCGGCTCGCGTCAGCGGCCCGACTTCAGCTCGGTCCACAGACGCGTCTGCAGACGCTGGATTTCAGGCGGCAGCGGCTTGAGCAGGAACAGCGTCTTCACGACGTCGGCCGGCGGGTAGACCGCCGGGTCGTTCGCGACGTCGGGGCGCACGTACTTGCGTGCCTCCGCGTTGGCGCTCGGGTAGTACACCGCGTTGGTGATCGCCGCGTGCACCTTCGGATCCTCGATGTAGTTGATCCACTGCAGCGCGGCTTCCTTGTTCTTCGCATCCTTCGGGATCGCCATCACGTCGAACCACACCGGCGCACCGCCCTTCGGAATGTAGTACTCGATCTTGTACGGCTTCTTCGCCTCGATCGCGCGATGCTTCGCGATCACGACGTCGCCCGACCAGCCGAACGCGAAGCAGATGTCGCCGCCGACCAGGTCGTTGATGTAGCCCGACGAGTTGAATTGCGTGATGTACGGACGGATCTTCTTCAGCACGTCCATCGCGGCCTTGTAGTCGGCCGGGTTCGTGCTCATCGGATCCTTGCCGATGTAGTGCAGCGCCGCCGCGAACATCTGGTCGGGCGCGTCGAGCACCGACACGCCGCAGGTCTTCAGTTTCGAGAGGTTTTCCGGCTTGAACAGGATGTCCCAGTTGTCGAGCGGCACCTTGCCGAGCGCCTGCTGCGCCTTCGTCAGGTTGTACGCGAGACCGGTCGTGCCGTATGCCCAGGGCACCGAGTACTTGTTGCCCGGATCCGCGCCGGCGACGAGCGCCATCAGTTGCGGATCGAGATACTTGAGGTTCGGCAGCTTCGACTTGTCGAGCGGCGCGAAGATGCCGGCGGCGATCTGCTTGCCCGCGTAGTTGCTGGTCGGCACGACGATGTCGTAGCCCGAGCTGCCCGTCAGCAGCTTCGCCTGCAGCGTGTCGTCGCTGTCGTAGTTGTCGTAGCGGACCTTGACGCCCGCCTGCTTCTCGAAGTTCGGGATCGTGTCCTTCGCAATGTAGTCCGACCAGTTATAGATATTGAGCTGCGTATCCTTCGCCGCTGCCGCCGATGCACCCACGCACAGCGCGAGCGCCGCGAACCGGCCCACTACCTTTGCTTTCATCCCGTTCTCCCTTCGGCCGGACGCGTTGCCCGGCTGCCGTCTGCCTCGTCATGGCGGCGCATTCTGGCGCGCCGCCCCTCGAAAACCCCGAAAACTACCATCATTCGCGCCCCGTCACAAAAAAATCATGCCGGTGTCGCGCAAACGGAACAGATTCCCGCTGCCGGCCGATCGGACTGCCCGTGCGGCGGGGCGTTCCGGGGGAATTCTATCGGGTAATCGGCGGCTGTCCACCGGGAAAGACGCACGGCGACGAACCTGCGCCCGCATGGCGGGTACGCCCGCCCGGCGAACACGGCCGGCCCGTCCCGCCGCCGCGCCGGGCGACCCGCCAGCGTCGGCGGCCGGCCGGGCCGCCGCGATGCATTAAAATGGCGGCTGACGATTCAACTGCGCGAACCCTCCCGATGGCATCCAATCTTCACGACCTCCCCGACAGCCCCTGCATCGGCGTGTGCTCGACGCTCTTCGACGAAGTCTGCAAGGGCTGCGGCCGCACGGCCGCCGAAGTCTCGAACTGGGTGTTCCTGAGCGACGACGAAAAGCGCGCGGTATGGGAGCGCATCGCGCGCGAAGGCACCGCGATGCGCTTCCAGTACGACAAGCTGTAAATCCGCCGCGCAAAAAAAGAGCGGCATGCCGACCGCCATGCCGCCAACCCCAACTCTGTTCTTTCCGTCGCGTCTAGAACTTCATCCCGACGCCCACGCCGACGATCAGCGGATCGATGTGCAGCGTGCCGATGCCCTTGTCGCCGAGCGTCGCATCGGTGCTCATCCAGATCTTCTTCACGTCGACGTTCATGAACACCTTCTTCGTCAGCTGCACGTCCACGCCGAACTGCAGCGCGGGGCCGAAGCTGCTCTTGTTGATCGATACGCCCTCTCCGCCGACGTTGAGCCCGTTGTTGTAGAAGTACGTGTAGTTCAACCCGGCGCCGACGTACGGCCGCACCTTGCCCGCATGGTTGAAGTGATACTGCAGCAGCAGCGTCGGCGGCAGCACGCCCACGCCGCCGAGATTGCCGAGGCTCGACGTTAGTTGATGCCGCGACGTGCCGAGGATCAGCTCGACGCCGAGGTAGTCGCGGATCATGTACGTGAAGTCGAGCTCGGGCACGATTGCGTTGTTCACGCCCGTGTTGATTGCGCCGAGCGTATCGCTCGCGCGCTCGTTCGGCTGGATGCTGATCGCGCGCAGCCGGACCAGTACGTCGCCCTGGTTGATGCCGTCGCCCGGCGACGCCGCGTGCGACAGCGACGGCATCGCGACGATGCCGGCCAAGACGGCGGCTGCGGTGACACAAGTTCGAATCGTTTTATGCATGGTACGGACCCCCAAAGAATGGTTACCATTCTCCCAATAGGGTCTTTTCGCCATCTTGATATTGGTCAAGCCAGCGTAAACGTGGGACGGTTTGCCGCAGGCTCGGTCGCACTGCCCGTCAGCAGCAGCTCGAGCAGATCGCGCACGCTGCGGATCGCACGGCCGAACGGCAACGCTTCGCGGCCGCGGAAGAACAGTCCGTTCGCGACGTCGCCGCGCAGCGCGGCCGCGAGCCGCGTATCGATGCAGAAGTGGCCGAATTTCTCGATGCCGTCGCGCAGCCCGCATACGCTCAGGCATTCGAGCGCGGTCGGACAGCGCTGCTTCAGCGCGCCGAGCTTGTCGCGAATGCGCGTCTCGTTGCGCAGGTAACGATCGAGCCACGGCGTCTTCACCGCACGTGCCGGCAGCCCCGTCACGCTGACGAATTCGACGATGTCGTCGGGCGTCGCATCGGCGAGCACGCGCTTGAATTGCGGATGCGCATCGCTCTCTTCCGTCACCGCGAACGGCGTCCCGACCTGCACGCCGTTCGCGCCGGCCGCGAACGCCGCGCGCACCGTGTCGTGACTGTTGATCCCGCCGGCCACGATCAGCGGGATCGTGTCGCGGGCGAGACCGAGCGACGCCATCACCTGTTCGGTTTCGTCGAGCACGCGCGCGAAATCGAAACGGCCGTCATGCATGTCGTCGATCTGCGTGACGCCGAGGTGCCCGCCCGCGTGCGCCGGATGCTCGATCACGATCGCATCGGGCAGGCGCCCCTTCTTCATCCATTTCTTCAGTACCAGCGCGATCCCGCGGCTGTCCGACAGGATCGGAATCAGCGCGATGTCGCACCCTTGCGTGAGGTCGGGCAGATCGAGCGGCAGGCCCGCGCCCATCACGATCGCGTCCGCGCCCTCGTCGCACGCGACCCGCACGTAATCCGCATGCGCGCTCACCGCCTTCATCACGTTGACCGCGATCATCCCGCGCCCTTCGCCGTAGGTCTTCGCGAGACGGATCTCGCGCGCGAGCGCGTCGAGGTTCGCCGCTTCGAGCGTCGCGCGATCGGGTTGCGCGCGGCAACGCGCGAGCAGATCCGCATGATGGTGCCGCAGGTCGATGCTCGCGATCGTGCCGACCGCGCCTTCGCGCGCGACGCTGCCCGCCAGCCGGTGCGCGGAGATGCCGACGCCCATGCCGCCCTGCACGACGGGCAGCAAGGTGCGGCCGCGAATCGTCAGCGGCGGAAAGGAAGTGCGTACGGTCATCTGAAACCTCGTCGGAACATCGGAATCGCGATGATCGACGATCCACCGCCGCGCACCTTGACGGCCGTCAATAAAAAACGGCACGCGAACGTGCCGTTTCCGGTTCGGGCCGCGAGCGGCGCTCAGGCCGGCTTCGCCGGCTTCAGTTGCATCGACTTGTATTCGAGATACTCTTCGAGCCCGTACACGCCGTTCTCGCGGCCGTGCCCCGACTGCTTGAAGCCGCCGAACGGCGCGGCGCCGTTCCACGTACCGCCGTTGATGTCCACCTGCCCCGTGCGGATGCGGCGCGCGACGCGCATCGCCCGTTCGTCGCTGCCGGCCCACACCGCGCCGCCGAGCCCGTACGGCGAATCGTTCGCGATCCGCACGGCCTCGTCTTCATCGCGATACGTGATGATCGACAGCACCGGCCCGAAGATCTCTTCCTGCGCGATCGTCGATTTCGGATCGACGCGGCCGAACACGGTTGGCTTCACGAAGAAGCCTTTCGCGAGCCCTTCCGGCAAACCGGTGCCGCCCGTCACGAGTTCCGCGCCTTCGTCGATCCCGCGCTGGATGTACGCCTGCACGCGCTGCTGCTGCGCGGCCGACGCCAGCGCGCCGAGGCGCGTCGTCTCCTGCCGCGGGTCGCCCGCGACGTACGCTTCGGCCGCGGCCTTCGCGATCTCGCGCGCTTCGTCGTAGCGGGCTTCCGGCACCAGCATCCGCGTATGCGCCGAGCAGGTCTGGCCGGCGTTCAGGTAGCACGCGTTGACCGTGCCCTTCACCGCCGTCGCGAAATCGGCATCGTCGAGGATCACCGACGCCGACTTGCCGCCCAGTTCCAGCGCGACGCGCTTGACGCTCGCGGCCGCCAGCTCGGCCACGCGCTTGCCCGCGCGCGTCGAGCCGGTGAACGACACCATGTCGACGTCCGGATCGGTCGCCAGCACCTCGCCGACGACCGGGCCGTACCCGCACACGAGGTTGAACACGCCGGCCGGCAGCCCGGCCGCGTGGATCGCTTCGGCGAGCATGAACGCGTTGAGCGGCGCGACTTCGGATGGCTTCAGCACGACCGTGCAGCCGGCCGCGAGTGCCGGCGCGACCTTCAGCGTGATCTGGTTGAGCGGGTAGTTCCACGGCGTGATCGCCGCGACGACGCCGACCGGCTCGCGCACCACCAGCGAATTGCCGACCTGCGCCTCGAATTCGAACGATTCGGCGAGCTTCGCGTACGCCTTCCAGTTGTAGATCGGGCCGCCGACCTGGATCGCGCGCGACAGCTTGATCGGCATGCCGACTTCGCCGGTGATCGACTGCGCGAGTTCCTCGCTGCGCGCCTGCAGATGCTCGACGATCTTGCGCAGGTAACCCGCGCGCGTCGCGGCCGGCGTGGCCGCCCATGCGTCGAAGGCCGCGCGCGCCGCGCGGATCGCGTCCTGCGCGTCGGACGCGACGCCCTCGGGAATCCGGCCGATCACGGCTTCGGTGCCCGAATCGATCACGTCGATCGTGCCGGTGCCGGCCGGTTTGCGCCATGCGCCGTCGATGTAGAACTGGTCGTAGATTTTCATCGTGTTCCGCCTCCAGGGAAGCCGACATTCTAGCGAGCGTTCCGGTGACTGGTGTGACGAATGACAGCCGTTCGAAAGGACCGGGCGCCGTCGCGTCG
Organism: Burkholderia sp. ABCPW 11; assembly: GCF_001523445.1. Classification (NCBI taxonomy): domain Bacteria; kingdom Pseudomonadati; phylum Pseudomonadota; class Betaproteobacteria; order Burkholderiales; family Burkholderiaceae; genus Burkholderia; species Burkholderia sp. ABCPW 11. Next base: position 27,776 of record NZ_LOVM01000002.1, on the reverse strand, counting down.
GAGCGCCGTCACGCCGTCACGCCGGTGCTCCGCCGTCCGCTGTCCGCTGTCCGCTGTCCGCCGCTCGCCGCGCGTGGCCGGCAACGCATTCGTCGGGTCGCCGCCACGTCGGCATCCGCCAGGGTGCGCGGCCGGGCCTGCATCGTGCTATGTTTTTATTATCGGCATCGGCCCGTTGCGGCCGGCGCCGCCCGGAATCGACGCACTTCGTGAGCGCTGCCATGTCCGACGCATCCCATACCCTCGGCTCGCAAGACCGCCTGGAGCTGCTTTGCTGGCTCACCTGCGGCAACCTCGGCGCGTTTTACCTCAACGAATCGTGGCCGGACGCCGCGTTCCAGGTCCAGGCCGCCCACCGCTGGCTCGACCGTCATCACCGCCAGGCCGACTGGCTCGCGGTCGCCCGGCTCGCGGCGCTCGCGCAGGACATCGCGAAGCGGCATGCGGGGTTCGTCGACGCGTCGTGGGCGCGCGACGCGGTCGAGGAAATCGTCGATACCGACGATCTCGACTATCGGGCCAAACTCGTGCAATGGGTGTACGAGGACTGCTGCAAGGCGCTCGCGGACAAGCGGCTGGCCGATTGAGCCGCACGAGGGCCGCCCGTGCGACGGGGCGCGGCATCGCCGAGCGCGACGCGCTTTTCGCCGCGACGAACGTCACGGCCGGAATGATCGCCGGGGTTCGGTGCGTGCGCACCGCCCCCGGCGCCGGCACGCGCGATGCGTGCCGATGCGTTTACAGCAGCGACTTGGCCTGCGTCAGCACCTTGTCGCAAACCTGCTTGGTCACCTGCTGCTTCAGGCCGCCGCCGCTCAGGTCGAGCTTGCTGCCGTTGCCTGCGTCGAGGATCCCGCTCGCGCCGCTCGTATAGCCGCTGTCGGACGACGCGTTGCCGCCGAGCTTGCCCATCAGCGCGTCCTTCACCGACGCCGCGCCGCCGCCTGTTGCGCCGCCGAGATAGTTGTTCTGGATGCAGAACTGCAGCAGGCCCGCGACGTTGCCGGTGCTGCCCGGCATCAGCGACGCACCGCCGCCGCCCGTCAGTGCGCCACCGAGTCCGCCGAGGTTGCCCAGCGCCCCGCCCGCGCTGCCGCCCGAATCGCCGCCACCGCCGACCTGCTTCAGGACGTCGCCCAGTTGCGCATGCGCGACCGAAAACGGCGCGAGCAATCCGATCAGCGCGCCGGCAACGGTCGCGCGGTAAAGACGTGCATTCATGTAAAGCCTCCCGGTTGTGACTGCGTGAGTACCGCGATTCGCATCCAAGGATACTCAATCGACCGCGGCATGACAGCCTCCGGAGCCGCATGAAACGTCAGGCATCGTGATATCGCGGCGATTTGACAATGCTTGACGCGCGATTGCGCGCGGCCTCGCCGGCTCGACAGGCGTGCGACCGCCATTCCGTCTCGCCGGCCCGCGCGAAGCGTCATAGAATCGTCGTCGCCGACCGTTCGGCCGCTGCGACCCGACATCAACCTCGCACATGAAGGACACTCGCGTGGCGCTTGCCCATCGACTTCTGCCGATCGCCGGCGCATCGAGCGCGCTGATGGCCGGCGCCGGTACCGCCGGTACCGCATCCGCAGCCACGGCGGCCGCGGCCTGCGCGTCGCCTTCGTTCGACCGCTATCCGGCACCGGCCGCCGCCCGCGCGCCGCGCAAACCGGCCGCGTCGCCCCGGTTCGCCTGCGACGAAGCGCACCTGTATCGCACCGTCATCCGTGACGAATTCGCGCAACCGGCCAATTTTGCCGGTCACGACCGCATCGCGATCCGGGATTGCGGAACGGATTGCCGAAATGTCGCGATCGTCGACGAGGACACTAGCGCGACGTACACGACACCCGGCGTGAAGGCCGTCTCGGGCGTGATGGGCAACGACGAGGAGCGCGTCGACTTCCGTGCCGGCAGCAGGCCGTTGATCGTCGCCGGCTGCTTCGACGACGATTGCGGCGACGGCAACGCGAACGCGGCCCGGTTCTTCCATGAATGGACCGGCACCCGGCTGCGTCCGGTCGGCACGTGCCCGCTGGCCATCGACCCGGTTCAGTGAGCGGCCCCGGCGACCGATGACCTCCATTCACCTCAGTTTCGACGACGGCCCCGGCCCGTCTACGCCCGCGTTGCTCGACGTGCTGCGCGATGCATCGTGCGCGGCGACCTTCTTCGTGCTCGGCAAGCACCTGGCGGGCGCGCTCGACGTCGCGACGAGAATCGCGCGCGAAGGCCATCGGCTCGGCAATCACACCCATTCGCATGCGCGGCCGGGAGCGCTCGCGGACGTCGCACTGATCGACGAAATCCACACGACCGATGCGCTGATTCGCGACGTCTACCGCCGCGCCGGCCTCGCCGCGCCGGACGCGATCCCGCTGCGTCTTCCGTACGGATTGCTGCCGCAGGACGAGCGCGCCGCCGTGCTCGCGCGCCTGCAACGCGAACACACAGGCTGGACCGCGATACTGGACGACTGGCAGCGGCCGGCGCCATCGCCGCAGGCGCTGTTCGACGCGATGTGCGCGCACGTCGACGCCTGCGCGGCGCAGCATCGCGACGTGCTGTTCTGCCTGCACGACGGATCGCGGCACGGCGACGCGCGGCCCAACACGGTCGAAGCCGTACGGCTGTTCCTGAACCGGCAGCGCTGACGCGACGGCCGGCTAATCCGCGGGCCGCGCCCCGTCGAGCAACTGACGCCAGCCGCCGAGGAATCCGATGCCCGGCCCCGGCATCCATAGGCCGCGCTGCGCGGCTTCGAGATGGATCAGCGTCTGGTCCGCGCAGAACAGCGCCATCAACGGCTCGCGGTTGTCGCGCAGCCATTCGGGCGCCGCCTCGGCCCGCGTCGCCGCATAAACCTGCAGGCAGGCCGCCCATCGCGCACGGTCGAATACGAAGCAGTCGTCCCGGCCCGCATCGCGCGACAGCGCGAACGACGCAAAGGCCGCCTCGAGCCATTGCGCCCCCTGCCCCACATCGTCGAAATCCAGCACGCCGTTCACCGCGTTGCCGACATACAGCAGGTTGCCCGCGTGATAGTCGCCGTGCAGCCAATGCACCTGCCCCGTGAGCCACGACGACGCTGCGTCGAGATGCGCGCCGATCCGCCGGATCACCGTGTCGTAAGCGTCGCGCAGGTCGCTCGGCAGCGACGGCATCGCGCGCGCCGCCACACGCGCATGACGTGCGGACAACCACGCCAGCGGCGCCGCTTCGCTCGCGGGGATCGCGGCCAGTGCCGTATGCAGATGCGCGAGCGTGCGCATCGCATCGGTCGCCCCAGCGTGCGGGTCGTCCGGCAAGCCGGGACGGCCGTCGATATGCTCGAACAGATGCAGCCAGCTTCCGTCGCACGTCCGCACGCCTGTTTGCGCATCGACGGTCGGCCGTAGCCGAGGCAGCGCGGGCAGCTTCGACGCCATGCGCGCATCGGCGAGACGGCCGAGTATCGACGCCTCGCGTCGTAACTGCCCGACCGGCTTGCCGGCCCACGACACGCGCAGCACCGTGCGCCCCGCATCGCATTCGACGAGATACGTTTTGTTAGTATGGCCCGACGCCAGCGCCCGCAGGCGCGCCGGCCCGATGTTCCAGTGCCGCTGTAGCCACGGTTCCAGCGTCTTCACGTCACTCCTATTCGTTGCATTGACCATGTCAGAGCGTCCTTCGGCCCGCATGCGGGACATCAACGTCGAATGGCTGACGCGCGCCGCCGAATTCGGCCATCTGTTCCAGACCCGCTGGCTCGGCGAGCGCTTCTTCCATCTGCCCGGCGACATGCTCGCGCTGCAGGAACTGATCTGGCGCGAGCGCCCCGACTGCATCGTCCAGACCGGCATCGCCGCGGGCGGCGGCGTGGTGTTCACCGCGTCGATGCTCGAGCTGGCGGGCAACCCGGGCCGCGTCGTCGCGATCGAACCGCGCCTGCGCGACAAGGTCAGGCAGCGCCTGCACGCGCACCGGCTCGCCCACCGCATGGTGCTGATCGAAGGCGAATCGTGCGCGGCCGACACGCTCGCCTCGGTGCGCGCGCAGATCGGTGACGGCGCACGCGTGATGGCGATCCTCGATCTCACGCATACGCATGCGCACGTGCTGCGCGAACTCGAATGCTATGCGCCGTTCGTGACGCCCGGCAGCTACGCGATCGTGATGGACACCATCATGGAATACCTGCCCGAGTCGATGTTCGACGGCAAGCCGTACGGCCGGGGCAACAACCCGGCCACGGCCACACGCGAATTTCTGGCCCGCGACGAACGGTTCGACGTCGATCACGACATCGAGGACCGCGTACTCATGACGCTGTCGCCAGGCGGCTTCCTGAAGCGAGTGCGCTGATCAGGCGGGCGGCCTGCGCGGAGCCGTCGCGCGCGGCATAGCTGTCGCGGATCCGCGCCGCCTGCTCGCGCAACGATCCCGGGCGCAACAGACGCTCGAGCGCGTCGACGATTTCCACGACGCCGGCCTGCTGCAGATCGAGCACGCAGCCCGCGCCGGCCCGCTCGACGAAGTACGCCGAATGGAACTGGTCGTTGCAGAACGGCGACAGCAGCATCGGCACGCCGCACGCGAGCGACTCCATCACCGAATTCGCGCCGCCGTGGCTGACGAACGCGTGCGTGTGTCGCAGCAGCGCCAGTTGCGGCGCGTAACGTACCGCGATCACGCGTTCGTCGCCGGCCGGCAGCAGATCCGAATCGACCAACTCGCCGACCGACAGCACCAGTTGCGCGGACGTCGCGCGCGTCGCCTCGATCACCTTCGCAAACAGCGCCGGATGGTAGTAAAGCTGGCTGCCGAGCGACATATAGACGAGCGGGCGATCCGCATCGACGCGTTCCCACGGGAACGCCGTCTCGTCGCCGCGCGGGCCCGACGGCATCGCGGGGCCGACCAGTTCGACGCCGGGCGGCGGCGCGCCGACCAGCGCGTCGGTCGTGAACGCGAGCGTCAGGTGCGGCGACAGCACGTCGCAACCGCGAAAGCGCGCGTCGAGGCCGTAGCGCGCGAACAGCCGCGTGCGTTCCGGTTCCAGCCATCGCACCGTGCGCAGCAGTTCCGAATCCAGATCGTCCGGCAGCACCGGATTCAGCGAATTGGACATCGAGACCCACGGCAGCCCTTCCTGTTCGGCGGCAATCGCCGCGGCATAGAGCAGCGGATCGATCACGACCACGTCGGGCTGCCATTCGCGCAGCACCGCGCGGATGCCGTCCACCTGCGCGGGCGCGAGGTCGATCAGCAGTGTGCGGATCCAGTGCCGCAGCCAGTCGGCGTCGCGAATGTTCGCGGCGAAACTCGCGCCGCGCGACAGGTCGTGGCGTTCGGGCGTCTCGCGCGGCCCGACGAACGCGAAGTCGCCGGCGCCGTCGAGCTGTTCGCTGATGTCGGCCGGCGCATAGAACGCGACGTCGCAACCGGCGGCGCGCAGATGCTGGGCCGGGCCGATGCAGGGATTGACGTGGCCCTTCTCGGGCACCACGCAGAACAGGATGCGTTTCATGAGCGGCTCAGGTCGGGCGATGCGCAGCATCGGGATGAAGGCGATCGAGATGATCGAGAATCAGTGTCAGCGTCGTCCACAACACGCGCTCGGTATCCGTCTGCAAAGCGGGCACGGCCAGGCCGAGCGTGTCGGCCAACGCGTGCGTGCGGTCGCGATCGAGCAGCGTCGCGAGATCCATTGCCGGTGCGAGCCGTCCGCGCTTGGGGCCATGCACGAGACGGTCCGGCAGGTTCAGGCGCGCACCGAGATCGCGCAGGCACTGCTTGTTCGGATCGGGCGCGACGCTCGTCAAATGCGCGACGACGGCGGGGTCGACGAACGGCGGATGCAGGTCGACCGACGCGGCGTCGAACAACGCGTGGCACAGCGGCAGATAGTTGGCCGACAGGTCGCGGCGCAATACCTGATCCGCGCCGTCGCCGGTAATCGCCACCTCGACGCCATCCGCCGCCATCGCATCGGCCAGCAGCAGCTTCGCGACCGGATGCAGGTTGAACATCGGCTCCTCGACCGCATGGGTCGTTCTCGGCAGCGCCGCGACGAAATCGGCCTCGTTCGCGCGTACGACCTTCACGTTCGCCTGCATCAGCGCGGCCAGTTCGAGCGCCGCATCGCGTTCGCAGTAATCGGGCATGTCGGTCGCGAGGACGTAGGCCGTCACGTGCCCCAACGCGCCGAGTTCGCGCAGCAATGCGAGCAGCAGCGCCGAATCGAGCCCGCCGCTCAGCGCCAGTGCGACGCGCTTGCCGCTGTCGAGCGCGCGCTGCAGCGACGCGCGCAGCACGGTGTCGAGATCGGCATGCTGCGGCCGCTCGGGCGCCGGCTGCACCGTCAGCCCTTGCAGCGACCGGATCAGTGCATGGCCAGGCGGCACCGCGAGCACGTCGCGCAGCACGGTGCGGCCGACGAGGCGCTCGCCGCTCAGGTATCCCGCGATGGCGGCCGCGTCCGGCGCGCCGGCCGGTTGACCCGACGCCCGCAATACGGCGCGGATGCCGGACGCCGACACGCCGCTGCGCGGATGGTAGTGCAGACGATCGAAACCGAACGGGTCGCGCGTGCCGACGATCATGGATAACGAGCCTTCAAGGTGTTCACTTCAATGCGTTTGAGGATGCGATGCGGCGCCACCGGCGCGCTGCCGCCCTGACAATGCAGGCAGGCTTCGAGCGGCGTCTCGCGTTGCAGATAGGCCAGCATCGCGTCGAGCATGCCCGCATCGTCGAGCAACGGCAGGCCGTCGGCCTGGAAATCCTTCTCGCCCTTGTACAGCGTATGGAAATGCGCGGGACGCGTGCACGTGTAGAACATGCCGTCGCGAATCATATGGCAGCGCTCGCGGATCCAGCAATCGCGATAAAGGCGTCCAGCTTCGTCGCGATCCGTGCCGGGCTGGACGCGGTTCATCGTCGTGAACACATCCTGCACCTTCCAGTTCAGGCGCACGTCGAAGCGCGCGGCCTGATGCTCGACGTGCGCGACCAGATCGGCGGAGAGCGCCGGCTTCGGATAGCGCGAGATCGTCAGCGCATCCACCGCTTGCCAGAATGCGTCGGGCATCTCGCCGAGCTTCAGGCCGTTCGTCGTGACCGAGATCACGGGCGCGATGCCGGTGCCGCGCACGCGTTCGACGAGTTCAACGAGCGCCGGATGCAGCAACGGTTCGCCGCCGACCAGCTTGAACATCCGCGGGCGCAGCACCTTCGCGGCCTTGCGCAGATCGGCCTCGATCGATTCGGGGCGTGCATACCATTCGGGCAAAAGCGGCGACAGCGAACAGCATTCCGCGCAGGTCAGGTTGCAGTGATCGACGATATGCGCTTCCAGCGAGCGCGTCTGGACGCGCCCGTCCTCGACGCGGTAATCGCGATCCAGCGGCGGTGGAAACACGTGCTGTCGCTCGCCGGCTCTTGGCGGATTCGGGATCTTGTTCGGATTCGCACTCACATCAGCTTCCTGCTTCCACGCAACGGGAAAAGAAATCGACCAGATGGCCGCGCGCGTCCACCATCGCCGACGCCATCGTCACCGCACCGTTCAGGTGCGACTCGAAGCGCGACGGATCGTCGAGCCAGCCTTGCACGATCCACAGCTTGAGCGCGTGCTGCAGGCAAGCGGCATCGACCGCCCATGCGATGTGTGCCAGGTTCGGCGGCCGCACGCGCCGGTAGGCGCGCACGAACGCTTCCGCGAGGTGCGGCGCTTCCAGCGGCAAATGATTCAGGCATCGCACCAGCTCGTATTCGCGAGGCGCGCCGATCGACGCCTCCCAGTCGAGGATCAGCGGCGGCAGCTTGCCGGTGAACAGATAGTTGAACTGGTTGTAGTCGTTGTGGATCGGGTGCTGCGGATCGTCGGCCGGAAACGCATCGATGCTGCCCGGATAGTAGCGATCGAGCATGCGCAGTGCGAGATCGACATAGCAGCGCAGGTTCGCGGCGGCGGTGGCACCCGCATTCGCTCGATCGAGTGCATCCCGCAGACTGCGGCGCACCGCGTCCGCATCGATCGAGGTCAACCGCGCGCGGATCGTATCGCGCGACGGCAGATGCAGTGATTCGAGGCTCAGGTGCAACGCGGCCAGACTCGCGCCGAGTGCGTCCCATTCGGTTGGCGAGAACGTATCGTAGGTTTTGAATTGCCCGGCTTCCCAGCGCGTCAGCATCGCGTGCGAATGCTGCCCCGACCACAGCAATGCGCCGGACGTCGTGCGCTCGAGCGTCTGCACATGGAAACGCGCATCGCCATGCGCTTGCAGATGTGCGAGGACAGCGGCTTCCTTGACCGCACGCGCATGGTGTTCGCATGCATAAAGCTTGACTGCCACGCCCGCGCCGCCGCTGGTCGGCAGGTGCCATACCCGTTCGCTGACCTGCGTCGGCTCCCCGCCGCGACCGAGCCCATAGGCATCGCGAATCTCGTCGAAGGTGACGGCGAGCGAATCCATTCAGATGTGCTCGGCCGGCCCGTGCCGATACGGATGACCGGTCAGAAACGTGTTGTGTCCGACGTAGCGCAGCTTGTACATCGCCGGCCGGAACAACACCGACGGATCGTTGTTCTCGATGCCGAGCAGCGGATACAGGTCGTGCCGCACGAAGAACGCGTTGTTGCCCATGTCGTCGCAGCAGACGAGTTCATAGCCCTTCTGCCTGCCGAGACGAACGAGCGATTCGAGGCTCGCGCCGTAATAGGTCGAACCGTCCCATTCGTGGTCGGGATTGAAGCACATGACCCAGCGCTCGGGCGGCGTGTAGTACGGGTTGTATTCGATCACGACGATGCGCGGCCGGAACGATTGCAGGCCGCGCCACACCCAGTAATCGTTGCCGTCGATGTCGATCGACAGCAGATCGAAGTCGGTCGGTACGTTCGCATCGGCGAGCAGTGGGTCAACCGTGTCGGGCTGCACGCGATCGTGATGCAGACGAACGCGCTCCACGCCCGCGTAGTGCGCGGCAAGCTTGCCGAACCGGTATGCGCTGCCTTCCACGAGTACGCCGGACCAATCCTGCTCGCGCAGCAACCGCGCGGTGTTGCTGTTGCGCAGGCCGTCGCTCGCGCCGATATCGACGCAGAAGCGATTGGTCGGCGCAATCCGCTCCATCAGACGCGACAGGATGCCCTCCTCGGTGCCCTGCGCGTAGAGGCTGGGCGCAAGGCCGGACAGGTCGAGCGGGAGAGGATGGTCCTGCATCGAGAGCGGCTCCGGGGCGAAATGGGGAATGATGGGCGGTGTCGGGTGGGTAATTTACCTGAAGTCGATTGAACAGAGGAAACGGGAATGCGCGGCGTGGCAGGTTTTGCCGCAGCGGATATGAAAAAGCCCGCATCGACATTGCTGTCGATGCGGGCCTGTCGCGCTTCTGGCGGTTCGCCGGGTGCAGCGACTCCTGACCTGGACCCACGGCCGGACGAAACCTCAGGACACTTACTCCTGCCCCTGACTCGTCAGGAACTCCTCGTAATTCCCGCCGAAGTCGAACAGCGTGCCGTCCGTACGCACTTCGATGATCCGGTTCGCCAGCCCGCTCACGAATTCGCGGTCGTGCGACACGAAAATCAGCGTGCCTTCGAACTGCTCGAGCGCGATCTGCAGCGACTCGATCGATTCCATGTCCATGTGGTTGGTCGGCTCGTCCATCAGCAGCACGTTGTGGCGGCCGAGCATCAGCTTGCCCCAGATCATGCGGCCCTTCTCGCCGCCCGACAGCACCTTCACCGACTTCTTGATGTCGTCCGACGAGAACAGCAGACGGCCCAGCGTGCCGCGCACCATCGTTTCGTCGTCGCCGTCCTTGCGGTACTGGTCGATCCAGTCCATCAGCGTGATGTCGTCCGGAAATTCCTCGTACGTGTCCTGCGGCATGTAGCCGACGTTCGCGTTCTCGGACCACTTCACCGTGCCGTGATCGAGCGGCAGCGCGCCGAGCAGCGAGCGCAGCAGCGTCGTCTTGCCCGCGCCGTTCTCGCCGATGATCGCGATGCGCTCGCCCGGCTGCACCGACAGGTTGAAGTTCTGGAAGATCGTGCGCTCGTACTTCTTCGTGATCTCTTCGGCGACCACCGCGACATTGTGCAGCTTCTTCTCGAACTCGAAGCGGATGAACGGGTTCTGCCGCGACGACGGCTTGAATTCCTCGATCTTGATCTTGTCGATCTGCTTCGCGCGACTGGTGGCCTGCCGCGCCTTCGACTTGTTCGCCGAGAAGCGGCGCACGAAATCCTGCAGTTCGGCCACGCGCTCCTTCGCACGTGCGTTCGCCGCGGCCTGGCGCTCGCGCGCCTGCGCCGATGCGAGCATGTAGTCGTCGTAGTTGCCCGGCCAGACCTTCAGCGTGCCGTAGTCCATGTCGGCCATGTGCGTGCACACCGAGTTCAGGAAGTGACGATCGTGCGAGATGATGATCATCGTCGAGTTGTACTCGTTGAGCGTGTGCTCGAGCCAACGGATCGAGTTGATGTCGAGGTTGTTGGTCGGTTCGTCGAGCAGCAGCACGTCCGGCTTCGAGAACAGCGCCTGCGCGAGCAGCACGCGCAGCTTCCAGCCCGGCGCGACGTCGGCCATCGTGCCGTTGTGGAACTTCTCCTCGATGCCGATGCCGAGCAGCAGCGCGCCCGCGCGCGCCTCGGCGTCGTAGCCGCCGTATTCGGCGAACTTGCCTTCGAGCTCGGCCGCGTGCATGTAGTCGTCGTCGGTCGCTTCCGGGTTCGCGTAGATCGCGTCGCGCTCGGTCATCGCGGCCCACATCTCGGTGTGGCCCATCATCACGACGTCGAGCACGCGCACGTCTTCGTACGCGAACTGGTCCTGGCGCAGCTTGCCCAGGCGGACGTTCGGCTCCAGCGCGACGTTGCCGGCGCTCGGCTCGAGGTCGCCGCCGAGGATCTTCATGAAGGTCGACTTGCCACAGCCGTTCGCGCCGATCAGACCGTAGCGGTTGCCCTCGCCGAATTTGACCGAGATATTCTCGAACAAGGGCTTCGGCCCGAATTGCATCGTGATGTTGGCAGTAGAAAGCACGGCAGGTCCCGTTAAGAGAGAAATCGACGGAAAACCGTGTATTTTAGCAGGTGTCGGCGAAACTGCCGACCGCACCGCCCCGGCGGCCCTTTCCAGGCCCTCCGCCTCGCCGCCCGGCGGCCCATCCACACGACGGCACGCGCCTCACCGCCGTCTCACCGGAATCCCGCATGCTCGCCAGCCAGCTTCGCGAACGACTCGTAGGCGCATGGCGCCTCGTGTCCTACGAAATCCGCCCGTGCGACGGCAGCCCGTCCGCCTATCCGCTCGGCCGCGACGTGCGCGGCTGGATCCTCTATACGCCGGACGGCTACATGTCGGCCCAGCTCATGGCCGCCGGCCGGCCGCGCTACACAAACGGCGATCTTCAGGGCGGCACCGACGACGAATGCGCGGCCGCCGCGCGCGGCTATATCGCCTACTCCGGCCCCTTTCAGGTCGCCGACGACGGCACGCTGACCCACGCAATGGACGTCAGCCTGTTCCCGAACTGGATCGGCGACGTCCAGCAGCGGGCCGTCATGCTCGACGGCGATCGTCTGCAGCTCGGCACCGTCGCGCCGGTGCGGATCGACGGCCGCGAGGTCGACGCCGTGTTGCTGTGGGCGCGCGCGGGCCGCTGACGCGCGTCACTTGCCGGCCTTGCTGGCCGCCTTCTGCGCCGCCTGCGCCTTCATCTGCCCGAACAGTTCCGAGCACGGCACGTCGCGGTTGTTGCTCGGCGCGATCAGCGGAATCAGCGCCGCGAACGGGTTGATCAGCCCGAGCCCGACCATCGCGCCGGCGCGCAGCGCGAGCGCGCCCGCATCGACGCCGACCTTCGGGTTCTTGAACGTGCCCTTCGCATACAACGGCGAGCGCAGCGAGAAGATCCGGAAGCCCTTCGTGTGCGGATGGACCTTCAGGTCGAGCGATTCGTCGCGCAGGTTGATCGGGCCGTCGACGTTGATCAGCGCATCGTCGGTATCGAGCGCGAAGACCTTCGGGTCGAGCATGCCGTCGGTCGCCACGAAATCGATCGCCGCGCAATTGATGTTGACGTCGCGGTTGCCGAACAGCTTCTCGTAGACGACGTTCGCGACGTTCAACCCCGCCGCCTCCATCAGCAAGCGGCTGATGCGGCCGTTGGTGATCAGCGCCTTCACTTCGCCGGTCGACGTCGCCGCGAGCGCGGCCGGCGAATTGCCGGTTGCCGACAGCGACGCGTCGCCGTTGATTTCGCCGAACGCCGTCTGCATCACCTTCTGCGTCGGGAACAGCTGCTTGAGCTTCAGATGCCGTGCGACCAGCTTGAAGCGGCCCTTGAGCGGCGTGCGACTGCCGTCGAGATGCGCGTTCGTCGCGAGTGTGCCGCCCGCGACGCCGAACTGCAGCGGCTCGAACGACAGCACGCCGTCCTGCATCAGGATGTGCGTGTACAGGTTGGTGATCGGCAACTGCGGGCTCTTGATCAGCTTGCGGCCGGTGAACTTCACGTCCGCATCGATCGCGCTCCAGCGTTCGGTGCGGAACGTCTCCACCGGCAGCACGCGATCGGGCGGCTGGCGCGTCGTGTCGCCGCGCTTCGCCTTGCTCGCGGCCGTATCCGCACCGATCACGGGCGCGAGATCGGAGAACTGCAGCAGGTTCGACACGAGTTCGCCCGACAGCTTCGGCCGCGGCGCGCGCTGCGCCCAGACGAGCGTGCCGCCGAGGTCGCTGCCGCCGACGCGGCCGTTGAAGTTCTCGTAGCGGAAGGTGCTCGCATGCGGCTTGAAGTTGCCGATCAAGCGCCCTTCGGTTGCGTAAGGCGGCGTATCGGGCAGCGTGATGCCGGTGAGCTGATAAAGATGCGACATCGACGTGCCCTGCAGCCACAGCCGCAGGTCGAGCGCCGCGAGATGCATCGGATCGGTCAGTGTGCCGACGATCGCGAGCCGCGTATCGCCGGCCTTCACGTCGGCCTGCAGCGGGAACGGCCGCGACGCATCCTGGATCGCGAGCACGCCGCCGACCTTGCCGGTGCCGCTGATCGGCACGTTCTTGTAACGGCCGTCGACCTTCAGCCCGAAGGCATAGGTCGGGCCGGACGGCTTCGCGGGTGCCGTCGCGCCGCTGGCGCCGGACGCGGCAGCGGCCGCCGAAGCGGAAGGCGTGGCAGGCGCGGACGCAGCGGGCAACCCCGACGAACCGGAAGCGGCCGACACAACGACACGCGCGGCCGACGCGCCCGAGGCCGCGGCCGCGCTCGCCCCCGACGCGGCTTGCGCATCGGCCTTCGCGCCCAGTTGCGCCGCGCCATGCTTGCCCACGCGCTGCGCCGACGCCGCGCGCGACGTCTGTTCCTGTTCCTTCAGCACGTCGCCGAGCGGGATCGGCTGACCGAGCGTATCGATCGCGACGGTCAGATCGGCCTTCGTGATCGCGTCGCGATACGTGACGGTGCCCTTCGCGAACCCGAAGCTGTCGAGCCGCACCTTCCACCGCGAAGGCTGCGACGACTGCTTGAACTGGAAGGTCCACGTATTGCTGCCGTCCGCGCGCCGCTCGAGATCGACGGCGGGATTCACGACGTCGATCGACGGGATGACGATTTCATGCGCAAGCAGCGGCAGGATCGCGAGATCGAAGTGCGCGGCATCGAGCGTGACGAACTTGGGCGCCTTCGCCCAGTCGGGATTGCCGATCTCGAGTTGCGTGGCGGAGAAGCTCGGCCAGGGCACCCATGCGCGCCAGCCGGTTTCGCCATCGGGGCGACGCCAGCCGACCTTGAGATCGCCGTTGATCGCGAACGGGCGGCCGAGTGCGGCACTCACCTGTTCGTTGACCCACGGTTTCGCGCGGTTCCAGTCGAACGTGAAAAGAAAGACGCCGGCCGCCGCGATGAGCACCGCGACGATACCGACGACCCATGCAGCCGATTTGCCGATGGCTCGGGTTAGCGTCATGGCGGTTCCGTTGTTGTTCTGAAGTGTTGCCACACCATGCCGGGCCGCTTGCGTGGACGAACGGCGCACGACAGCTGCGGCTTTTCGATCGGTATTATGACGCACGACATGGCGGCCTTTCGGCGCCATTAACGCTTTTTTTCATTTGTGACATGACCTCCCCCACCGGCCTCATCGACGCGCAGCACATCACGCGGCGCGACGCCAGCAGCGGCAAGACGCTGCTCGCCCCCACCGATCTCAGCCTCGCCGCGGGATCGCGAATTGCTGTCACCGGACCCTCCGGATCGGGCAAGAGCGTGTTGCTGCGCGCCCTCGCGCTACTCGATCCGCTCGACGGCGGCCACCTCCTGTGGCGTGGCCGCCGGATCCGGCGCAGCGCGATTCCGCGCTACCGGCGCAGCGTCGCCTATGTCCGCCAGCGCCCCGCGCAAATGGACGGCACCGTCGAGTCGCAGTTGCGCTACCCGTACTCGCTCGCGATCTATCGCGACGTCGCGTTCGATCGCGCGCGCGCCGAAGCGCTCGCCGCGCAGGCCGGCCGCGGCGCCGGCTTTCTCGACAAACGCGCGAGCGACCTGTCCGGCGGCGAGGCGCAGATCGCCGCGCTGTTGCGCGTGCTGCAGCTCGATCCCGACGTGCTGCTGCTCGACGAGCCGACCTCCGCGCTCGATCCCGAATCGGCACGCGCGATCGAAGCGCTCGTCGGCGCGTGGTTCGACGCGGCGCCCGACGCACGCGCATACATGTGGATCTCGCACGATCCGGCCCAAGCCGCGCGGATCGGCACGACACGGCTCGTGATGCAGGCCGGCGTATTGCACGCGGCCAACCCGACGGAGATCGCGCGATGAGCCCCGCCCTTCAGGACCTGAGTCTGGTGGACGTCGGCATCGCCGCCGCGCTCGTCGCCGTCAACGGCGCGATCTCGGCGGCGCTGTCGCTCGGCCTCGGCCGCAAGCTCGCGCTCGCGGCGGTGCGCACCGTCGTGCAGTTGCTCGCGATCGGCTACGTGCTCGGCTGGGTGTTCGGCCATCCGCACTGGTACGTCGTGCTGCCGCTCACCGCGCTGATGACGCTGATCGCCGGTTTCGCCGGCGCGGGGCGCGGCAAGCGCACGTACCGCGGCCAACGCATCGACAGCATCGCGTCGATCTGGTTCAGCAGCTGGTTCGTCGCGGCGGTCGGCCTGTTCGTCGTGATCCGCATCCATCCGTGGTTCGCGCCGCAATACGCGATCCCGATCCTCGGGATGATTCTCGGCAATACGCTGACGGGCGTCTCGCTCGGCGTCGAGCGGATGATGGAGGAACTCACCGCGCGCCGCGATCGTGTCGAAACCGCGCTCGCGCTGGGCGCGACGCGCTGGGAAGCCGCGCAGGACGCCGCCCGCCAGGCCGTGCGCGCGGGCATGCTGCCGACGCTGAACCAGATGGCGGTAGTCGGCGTCGTGAGCCTGCCGGGCATGATGACGGGCCAGGTGCTGGCCGGCCAATCGCCGCTGCAGGCCGTGCGCTACCAGATCGTGATCATGTTCCTGATCGCCGCGGCGTCCGCGCTCGGCACCGTCGGCGCGGTGCTGATGACCTATCGCCGGCTGTTCTCGGCCGATCACCGCTTTCTCGCGTCGCGGCTCGAAGAGCGCACGCACTGACGCGCGGCGGCAGCGCGCGCATGCGAAGTTTTCACCGGGATGTCATGACCGGACGGACAGGATGCGCGCGAGCATGACGTGACATCCGCATGACGCCACGCGTCGCCGTTGCACGGTCGCGGCGCCGCGCCTCGGAGCCGGCAGCGGATACATTGCAACGGCGGCACGGCGGAGCTGCTCGCGTGCCGCCCTGCTCGTTCCGCCCGTCGAACCGGTTGCGCGCGCACCGGACGAAACGCCGGCCCGCGCGCGCCGCTCAATGCTTGATCGACACCGTCACCTTGGTGCCGTCGCTCATCGTCACGGACTTCGACCCGCCATTGGTCGGAATCGACACCCACTTCACCTGGCTCACCGACGCGACGTCCGGGCACTGCAGCGACTTGCCGCCGGCCGTCACGCTGCGCGTGCCCTTCGGCGCGGCCGCCTGGAAGCTCAACTGCACGTTGGCGACACCCTTTGCGTCGACCGACGGCGCGAGCCGCACCTGGGTCTGCCGCACCATCGCGCCGTTCGCGTCGCGCGGCAGGTTGTCGGCGTTCGGGCAGCCGTCCGGCATCGCAACGGCACCGCTCGGCGGCACCGACTTCCAGTTGAAATCGTCCGTCTCGCCCGAGCGGATCTTGCGGGTCTCCTGCGTATTGCCGAAGGTCTTCGAGTCGACCTTGACGGTGTATTCGAGCTGTCCCGTACCGCCGCCCTTCAGGCTGCCCTTGACCGGCGGCGCCGCGAATACGCTCGCGCTGACGCACGCCGCCGCGAACACGACCGACCACGATGCGGCAACCGACAAGCTGCGTTGGCTCATGCTGACCTCCTTGTAATGCGGCGGCACGCGCGTGCCGCGCGGTTTTCGATGCATGATGCGCTGCCAGTCTACCGCCAAGCGGGATGCAATGCGCCGCAAACGCATCGGGTGTTACCCCGCTTGCGTTCGCGGCGCCGCAACCTTACGCGTCCCGCCGGCTCAGAACCCGCTCAATACGAGCTTGCCGATCGCGCGCCCGCCCTCGAGCATCCGGTGCGCGCGCCGCACGTTCTCGGCATTGATCGTGCCGAGCTGTTCGCCGAGCGTCGTGCGCAGCGTGCCGCCGTCGACGAGCCGCGCCACCTCGCTCAGGATCTTGTGCTGCTCGATCATGTCCGGCGTCTCGAACATCGCACGCGTGAACATGAATTCCCAGTGAAACGCGGCGCTCTTCGCCTTCAGCAATTCGACCGGCACCGGCTTCGCGTTCTCGACGATCGTGCAAATGCCGCCCTGCGGCCGGATGACTTCCGCGGCGGCCGGGAAATGATGGTCGGTGTCGTTGAAGATCAGCACGTAGTCGACGCTCGGATGGCCGACCTCGCGCAATTGTGCCGGCAGATCGCCGAAATGGTCGACCACCGCGTCCGCGCCCAGCGCGCGCACCCATTCGGCCGACGCCGGCCGCGAAGCGGTCGCGATCACGTGCAGCTTGCCGAGCGTCTTCGCGAGCTGGATCGCAATCGAGCCCACACCGCCCGCGCCGCCGATGATCAGCACCGACTTGCCCGCGTCCGCGCCCTGCGGCGACACGCGCAACCGGTCGAACAGCGCTTCCCACGCGGTCAGTGCGGTGAGCGGCAGCGCGGCCGCCGCCGCGAAGTCGAGCGTGCGCGGCTTCAGCGCGGCGATCCGCTCGTCGACCGCGTGAAATTCGCTGTTCGCGCCGGGCCGCGTGATGCTGCCCGCGTAGAACACTTCGTCGCCGGGCCGGAACAGCGTGACGTCGGCGCCGACCGCGACGACCGTGCCGGCCGCATCCCAGCCGAGCACGCGCGGCGTCTCCTCGATCTGCGGCTTCGGCGCACGCACCTTGGTGTCGACCGGGTTCACGGAAATCGCCTCGACCTTCACGAGCAGATCGCGCGGGCCCGGCACGGGCTGCGGCAGTTCGACGTCGAGCAGCGCTTGCGGGTCGTCGATCGGCAGATAACGGGTCAATCCAACGGCTTTCATCTCGATACTCCTTTCAGGAAATCCGGCAGGCTGCGGCGCAACCTCCATGCGTGCCATCGTAGGCAACCCGATCATTCGAGAAAACCGCTATATTTCCTGAAACATTTTCAGGAATTCCAGAATAATGACGTCTGCTCCCATTTCGGCGCCCGACAAGCCGCTCGACCTGCTCGACGTCGCGCTGTTCGTGCGCGCGGCACTGCTCGCGAACGTCAGCGCGGCCGGGCGCGAATTCGGCGTGTCGGCCGCCGTCGCGAGCGCACGCATCGCGCAGCTCGAACGCCAGCTCGGTGCGCGGCTGCTGCACCGCACCACGCGCCGCATCAGCCTCACGCAGGACGGCGAAGTCTTCATGGCGCGCGCCGACGCGCTGCTCGCGGCCGCCGATGCCGCGCGTGCGTCGGTCGGCCGCGGCCGCAGCGAGCCGTACGGGCGGCTGAAGGTGTCGATGTCGTCGTCGTTCGGCCGCCAGCACGTCGCGCCGGTGATTCCGGCGTTCCTGCGCCGCTATCCGTCCGTGTCGCTCGATCTGCGGCTGTCCGACGAGATCGTCGATCTGGTCGACGACGGCTACGACGTCGCGGTCCGCCTCGGCGCGCTGAAGGATTCGACGCTCGTCGCCCGCAAGCTCGCCGCCAACCGCCGCGTGCTGTGCTGCTCGCCCGCCTATCTCGCCGAACGCGGCACGCCGCGCCACCCGACCGACCTGACGCAGCACGAATGCGTGATCCTCGGCGACCAGCGCGACTGGTCGTTCGCGACGCCGCAAGGTCCGCTCACGGTGCGGGTCGGCGGCCGGCTCGCCGCGAGCAACGGCGAAGCGATCCGCGAAGCGCTCGTCGACGGCTTCGGGATCGCGATCAAGTCGACCTGGGACGTCGGCCCGCTGCTCGCGAACGGCGTGCTCGTCACCGTGCTCGACGATTACCCGTTCGCGGAAGACGTCGCGATCTGGGCCGTCTATCCGAGCCGCGCACACGTGCCGCTGAAAACGCTCGCGTTCATCGCATTCCTGGCCGAGCATTTCGGCGATCCGCCGTACTGGGATCGCGCGAACGGACGATAGTCGGCGGCGTCCGGTTCGCGCTGCGGGCGTGCCGGTTCGAGTCCGGCCTCAGGATTCGTCCCTGCCGCGATCGCCCGTCCCGGCCAACCGGCTACAATGGCGCGTTCGCGACGCAACGGCCTGCAGCCGCACGGGGCCGCGTTCGCAGGCGGCCGCCCGCGGGCCGCGCACGTCATTCATTCGTCTTCCAACCACTCGTCATGACCCACAATCTCGTCATCCAGAGTCTTGCGCCGCTGTCGGACGCCCACCACAAACCGCTGCTCGCGCTGTCGCGCGGCACCCGCATCGTGCAGACCGACGATCACGCGTTGCGCGTCGAAAACGCGAGCCCGGCGCAGCGCCTCGACATCGACGCGTACTGCGGCACGCATGCGCTCGACTTCGGGTTCGTCGAGGCCGGCCTCACGCTCGGCGATTTCGGGCTCGCGGTGATGGACATGGATTCGACGCTGATCACGATCGAATGCATCGACGAGATCGCCGATTTCTGCGGGCTGAAAACGCAGGTCGCGGAGATCACCGAAGCGTCGATGCGCGGCGAGATCCGCGATTTCAACGAAAGCCTCACGCGCCGCGTCGCGCTGCTGGCCGGGCTCGACGCGCACGCGCTCGAGCGCGTGTACGAAGAACGGCTGCAACTGTCGCCGGGCGCCGAGACGATGCTGGCCGGCGTGAAGGCTGCCGGCATGAAGACGCTGCTCGTGTCGGGCGGCTTCACGTTCTTCACCGAGCGGCTGAAGGCGCGCCTCGGCATCGACTACGCGCATGCGAACACGCTCGAGATCGTCGACGGCAAGCTCACCGGCAAGGTGCTCGGCGAGATCGTCAACGCCGACGTGAAGGCGCGCCTGCTGCGCGAGACGTGCGCGTCGCTCGGCCTCGAGCCGCGCCGCGCGATCGCGATGGGCGACGGCTCGAACGATCTGAAGATGATGGCCGAAGCCGGGCTGTCGGTCGCGTTCCACGCGAAGCCCGTCGTGCGCGATGCGGCGACGGTCGCGTTCGACCATGTCGGCCTCGACGGGCTGCTGCGACTGTTCTGATCCGGCCGCACCGTCAATGAGAAACGCCGGCGCGACAAGGCATCGCGCCGGCGTTTCGTTTTTGCGCCGGACGTTGCCGGCCGGCGATCAGCCGAGTGCGGCCTGCATCGCGCGCTCGATGTCCGCACGCAAATCGGTTTCGTCTTCCAGACCGACGTAGAAACGCACCAGCGTGCCGCGATGCGGCCAGTCCGGACGCATCGACGCGACGTCGTAAGGCATCGCGAGGCTGCACGCGCCGCCCCAGCTCCAGCCGATCGCGAACAGCTCGAGCGACTCGACGAAACGGTCGACCTGCTCCGCGCTGTAGCGTGCGTCGAACACCACCGAGAACAGCCCGCCCGCGCCGGTGAAATCGCGCATGAACGACGCGTGCCCCGGGCAGTCGGCGATCTGCGGATGCAGCACCGCCGCAATCTCCGGCCGCGCCTTCAGCCATTGCGCGAGCGCGAGCGCGCTCTTGCCGTGCGCGTCGAAGCGCACCTGCATGCTCGGCAGGCTGCGCAGCACGAGCGAGCAATCGTCGACCGACACGCCGATCCCGCAGCGCATCCGCGCGAGCTTCAGCTTCGCGTGCAGCTCCGCGTTCGCGGTGATCGTCGCGCCCATCAGCACGTCGCTGCCGCCCGACTGGTACTTGGTCAGCGCCTGCACCGAAATGTCGACGCCGTGCTCGAACGGCTTGAACGCGAGGCCCGCCGAAAAGGTGTTGTCGATCGCGGTGACGATGCCGCGCGCCTTCGCGGCCGCCGTGATCGCCTGCACGTCGGGCACTTCCATCGTCACCGAGCCCGGCGCCTCGATCCAGATCAGCCGCGTGTTCGGCTGGATCAGCTCGGCGATGCCGGCGCCGATCAACGGGTCGTAAAAACGCGCGGTGATGCCGAAATCGTGCGCCAGCCACTTGCCGAAATCGGCGTTCGGGCCGTACACGTTGTGCGGAATCAGCACGTCGTCGCCCGCTTTCACGATCCCGAAATAGACGTTCATGATCGCCGCGAGGCCCGACGGCTGCAGCAGCGCGTGCGTGCCGCCCTCGATCTCGGCGAGCCGCTGCGCGAGCGCGAGCGACGTCGGCGTCGCGTGCAGCCCGTAGCGCCACTGGTTGTCGTCGTGCCAGACCAGCGCGCGCATCGTCGCGAGATCGGGGAACACGACCGTCGACGCGCGCGCGACCGGCGGCACGAACGAACGAAAGCCTTCCGGAATGACGTCGTCGGGTTGAACGATGCGGGTTTGCAGCGCGCGCTTGGGAGTGGATGCGGTCATGACTGGAGGCCGGGCACGAGGCCGTTCGGTTGCGGAATATGTCGCTAGAGTAGCCAAAATCGGCGCGCTTGGCCCGGTACAGTGCGCGCCGCGCACACCAAGCCAGCGTGCGCTCAGTCGTCGGTGCGCAGATTGACGATGCCGCCCACCGTCTCGATTTCGTGCACGCGGCCGTCGCGCACCTGCAGCGCCGCGCGTTTGCCCGGCGCCAGACGCAGCACGACCGGTTGCGGATCCGATTCGTCCGAATTCATCCGGTCGGCCTTCAGGTCGCCCGTCGCGTCGAAACGGCCGATCCACACGCCGGTGATGTTCGTGCCGTCGTTCGACTCCTCGATCTCGAGCGTATCGCCGTCGCGGTCGCCCGCGAGCAGCACGACCTCGCCCGTGTCGGCGAACTGGTATTCGCCGTGCACGCCTTCCTCGTCCGTCTTGGGGCCGAGATGCACGACGATCGGCCGGTCGCCGAGCGTGCCTTCGTAGCGCGGCAGGCGGGCGAACTCGGGATTCGGCTTCAGCGGCCGCGCCGGCGCCGGTTCATCCTGCTGCACGCCGGGTGCAACCCCCTGCGCCTCGACCGCCGCCGGCATCGCGATGCCCGCTAACAGCGCACCCGCGACGACGAGCGCCCGTTGCCATTCCGAATATCGACCCACCTTGTGTTGCTCCTTGCTTCAGATTCGCCCGACCATCGCGGACCGTGCCAGGTCGCAACCCGGCTCTTGCGTCGCCGCGCAAGCCTGCGCTGCGACTGCGTCGTCGGCGTACGCGTTTCGCGTCAGCCCTGCATCAGGCTTTCCACCGCAGCGCGGTGCGGAATCGGCGCGACCGCGCCGTAACCGGTCGTCGACAGCGCCGCCGCCGCGTTCGCATAACGCGCGGCCGCGAACGGATCGTCGCCGGCGACGATCCGCGCGACGAACGCGCCGCCGAAACAGTCACCGGCGCCGGTCGCGTCGACGGCATCGACCGCGAAGCCCGGCACGACGCGCCGCTCATGCGGCGTCGCGACATATGCGCCTTCCTTGCCGAGCTTCAGCGCGACGACCTGCGGCCCGTGCTCGAGCATCGCGTCGACGATCGCGTCGCGATCGTTCGCGCCCGTGAGCGCCGTGACGTCGTCCCAGCTCGGCAGACAGATGTCCGTCTGGCGCAGCGCCTCGCGCATCACCGCGCGGGCACGCGGCAGCGGCCACAGCTTCAGGCGCAGGTTCGTGTCGAAGCTGACCTTCGCGCCGTGGCGACGCGCGTGGTCGATCGCCGCGAATGCCGCGTCGCACGGGGCCGTGCCGATCGCAAGACTGATGCCCGACAAGTGCACGGCCTTCGCGGCCGCGAGCGCGTCGAGCGGCAGGTCGCCCACCGCATAGCGGCTCGCAGCCGAGCCCGCACGCAGATAGTCGAACTGGTGGCCATCGATGCCGTGCGTGACGAAATACACGCCGGTCGGCGCCGTGCGGTCGATGCGTACGTACGTCGTGTCGACCTGCTCCGCCGCCCACATGTCGGCCAGCAGGCGGCCGAACGGATCATCGCCGATCGCCGACACGAAGCCCGTCGACGCGCCCTGGCGCGCCGCTGCGATGCAGAAGTTCGACGTGTCGCCGCCGAAGCCCTGCAGGAATTCAGGGCGCCCCGGCTGCGACTGGTTGAATTCGATCATCGCCTCGCCGAGCGCGAGGATCTCCGGAAATGCAGCGGCCATCGCTTACACCTCGCCCCACAGATCGTGGCCGTCGGCGCCCGTGATCTTCACGGACACGAAATCGCCGACCTTGTAGCGCTTCGATGCCTTCGCCGCCGGCTCGACATAGACGACACCGTCGATCTCCGGCGCATCGGCTGCCGTACGGCCGATGCCGCCTTCTTCGCCGACTTCGTCGATCAGCACCTTGAGCGTCTTGCCGACCTTGCGCCGCATGCGGTTCGCCGACACTTCCTCGGCCACTTCCATGAAGCGCGCGCGACGTTCCTCGCGGACCTCGTCCGGCAACGCGCCGTCCAGGTCGTTCGCGGTCGCGCCTTCGACCGGCGAATACGCGAAACAGCCGACGCGATCGAGCTCCGCTTCGCGGACGAAGTCGAGCAGCGTCTCGAACTGCGCTTCCGTCTCGCCGGGGAAGCCCGCGATGAACGTGCTGCGGATCGTCAGGTCCGGGCAGATCTCGCGCCACTTCTGCACGCGCTCGAGCACCTTCTCGGCGTTCGCCGGACGCTTCATGCGCTTCAGCACTTCCGGGTGCGCGTGCTGGAACGGCACGTCGAGATACGGCAGCACGTGGCCCTTGAACGGACCTTCGGCCATCAGCGGAATCACTTCGTCGACGCTCGGATACGGATACACGTAGTGCAGCCGCACCCACGCGCCGTACTGCGCGGCGAGTTCGCCGAGCGCGGCGACCAGGTCGGTCATGCGCGTCTTGATCGGCTTGCCGTTCCAGAAGCCCGTGCGGTACTTCACGTCGACGCCGTAAGCGCTCGTGTCCTGCGAGATCACGAGCAGTTCCTTCACGCCCGACTTGAACAGGTTCTCGGCTTCCAGCATCACTTCGGCGACCGGGCGCGACACGAGGTCGCCGCGCATCGACGGGATGATGCAGAACGTGCAACGGTGGTTGCAGCCTTCGGAGATCTTCAGGTATGCGTAGTGACGCGGCGTGAGCTTGATGCCGGCCGCGGGCACGAGGTCGACGAACGGGTCGTGCGGCTTCGGCAGGTGCGAATGCACGGCCTGCATCACTTCGCCCACCGCGTGCGGGCCGGTGACGGCGAGCACCTTCGGGTGGACTTCCTCGATCAGGTTCGAGCCGCTGGCACTCGACTTCGCGCCGAGGCAGCCGGTGACGATCACCTTGCCGTTCTCGGTCAGCGCTTCGCCGATCGCGTCGAGGCTTTCCTGCACCGCTTCGTCGATGAAGCCGCAGGTGTTCACGACGACGAGGTCGGCGCCGTCGTAGGTGCCGGAGATTTCATAACCTTCGGCGCGCAGTTGCGTGATGATCTGTTCGGAATCGACGAGCGCTTTCGGGCACCCGAGGGATACGAACCCTACTTTGGGGGATTGGGACATCTGGAATGTGGGGGCGTGGCAGCAAAAGCGTGAGTTTACAGCGATTTAGGGGCGGCGAGCCAAAATGAGCGACCAGCGGGCAACGTCGATCGGCAGTTCGAGCATGCAGCTCGATGGACAGCCGACAAAGACGGGGCGCTTGATGCGTCCCTTTCACTCCGGGCCGACCGGTCGTCTGCTTACCATCGGCGGCACGTCGGACAGGGGCGCGCGCGCAATCCTACAAGAATCGCCCCGAATTAGCGCAGCCGCTATGCGAAAATGCGGCATCCGCTCTCCCCAATCGACCCAACGGGCCTCGCATGACCACCCACATCACAATCGAATTCACCGAGCACGCCGCAGAAGCCATCGGCGAGCAGACCAGCACCAGCTTTTCCTACGACCAAGGCGCACACGTGCCGCAACCCGGCGATTTCGTCGAACTCGATAACTCGCGCCAGACATTTCTCGTGATCGGTCGCGTGTTTTCACTTAAAGCGAACTACAGTGCCGTCAAGCTCGTGCTCGACCTTCCTCCGTCGGACGACGATCAGGATTTCGGTTCGGCACACTGAGCAACGACGGAACGCGTCGCGGTCACCCGCACCGATGACCCTGCGGCGCCAGTCCCCGGCGCCGCAGCACCCAGCCCGTCGATTCGGATAGCAGGTCGTACCCGAACTCGAAACGCCGCGCGTCAGTGCGCATCCGCATCCGGAAACACCGGCGCCTTCAGACACCGATCGAACCACGCGGCATCGCCGCCCTCTCCGAGCGGCCACAATTCGGCGTCGAGCTGCGGCAGGCCCGCCACCGGCGCCGGCGTACGGTTCTCGCCACCGGACGCCGCAGCCCGCACCCATCCCGCCTGCGCGCTGCCGCTGTCGCATGCATGCGTGCCTTGCGCTTCGCAGAACGCCACCGGATGCACCTTCCCGTCGTCGGCCGCGCTCACCAGGCGGTACTGATAGACCGCGCCGGTCGCCCAGTCCTCGCTTTGGCTGCACACCCGCGCATGATGTTGCACATGAATCGCGCCGAAACACGCATAAGAAACATGCGCGCCGCTCGCATCGTCGGGAATGAAATCGCAATTGGCATCGAAGCCGGCCAGCGGGCCGCCGCTGTATTTCGCGAGCCACTGCCGCTCGGCCAGTGCGCGCGCGATCAGCCCTTCATCCGATCGGTCGGCCAGCACGGCGGTGCGCCGATCGAAGGCCTTGCGCACTTCGTCGACTGCCAGCCGATGGCCGTCGTAATCGGTATCGAGTCGTTTGTTGCGCGCGGCGAGCCAGCGGCGCTGGCTGCGCACCAGCATGTCGCGGACGGCGGCGTCCGGCGCGGCCTGTAGCACGCCCGCATAGGCCGCATTCATCCGCGCATCGGCCGCGCGCAGCGCGGGGCTCGCGCAAATGCGCTTCTCGATCGGCTGGACGGCTTTCGCGCAATCCATCGCAAAGCCCGGCACGGCCAGGCCGACACCCATCATAAACATCGCAGCAAGACCGGCCAGCCTGCCGGTCGATGCCGTTCGAATCCCTCGCATGCTCTCTCTCAGTCGGTTTGTTTTTCTCGGCCGCCCGCATCGATGCGGCATCGGACCTCTCACCATGCGCGGGAACCGCCAGCGCATTTCGCGCATCGCCGTGCAGCGCCGCTTATGGTACGCCAGGCAAGCGTCCGCGCGGGCACGAACGCGCACCGTCACGCGCGGTGCGACCTGGCTTTCATTCGTATGGACGGGATCTCGATCGACTGGACGACGACGATGTCCGTGCCTGCCCGGCACGGGCATTCGGTGCCGACGATCCCGGACGACCGTCGGCCATCTTTTCCGGCAAGCGGCAGCCACGCTTCGTCCTGGCCGAATGCACGATAGCGACCGGCCGCCCGCTTCGCGGCGCCGACGCCCCGACGGCTCGCGCCGCCCCGGCCGGCCTGCCGCGATTCCGTTACTTCTTTTCGGGCTCCGATGCGCCGGGCTGCTTGAACGGGAACGTGCTGAACATCGACTTCGCCTGGTTCTGCATCTGCTCCTGCATCTGCACGAACATGTTCTTCGACTGCTCGATGTAGCTCGTCATCATCCCTTGCATCATCGGCGCCTGCATGTTCATGAACTGCGACCAGACTTCCGGATTCATCGCGTTGCCTTCGTAGAGGTTCTTCGATTGATCCGCGAGCTTGTTCTGGATGTCGATGAATGCCTGGATGTTCTTTTCCAGGTACGTGCCCATCATGCCCTGCATCGCATGACCGTAGAAACGGATGATCTGCGACAGCATCGACGACGAGAACATCGGCACGCCACCGCTCTCCTCCTCGAGGATGATCTGCAGGAGGATGCTGCGCGTCAGGTCTTCGTTGGATTTCGCGTCGACGACCTTGAAATCCTCCTGCTCGAGCACGAGCTGCTTCACGTCGGTGAGCGTAATGTACGTGCTTGTCTCGGTATCGTAGAGCCGGCGGTTCGGGTACTTCTTGATGAGCCGTTCGGCCGTCTTCTTTGTAGTAGTCATGTAACGCCTTTGAGTGCAGCGTAGCGCAAGTGACGAATCCCCGCCTCCCGGGTCCGGGAGGCGGGGGCCTTCGGAAAACGCCCGGCTGCGCGGCATCCGGCCCGCGCAGCCCGGGCGCTCAGCCCATGTGCAGGCCGCCGTTCAGCGAGAAGTCGGCGCCCGTCGCGAAGCCCGAATCGTTCGATGCGAGCCACGCGACGATCGAGCCGATTTCCTCCGGCGCGCCGAGACGCCGCACCGGAATCGTCGCGACGATCTTCTCGAGCACGTCCGGACGGATCGCCTTCACCATGTCCGTGCCGATGTAGCCGGGCGACACGGTATTGACCGTCACGCCCTTCGTCGCGACTTCCTGCGCGAGCGCCATCGTGAAGCCGTGAATGCCGGCCTTCGCGGTCGAATAGTTGGTCTGGCCGAACTGCCCCTTCTGGCCGTTCACCGACGAAATGTTGATGATGCGGCCCCAGCCACGTTCGACCATTCCGTCGATCACCTGCTTCGTCACGTTGAACAGGCTCGTCAGGTTGGTGTCGATCACGGCGGTCCAGTCTTCATGCGTCATCTTGCGGAACACGACGTCGCGCGTGATGCCCGCGTTGTTGACCAGCACGTCGATCTCGCCGACTTCCGCCTTGACCTTGTCGAACGCTTCCTTGGTCGAGTCCCAGTCGCCGACGTTGCCTTCCGACGCGATGAAGTCGTACCCGAGCGCCTTCTGGTCCTCGAGCCATTTCACCCGGCGCGGCGAGTTCGGGCCACACCCTGCGACCACCTTGAAGCCGTCTTTCGACAGGCGCTGGCAGATGCTGGTGCCGATGCCGCCCATCCCGCCCGTTACGTACGCAATTCGCTGAGACATAAATCTCACTCCATTTTTGGTTTCGAGAGCTGCCGAAGGCCCCCTCTGACTTCACGTGACGCCGGCCGAAGCTGCAATCGGCCGGCGCACGGATCCGGTTCGCCTGTGGCGAACGGCCGGTTACGAACCGCCGATCACGGTTGGCCGATCACGGACGCTCGACCGCGAGCGCGACGCCCATCCCGCCGCCGATGCACAGCGACGCCAGCCCGCGCTTCGCATCGCGCTTGACCATCTCGTGCAGCAGCGTCACCAGGATCCGGCAGCCCGACGCGCCGATCGGATGACCGATCGCGATCGCCCCGCCGTTCACGTTCACCTTCGACGTGTCCCAGCCCATCTGCTTGTGCACCGCCAGCGC